>DATLBX010000163.1:0-8989 GCA_035526705.1 Acidimicrobiales bacterium | reverse complement strand
CGTCCGGATAATGGTCACATGTTCGATGCGTTGCGCGCCGCGGTTCAGGGGTTGGAGATCCCGATCGACGGCGACGCGATCGCCGAACTGTTTGCCATTCGCGACCGGCTCGACGCCAAGCTGAATGCCGCGGTCGGCGAGGGCCGTGTGCGCTCCACGTCACCCCCACGCGAACTGATTCGCTCGCTTCCGGATCCGCCCGTCTGATCGTCTCAGGAGTCCGCTTCGGTCATCCGCCGGCGGATGGTGGCGAACGCAGCGGCCTCCTCCTCGCGTACCGCGCCCTCCGAGCAACCCAGGAGGTCGGCGACTTCCTTGAGCGTCCGGGGTTCTGCACTTCCATCCAACGCGAAACGCAGGGAGACGATCTGACGAGCGCGCTCGTCCAGGTGGCTGAGCAGTTCGGCAGCACGAGCGCGCTCCTGTTCGTTCATGGCGATCCTCCTTCGATCCGGTTCGGCCGGTCATAGAAGGCTTTCCGGTGCCGGGCTATTCCGCGGCGGCCTGGCGGTCTTCGGGATTCAGGTCTTCCAGTTCGAGGCGGGCGGTTTCGGGATAGGCGACCAGTACGAGGATGGCCACCAGCGCGGGCCCGCTCGACAGCACCAGCAACGCGGGGGCGAGTCCGCCGAAGGTGGTGGCCAGGAAGCCGATCGATACGAGGCCGACCACGCTGCCGATGCGGCCCAGTCCGCCGATCACTCCATTTGCCTTGCCGCGCAGCGAGGTGGGGAAGAGCTCGGGTCCGTAGACCCCCAGCGCGGGCACGGTCATCGAACCGACCACCGACCCCACGATGGACCACGCCCACAGCGGCCACCCGGTCGAGAAGAACATGGCGACAGTCGCGCCGACACCCCCGATCAGTCCGACGGCGCCGACGATGCGTCGCCCCCTGACGTCCGCGAGGTATCCGCCTACGACGATTCCGATGCCTCCCGGCATGTTGGTGAGGATCGTGAAGAGCGAGATAGCACCGGCGGAGAAGTGGCGCTCCTCGCGCAGGAACTCGTTGGTGAACTGGCTGGCCGGCGCCAGGAAGACGGCAAGCAACAGTCCGGAAACGGCCAGCAGCCAGAACCGCCCCCCGTGTCCTCCCATCGGAGCCTCGACGTGGGGTTGGTCGAAGCGTCGCGACTCCGGCAGCCGGCGCGCCACCGAGACGGCGACCGGAATTCCGAGCGCGGCCAATGCGAAGAGGATCCGCCATCCCCCCGGGCTCAGGTCCGCCACGAACAGCAACGACACCGGTAGCCCCGCACCCAACGCTGCGGTCACCGAGAGGATCGAGATGGCGTAGGCGCGTGACCCCGCCGGCACCTCCTCTGCGGCCATGATCCCTAGCGCCAAGGCCAGCGCGGTCGCGGACCCCCGCGCTACCAACTGCGTGCCGGCGAAGGCGAAGATGTTCGGGCTCAGCGCGCCGGCAACGGTCATCCCGCACGCCAACACCGCCGCCAACACGACGATCCTGCGCCGTCCCTTCCGGTCGGCGGCCGCGACCAGTGCGATCGCCACCACGACGTCCATGCGCGCCGCCGCCGTGGCAAAGCCCTGGGCGCGCGTCCCCGCGCCGAACTGATCGGCGGCGAACGTGAGCGTCTGCGAGAGCAGCACGCCGGTCATGCCCGTGATCAGCGACAGGGTGGCCAGACACCCGAGGACGAGTGCCGACCGATCGTCGAAGGTGTCCGGCGGAGCCCACCAGGGCCGCCGGTGCGCCCGCCCGATCTTGCCGAGCTCGCGCGACATCGGGAGGTGGAAGATCCACCCCCAGTACGGGATGGCTACCCGGAACTGCACCTCCTGACGCACCGTCACCGATTCCGCCGCCCGCTCGACTACCTCGATGGATCGCCGGTATGAAGCAACCGGACCGCGCTCGGCCTCGAACACACCCTCGCCTGCCTCGCGCTCGTCGACGACACCACGGCGCGGTGCAAGCAACCCGGGGAGTTCGTCGACGGTCACCGTCCCAGTGCGGACGGCTCGCACGAGCGGCGATGATAGGTGCGACATGCAAGAGGATTTTCAAGACAGATTCGTCGTGCGACCGGGCGCGCCCCTTTCGGGGTCGGTGCGCGTCGGCGGCGCGAAGAACTCGGTCTTGAAGCTCATGGCCGCCACCCTCCTCACCGAGGGGGACTTCAAGCTCTCCAACGTGCCGCAGATCGCGGACGTCGAGACCATGGCCGACCTGCTCACCTCGATGGGGGTCGACGTCAAGCGCAGGGGACACGATCTCGACATCCACCGTTCTTCCGACTGCATTCCCGAGGCGCCCTGGGAGCTCGTGGAGCGCATGCGCGCCTCTATCGTCGTGCTCGGTCCGCTCCTCGCCCGCTTCGGCCGCGCCAAGGTCGCCCTCCCCGGCGGCGACGACTTCGGCGTCCGCCCCATCGACATGCACCTCCGGGGCTTGGAGCTGCTCGGCGCGACATTCGAGATGTCGCACGGATTCATCGAGGCCCGGGCAGAACAACTGTTGGGAACGCGCATCGTCCTCGAGTTCCCCAGCGTCGGCGCGACGGAGAACGCGATGCTTGCCGCGGTCCGGGCCAAGGGTCAGACCGTCATCGAGAACGCGGCGCGCGAACCGGAGATCGCCGACCTCGCCGCGTTCCTCAACAAGATGGGCGCCCATGTGCTCGGCGCGGGCACGTCGACTATCGAGATCGAAGGGGTCGACGAGTTGCACCCCGCCGACCACCAGGCCATCCCCGATCGAATCGAGGCGATGACCTATCTCGCCGCGCTCGGACTGGCCGGAGGCGAGATCACTCTCGAGGGCGCGCGGGCCGATCACATGGAACTGCTCATCGAGAAGCTGGCGGCGATGGGCATGCGCATAGCGCAGACCACCGACGGGCTCTGGGCCCAAGCACCCGAACGCCTCACGTCGGCCGACCTGGCGACGATGCCCTACCCGGGACTGGCCACCGATTACAAGCCGCTGCTGGTGGCGATGCTCTGCGTTGCCGACGGCGTCGGCATCGTCACCGAGAACATCTACATGGGCAACCGCTACCGCTACACCCAGGAACTGGGCCGGATGGGTGCGGAGATTCGCGTCGAGGGACACCACGCCGTCATCCGCGGGGTGCCTCGGCTCTCCGGGGCGCCCGTTCGGGCGTCCGACCTCCGAGCCGGCGCGGCCCTGGTGGTAGCCGGACTCGCCGCCGAGGGTGAGACCACCGTCGCCGGAGCCGACCACGTGGAGCGGGGATACGAAGACCTGGCCGGCTCCCTCCGCAAGCTGGGCGCGGACGTGACGCGGGTTCGTGCCTGAGGGTGCCGGACTCAGGGGAAGTTGCAGCGCAGTCCGGGCGTTGATGGGAACATGGAGTCCGTGAGCACCGAGGCGCCCGTCCAGATCGAACCGAAGCCGCAGTCTGTCGACGCGGCTGCGGCAGCCCAGCTGACGCCGGAGTTCGACGAGGACGCGTACGACGACGCCGCGGCCGACGCGGAGCTGGAAGCCGAGCTCGACGCCGGCGATATCACCGACGAACAGCTGATGCGCGTCGCGCTCGACGCGGCGGTCGAGGCGATTCGCCCGGCGATCCAGATGGACGGCGGCGACATGATCGTTCACGAGTTGAGGGCAGAGGAGGGCGTCGTCGACATCGAGTTGATCGGTGCCTGCGTGGGTTGTCCCATGTCCTCCATAACCCTCAAGCAGGGGGTGGAGCGCATCCTCACCGACCGCGTGCCGGGCCTGGTGAAGGTCCGGGCCAAGGGCATCGACTACGACGTCCAAGACGACATCTGGTAGCGCAGTAGCAACCATCCGCCCCATTAGGGTCGGCGGGCCATGCGGCAGAGACCGGTACCTGAGCTCGTCGACGCGGCGGTAGCCGGCGACCGTCTCGCGCTGGCCCGGCTCCTGTCACTCGTCGAACGCGGCGGCGACCAGGCCCGCGAGGTCTCCCGGCTGGCCTTCCCGCACGGCGGCGCGGCCCACACGGTCGGCATCACCGGCGCGCCGGGCGCAGGCAAGTCCACCCTCACCGACCAGATCATTCGCCACGTCCGCAAGGACGCGGACTCGCAAGTGGCGGTTCTGGCCGTCGACCCGTCGTCGCCGCGGTCGGGCGGCGCGTTCCTCGGCGACCGCGTCCGCATGCAGGATCATGCGACCGACGCCGGCGTGTTCATCCGGTCGATGGCCAGTCGCGGCCATCTCGGCGGACTCGCCCTCGCGACTCCCGAAGCCATCCGCGTCCTCGACGCGTCGGGCTTTCCACTCGTAATCATCGAAACGGTCGGCGTCGGCCAGGTCGAGATCGAAGTCGCCGGCGCCGCCGACACCACCGTCGTGGTTGTGAACCCGGGATGGGGCGACGCAATTCAGGCCAACAAAGCGGGACTGATCGAAGTCGCCGACATCTTCGTCATCAACAAATCCGATCGGCCCGGAGCCGACGAGGTGGAGCGCGACCTCAACTGGGCGCTCGACCAGACGATGTGGCCGGTGTGGCGCCCGCCCATCCTGCGCACTGTCGGCCAAACCGGTGAAGGCGTGCCTGGCCTCGTCGACGTCGTCGCCGACCACAGGCGGACGCTCGACAAGTCGGGCGAGCTGGCCGATCGCCGCGCCAAGCGGCTGACCGACGAGCTGGCCGAGATCGTCGCGAGGCGACTGGAACTCAAGGCGCTGGAGACGGTGGGCGAGTCCCGCTTCGACAACCTGCGCACTCAGATGTCCGCCCGCCAGCTCGACCCGCACTCCGCCGCCGACCAAATCCTCGTCGACTTCGGTTCCTGAAACGCGCTCGGCGCGGTCGCCGAACCGAAGTTCGCGTAGTTTGCCGCCATGGCCGACACCGAGACCACGACCGAGACCTTTGTAAGCGTCGAGCGCCGCCCGGATCCCGATGGGGGCGGGGGCGTGGCGGTGATCCGGCTCGACCGCCCGAAGATGAACGCGATCAGCGGCGACGTGCTGAACCAGCTGCACGCCATCGTGAAGGAACTCGAGGCCGATCCGCCGGGCGCGGTCGTGGTGTGGGGCGGCGAGCGCATTTTTGCCGCGGGCGCCGACATCACCCAGTTCGGTGGCGCGTCCGGCGGTGACATCGGAGTCGGCTTCCGGGAGGCGCTCGACGTGCTGGCCGCGTTTCCGCGCGCGGTCATCGCCGCGATCAACGGCTACGCGTTGGGCGGTGGCTGCGAGCTCGCGCTGGCATGCGACTTCCGCGTGATGGGGGAGGGCGCCAAGATAGGGCTGCCCGAGGTGCAGCTCGGCATCCTGCCCGGCGGCGGAGGCACGCAGCGCCTGCCACGACTCATCGGCGCGGCGCGTGCGAAGGACCTGATGTTCACCGGACGCCACGTGAAGCCGGAGGAGGCTCTTGCCATCGGTCTCGCCGACCGCGTCGTGGCCGACGACAAGGTCCTCGAGGAAGCCTGCACGTGGGGTGCCCAACTGGGCCGCGGCGCGGTGATCGCTCAGGGCCTGATCAAGCAGGCCGTCGACGAGGGCTTGGAGCAACCCCTCGACAAGGGTCTCGACCTCGAAGCGCAGGTCTTCGTGAAGGCCTTCCGCACCGAAGACGCCAAGATCGGAATCAAGTCGTTCCTCGAACAAGGCCCCGGCAAGGCCAAGTTCGTAGGCAAGTAAGCGAGCTAAGTAGAAGTCCTAGGGGTCGCTCGGCTCGGCCCAGGTGGCGACGCCCAGCTCCAGGGGATGCGCCAGGTCCGGGTGGCCGGGGACGACGCGAATGCCGATCCCGTAACGGCCTGACCGCGCGCCGGTGATCGAGCCGCGGTAGAGGTGTAGCCCGTCCTGCTCGCCGCTGTGGGTCAACGCCATCGGCGCGCCCTCCGGCGACAGCTCCGCGCCGGCGCCCACGGTGCCGTGCACGGCCTGGACAACGACGTCCGACGGTGCGAGGTCACCCAGCGCCACCCTTGCTTCCACCTGCCGCTCGCCGCCCAGGTCGAGTGCAGAATCCTCGCTCGCTACCTCGAGCACCTGAACCTGATCCCACGATGCGACCACCCGTCGCTTCCATTCACTGAGCGATCGGGCCTGCCCGTAGCCGTCTGCGCTGAGCCGGTCGACCCGCTGCGCGGTCGGCTCGTAGAGCCCCTCCGTGTACTCCCGCACCATCCGGGCTGCGGAGACCTTCGGCCCTAGCGAGGCCCAGGCGTCGCGTACTTTGGCGCACCAACCGGGCGGCGGCGCGTCCGGCGCGGGCCGGTCGTAGAAGAGAGGCACGACCTCGTGCTCGAGCAGAACGAACAGGCTGTTCGCCTCGTGCTCGTCGCGGCGGGCTTCGTCGGGTTCGTACTCCGCCGAGTCGATCGCCCACCCATTGCTCCGGCCCATCTCCGTCGACTCGTACATCTCGTCCCACCAGCCATCGAGAATCGACAGGTTGAGCGTGCCGTTGAGTGCGGCCTTCTCGCCACTGGTGCCGCACGCCTCCATCGGACGGCGCGGCGTATTGAGCCAAACGTCGGCCCCTTGGTAGAAGGCGCGCGCCACACCGATGTCGTAGTCCTCGACGAACACGAAGCGGTCGCGCACCTCAGGGTCGCGGGAGAAGTGGACGATGGCGCGGATCAACTGCTTGCCCGCGTCGTCCGCGGGATGAGCCTTGCCGCCGAAGACCAACTGCACGGGGCATTGCGGATTCAAGAGCAGAGCGCGGAGCCGCTCTGGCTGAGAGAGCAGCAGTGTGGCCCGCTTGTACGGCGCGAAACGGCGGGCGAAGCCGATCGTCAAGGCCTCGGGGTCGAGTCGCGGCGGTGGTCCGGGGGGACGGTGTCGGCGCCGTGCCGTTTCCACCAGCCGGGCGCGTCCTGCTCGCCGCGCTGCCCAGACCGACGCGTCATCGAGACGCTCGACCCGGCCCCAGTCCTCCTGCGCCGCGGAGGGCCATCCCTCGCCGATCGAGTCGCGGAACAGCTGGGCGACTTCGGGAGCGACCCAGGTTGGGAAGTGCACGCCGTTGGTCACGGGCGCAACGGGCACTTCTTCTTCCGACAGCTGCGGCCAGAGCGAAGCGAACATCGACTGGGTGACGCGGGCGTGGAGCTTCGAAACCGCGTTGGCGCGGCCGGACATGCGCAGCCCGAGCACCGCCATATTGAACGGAGCTTCAGGCCCTTCGCCTTCTTCGTGACCGAGCGCCATCAGCTCGTCGATGCTTACGCCGCAGGCCGCGGCCCAGCGCTTGAAGTAGCGCTCCATCAGCTCGCGCGGGAAGCGGTCGATACCCGCCGACACCGGAGTGTGCGTGGTGAAGATGGTCGCGGCGCGCGTCGCCTCGACTGCCTCGGCCAGTGAAAGCCCCGACTCGGTGACCAGCTCGCGCACCCGCTCCAGGGTGAGGAAGCCGGCGTGCCCTTCGTTGGTGTGGAGCACCTGGGTCTCCTCGCCGATGGCGCGCAGGGCTCGAAGGCCGCCCATGCCGAGCAGGATCTCCTGGCGGATCCGGTGCTCGGGCCCGCCGCCGTAGAGCCGGTCCGTGACGAGCCGCTCGTCCGCGTCGTTCTCCTCGATGTCGGTGTCGAGAAGATAGAGATTGACCCTTCCGACCTGCGCCTTCCACACCTGCGCGATCAGATCGGCATCGCCCAGCTCCACTTCGACTCGTACGCCGTCCACCAGGGTCAGCGCCATGCCGTGCGGATCGAGGTGCGGGTACTGCTCGTCCTGCCAGCCGTCCGCATCGAGGAACTGCCGGAAGTAGCCGTAGCGGTAGAAGAGCCCCACACCGATCAGCGGTATTCCGAGGTCCGAGGCCGCCTTCAGGTGGTCGCCCGCGAGCACCCCGAGGCCGCCGGAGTACTGCGGAAGCGCTTCGGAGATGCCGAACTCCGGCGAGAAGTACGCCACCCGCCGAAGGGCGCTGCCCGGCTGCGCCCATCCCGGGCGGGACAGGTAGCCCTGCAGATCCGCCGCGGCCCGCTGGACTTCGGCGACGAAGCCCTCGTCGGCAGCCAGGGCCTGGAGCCGCGCCGCGCCGACCTCGGCCAAGAGGGCGATGGGATCGTGCCCCGCCGCGTTTCGGGGCCAACGTCGCGGGTCGATGGACGCAAACAGCGCCTGGGTCCGCTCGTCCCAGGACCAACGCAGATTCACAGCCAGGTCCCGCAGCGGCTCCAAACCGGCAGGTAGGGGGGTGCGGACCGTGAAGGTCCGGACGGCGCGCACGGCGCCAGAACCTATGCCATGTCTTTGCCCGGGCGGGCACCCCGATCCGCCCTCCTCCGGCGCGTGGGGACCTCACCCCCCGCCCGGCCGTCGGTACTGGTCGAGCCAAGTGGGAAGAATGGATGGATGATCGGCCGGATAGTCATCGCCGAGGTCCGCCCCTCCACGCCTTCGGGTCACCCGGCGAAGGCCGTGGTCGGCGAGGTGGTGCCTGTATCCGCGGACATCTTCCGGGACGGCCACGACATTCTCGCCGCGCAGGTCCGTTGGCGGGCTACGGACAAGGACGGAGAGTGGTCCGCCTCGCCTTTGCAACTGGTGGGGAATGACCGGTGGGAAGGGGCGCTCGAGGCCAGCGCACTGGGCGCCCACGAGATGGTGATCGAAGCCTGGACCGACACCTACGCCACATGGCGCCACAAGGTCACTGCCAAGTTGGGAGCGGGCCAGGACCTCTCCGCGGAGTTCGCCGAAGCTGCCGCGCTGCTCGCGGCGCGGGGTCGCAAGGCGGCGAAGGAGGACAAGCCGGCCTTGACCGCGGCCCGCACTGCCCTCCTCGACGAGTCCCTCTCCGCCTGGGATCGGTTGCGCGACACGCTCGACTCCGATATCGGTGACCTGCTCGCCGGGCCTGGCTCCTCCAAGGAACTGACGCGCACCAAGCCCTACCCGCTGTGGGTCGACCGGGAGCGCGCTCTTTACGGCGCCTGGTACGAGTTGTTCCCTCGCTCGGAGGGCGGACTGCGCCGCACCGCGGACAAGCGCCTGCCGGCGATAGCTGAGATGGGTTTCGACATCCTCTACCTGCCGCCGATCCATCCC
>DATLBX010000162.1:0-7677 GCA_035526705.1 Acidimicrobiales bacterium | reverse complement strand
CTCGGCCAGCTTCGTGAGAAGCAGAAGGCCCGTCGCATCTACGGCGTGCTCGAGAAGCAGTTCGCCAACCTCTACGAAGAGGCGAACCGCGCTCAGGGCATCACCGGCGAGAACCTTCTCCGCATGCTCGAGCTGCGGCTGGACAACATCATCTACCGCGCCGGTTGGGCTTCGAGCCGTAACCAGGCACGTCAGATGGTCCGGCACCAGCACGTCCTGGTGAACGGCAAGCGCGTCGACATCCCGAGCTACCGCGTGCGCAAGGGCGACGTCGTTTCGCTTCACGAGAAGGCACGGCAGATGATCGTCGTGCGCCACAACCTGGACACGATCGACCGGCAGGTTCCGCCCTGGCTGGACGGCGACCCCAAGTCCTACGAGATCACCGTGCGTGACCTGCCCATGCGCGAGCACATCGACCTGCCCGTGCGTGAGCAGCTCATCGTCGAGCTCTACTCCAAGTAACCGCCTCGCCTGACAACTGGCGGGGGCCCGGAGCCCTTTCGCCGCCCGACCCACCTACGACTCAACACGTATCAAGGAGAGAGATGCTCATCATCCAGCGCCCCAGCGTCGAAGCCATCGACGAAGAGGAATCCAACCGGCAGCGTTTTTCCATCGGTCCTCTCGAGCCGGGCTTCGGTCACACGATCGGCAACTCGCTTCGCCGCACCCTCCTCTCGTCCATCCCTGGCGCGGCCGTCACCCAGGTCCGCTTCGATGACGCGCTACACGAGTTCTCCACCCTCGCGGGGGTCAAGGAGGACGTCACCGACATCATCCTGAACCTCAAGGACCTGGTGCTTCGCTCGGAGTCCGAGGAGCCGGTAACCCTGCGCCTCGACGTGCGCGGTCCGGCCGAAGTCACTGCAGCCGACATCCAGCTCACCGCGGATGTCGAGGTGCTCAACCCCGAGCTGCACCTCGCCACGCTGAACAGCAAGGGTCGTCTGGCTGTCGACATCACGGTCGACCGCGGCCGCGGCTACGCGCCGGCCGACAAGAACAAGACGTCGGCCACGATCGGCGTGCTTCCCGTCGACTCGATCTTCTCGCCGGTCCGTCGCGTCGCCTTCTCCATCGAGCCGACCCGCGTCGAGCAGTCCACCAACTACGACCGCCTGCTTCTCGACATCGAGACCGACGGCGCCATCTCCCCGAAGGAGGCCCTCGCGTCGGCCGGCGACACGCTGTCGCAGCTGATGGGTCTCGTGGCTTCGATGAGCGACGAGCCCCAGGGCCTCGAGCTCGGCGAAGTTGCCACCGCCACGACGGGCTCGCCCGATCTCGACCTTCCCATCGAAGAGCTCGAGCTCACCGAGCGTCCTTCCAACTGCCTCAAGCGCGCCCAGGTGCACACCATCGGCGAACTCATGCAGAAGACGCCCGACGACCTCCTGGCCATCACGAACTTCGGCCAGAAGTCGCTCGACGAGGTCACCCAGAAGCTCGACGAGCGCGGCCTCACGCTGCGCACCCGAGGCTGATCAGAGATGCCGGCAACCCCCACCAAGGGCAGGCGCCTCGGCGGTGACGCCGCACACCAGAAGGCGATGTTGGGCAACCTGTGCGCCTCGCTGATCGCGGCTGAGGCCCTCGTGACAACCGAGGCTCGCGCCAAGGCGCTGCGTCCCGTGATGGAGAAGCTCGTCACCAAGGCCCGCAAGGGTGGCGTTGCCAACCAGCGCAACGTCATCTCCTTCATGCGCGACCGCGACATGGCGCACAAGCTGTTCGCCGAAATCGGCCCGCGCTACGCGGACCGCGCCGGCGGATACACGCGGATTCTGAAGCTCGGGCCGCGCCAGGGCGACAACGCCCCCATGGCGCGCATCGAGTTCGTCTAAGCCTGACCCTCTTCGACCCAGAACCGCCAGCCCCTCCGGCGCCGTCGCGGCGCGTCCGCGCCACGGTCGCTTACCTCGGAAGTTCGTTCTCGGGGTTTGCGCCCCAACCTCAACAGGAATCCGTGCGCACGGTGGGCGGCGCGATCACGGCGGCGCTCCAGCGCGTTCTCGGTTACCCGGTCGAGCTCGCGATTGCGGGCCGGACGGACAAGGGCGTTCACGCCCGGGGACAGGTCATCTCCTTCGACGTGCGCGACGACACCGATCTGGTCGCTCTCAGCCGCTCCATCAACAAATTGGTCGCGCCGGAGATTGTCCTGAGGGATCTGTCTTCCGCCGCGGAAGATTTCCACGCCCGTTTCTCGGCCACCGCGCGGCGCTACCGATATCGCGTGCTCAACCGGGAGACGCCGGATCCGTTTCTTGCCGCCACGACGTGGCATGTGGCCGAGCCCCTGCCCCTGGACTTCCGGGCCATGCAGGCCGCATGTGACCCGTTGATCGGGTCTCACGACTTCTCGTCCTTCTGTCGACGCCCCGAGCCGGATGCCGAGCTGACCCGACGAGTCATCGACGCCCGGTGGGAACGCGACGGCGACGACGTCCTCAGCTTCTGGATCGAAGCCAATGCGTTCTGCCATCAGATGGTCCGATCAGTAGTCGGGTTGCTGGTCGAGGTGGGTCGCGGCCGACGTACCGCAGCCGACGTGGGCGTCGTCCTGCGCGCTGTCGACCGAGCTGCGGCGCCATCGCCTGCGCCGCCGCAAGGGCTTTGTTTGTGGGAAGTCCGCTACTCGGACGGCCCGACGGGGTAGGAACGCCGCATGATCAGTTTCCTTATTGCACTCATAATCATCGGACTCGTCGCCGGAGCGTTGGCCCGGCTGCTCGTGCCCGGTGAGGACCCGATGACGATCCCGCAGACGATCCTGCTCGGAATCGTGGGTAGCTTCGTCGGCGGTTTTCTCGGCTACCTGCTGACCGGGGCCGATTCCGAGGACGGCGCGCTGCAGCCGGCACGCCTCCTCGGCTCGATCCTCGGCTCGGTGGTCGCCCTTCTCATCTGGCGGGCCTTCAAGAAGCGCCGGTAGAGCGGCCCCGGCGCCTGGCCGGGTTTGGCCGGGCATATGCCAAATGACACTGTCCCTGCGGGGGGAATCTCCGGGTTCCGTGGCACCATGGTCTGAATTCGAAGATCCGGGGGCGGACATGGCAAGCAAGGCTGGGGCGATTCGCCCTGGGGGGCAGGCATTGGCGGACGGGGTGCTGATGCGTACGAAGCTGGCCTGGGCCATCGCTCGCGCCGACGGCACGGTGGAAACCGGCGCCATAGCGCGGACCCCAATGGGCCATGTACCGGGGCTGCGGGTTCTGGCCGGTTTGGCAGGGGGTCTGCGCCTCGGCGTTGGTCGCGGCTTCTTCCGGGGCCGGGCCCACGGGGGCAACCGCCGCTTCCTATTCATCCTCGCTGCCACCGAGCTCGTCGCCCTCGGGCTGCTCTTCGGCCTGGGACCGATGGCGGACGGTCTGCCTGCTCCGTTGTCGGCGCTGCTATCGCTCTCCTCCGGCGCCATTGCGCTGACGATCGTGCGCAAGGCGGCTCCGGGGTCGCTGTGGCGCTATCACGGGGCTGAGCACAAGGCCGCGGCCGCGTTCGAGGCCGGCGCGCCCGCCAACGACGTCGACGCCGCTCTGGCGATGACTCGGTTGCACCCGCGTTGCGGCACGAACCTGCTGGTCCCGCTGGCTGCCGTCGGGATTGCGCTTTCGGGTCTCTCGAGCGCGGCTCAGCTGATCGGCGGCGCGGCCGCGCTGGCGTTCACCGCCGAGGCTCTGACCCTGGCGGCGCGTCGCCGCACCGCGCTTTGGTCACGCCTGCTTCTCGCGCCCGGGCTGTTCCTACAGCGCTACGTCACAACCGCGGAGCCGACGCGGGAGGAACAAGCGGTCGCCTGCCACGCGATGGTGGCCTGTCTCGAAGAGCACGCCCGGCAGATGGAGCCGGCCTTCGCCCCCGTGCTCCCGCTCGTCACCGCCGCTGCCGCGTAAGCGTTCAGCCCGTGAGGGTTACCCGGTAGCCCTTCGACGAAAGCAGAGTCACTACTTCTTCGCGATGGTCGGGGTCGCGCGTCTCGAGAGTCAGGAAGACCTCCACTTCGTCCAGCCCGAGCCGAGTACCCGCACGGTGATGCTCGACCTGCACCACGTTGAGACCCAACTCCGCGACTTCCGCGGTCAACGCGGCCAGCGCGCCGGGGCGGTCGTCGACGACGATGCGCAGGTTGAGGTACCGGCCGGCGGCCGACAGGCCGTGCTCGATCAACCGGATCAACAGCAGCGGGTCGACATTGCCGCCCGACACCACGGCCACCGCCTCGCCTTCGCCGGAAACCTTTCCTCCGAGCAACGCAGCCACCGCGACTGCACCCGCGGGTTCCACCACCGCTTTGCAGCGCTCGAGCATGAGGAGCACGGCGCGGCTGATTTCCTCCTCGGTCACTGTCACCACATCGTCGACGAAGGCCCTTACGTGCTCGAGGGTGAGGTCGGAGACCGACCGCACCGCCACCCCGTCGGCCATGGTGGTGAGCTCATCGAGCGCGACGATCCCGCCCGCGTCCATCGAGGCGCGCATGCAGGCCGCGCCGTCCGGCTCGACCCCGATCACGCGAACTCCGGGGCGCGTCTGGGCCAGTGCGGCGGCGATGCCGGCGATCAGTCCGCCGCCGCCGACCGGCACCACCACGACCTCCGCTTCGGGGCATTCCTCCGCCAGCTCGAGGCCGACTGTCCCCTGACCGGCGATCACCTGCGGATGGTCGAACGGGGGGACGTATAGAGCGCCGGTCTTCTCCGCGTACCGCTTCGCCGCCTTGATGCAGTCGTCGACCGCGTCGCCCTCCTGCAGCACGGTTGCGCCGTAAGCGCGGGTTGCGGCGAGTTTTGGCAGGGGAGCGTTGGCCGGCATGAAGATGGTCGACTTGTGGCCGGTCAGCTGGGCGGCAAGGGCCACCCCCTGGGCATGGTTCCCGGCGGAGGCCGCGACGACCTCCTCGGTCTCGGTAAGGCGCGAGATCAGGTTGTAGGCGCCCCGAATCTTGAAGGAGCCTGTCCGCTGCAGGTGTTCCGGCTTGATGGTGATGGGCCGGCTGGACAGTTTCGAGAGAGAGTCGGAGTGATCGACAGGCGTCGGGCGGATTACGCCGGCCACCCGCTTACGGGCGTCTTCGATCTCCGCCAGGCTGATCACGACCCCCGAAGATAGGCGGACAAGCCTTGAAGGTCCTAGACGGGCGCTCCGGCCGGGCGGCGGGGGGTGGGGTCGCCCGCCGCACCGCGACGAGCCGCAGGGCGGAGGAGCCATGTGGCTGCATGGACTATCCTTTACACCGCTGCACGCCGTCTATTCGAGAGGGTTCCGCGTGCCTACCTGGTCTCCAAAACCTGCTGACATCACCCGTGCCTGGCACGTGGTCGACGCCGATGGCCTCGTCCTCGGTCGCCTGGCCACCGAGGTGGCGCGCCTGCTGCGAGGCAAGCACAAGCCCACCTTCTCGCGGCACATGGACATGGGCGACCACGTGGTCGTCATCAACGCCTCCAAGATCGCGCTGACCTCCGACAAGGCCGAGACGAAGGTCGCCTACCGCCACTCGGGCTTCCCGGGCGGTATCAAGGTGGACCGCACCGCTGACCTGCTCGCCAAGCGGCCGGAGGAAGTCATCCGGCGCGCCGTGCGCGGCATGCTGCCCAAGGGAACCCTGGGCCGGCAGATGGGCGCAAAGCTCAAGGTCTACGGCAGCTCCGAGCACCCGCACGACGCCCAGATGCCCCAGCCCTACGAGATCGCCCACGCGAAGTTCCGGCGCGGTCGGCACGCCGCCGAAACCGTCTGATCGACCAAGTACCGAAACAGGAGCGAGATGCCCGCACCCCTCTGCCAGTCCACCGGTCGCCGTAAGCAGGCGGTCGCCCGCGTGCGGCTGCGTCCGTCCGAGACCCCGGGCGACGGCAAGGTAATGATCAACAAGCGTCCGCTGGACGAGTACTTCGGCTCGGCGACGCAGTGCATGCTCGCCATCGAGGCCCTCAAGGTCACCAACACGACCGAGCGCTACGACGTCGACGCCACCATTCACGGCGGCGGGACCTCCGGCCAGGCCGGCGCGTTGCGCCTCGGCATTGCTCGCGGTCTGATCGAGCTCGAGCCGGAACTGCGTGGCGAGTTGAAGAAGCACGGCTTCCTCACCCGCGACTCGCGCGAGAAGGAGTCCAAGAAGTACGGACTCAAGAAGGCCCGCAAGGCACCTCAGTACTCCAAGCGGTGATCACTGCCCGTCCGGGCGATCACTGGGGGAGGGCCTAACTTGCGGTTTGGCACCGATGGGGTGCGCGGCGCTGTAGGGACGGAGTTGACCGCGGAGGTCGCGCTTGCGCTTGGTCGCGCTACGGCGCGGGCTCTCGGCCCGCAGCCCTATGCGATCGGTCGCGACACCCGTCTTTCCGGGGGTCTGATCCAGGCGGCGTTGTCCGCCGGCCTGGCGGCGGAAGGCGCGAGCGCCATCGACGTGGGGGTCCTGCCGACTCCGGGCGTCGCCTTTCTCGCTCGCCACTGGGACATAGCCGGCGCGGTGATTTCCGCGTCGCACAACCCGGCTGAGGACAACGGCGTGAAGCTGTTCGGTCCGGGGGGGCGCAAGCTCAACATCGACGACGAAGCGCGCGTCGAGGCAGAGCTGCAGCAGCTGCTGCAGATTCCTGTCGCGGCCGCCACCGGACGCATCGGGTCCGAAGTCGGCACGCTGTCGGAGCGCCCGGACGCCGCCGAGAACTACGTCAACCATCTGACCGCGGTATTGGGTGGTCCGAAGCTCGGTGCGTTGCGCGTCGTACTCGACTGCGCCAACGGCGCCGCGTCCGAGCTGGCGCCGCGGGTGCTGCGCGACCTCGGTGCTGATGTGAGCGCGCTCTGTGACCGCCCAGACGGCACGAATATCAACACTTCCTGCGGCTCGACGTTTCCTCAGGCGCTCCAGGAGGCGGTCCTCGAGGAGGGGGCGGCCGTTGGGCTGGCGTTCGACGGGGACGCGGACCGTGTGCTCGCGGTCGACGAGGAAGGCGAGCTGATCGACGGCGACCGGATGCTGGCGCTGTTCGCCGCGGATCGGAAGAGTCGGGGTCAGCTGGCCCATGACACGGTCGTCGTGACGGTGATGACGAACCTCGGCTTCCACATCGCCATGGAGAAGATCGGCGTCAAGGTCGTCCAAACGCCGGTTGGCGACCGCTGGGTTTCCGAGGCCATGGACGAAGGCGGCTATCAGCTGGGCGGAGAACAGTCCGGACACATCATCTTCGGCGACCTCTCGACCACCGGCGACGGCCTACTCACCGCCATTGTTCTGCTCGGCCTCATGGCCGATGCCGGGGAGCCGCTGGCCGAGTTGGCCAAGGGTGCGATGACCCGCCTGCCGCAGGTGCTGCGTTCCGTGCGAGTAGCCGACGGAAACGAGGCCCGGCTCGAGTCGGCGGACAAGGTCTGGGATGAGGTCCGATCGGTGGAAGCCGAACTCGGTTCTACCGGACGCGTGGTTCTGCGAGCCAGCGGTACGGAGCCCCTCGTGCGCGTGATGGTCGAGGCGCCTACCTCCGCCACGGCCGAATCAGCGGCCGAGCGGCTCGTCTCGGCGGTCACCTCCGAGCTGTCCTCCTAGCCTTAGCCCGATGTGCGGGATTGTCGCCGTCCTGGCGCGACCCTCGAGCCGGCCGGTGCCGGATGGGGCGGTGGTCGAGCGGCTGCTGGACAAGGCGCGGGAGGCGCTGACTAGAG
>DATLBX010000161.1:0-14904 GCA_035526705.1 Acidimicrobiales bacterium | reverse complement strand
CACACTCAGCCCCAACAGGATGAGCTGACCGAAGTGAAAGACCTCGGCCATCCCCCCCATCTGATCTCCATAGAGAATCCTGCCGAGGATGCTTTCGAGAACACACGCCGCGAAAGTCCCGAGACCCGCCATCATGAGTCGCTTGCCGTTCATTGTTCAGCCCTCCCGGTTCGGCGCACCCATTGCGCGCTGTCGCTTGGAGGATGCGCCGCCGGGCGTCCCGGCGTCATGGGGCGGCGTCCCATAGCTGTCGGGAAATTTGTCCCGCTACCGAGCGGGCGTGGGCGGACCCCAGGCTCTGACGCGGCCGGGTTGGAGCGCCCAGCTGCCAAAACCCCACGCGGCCGGGTTGGGATGGCTACGCGCCAAAAAATAGAGCGCCGGGGGGGCAGGTGCACGGCGGACGCACCCGTCTCCCCCCAACGCAAGCGCAAGTCCACCACCTACGCCCCTCCAGCGCAAGTAGCTGGGTCAGATGCCCAATTCCGCGGCGGCGCGATGGGCTGCCTCGGCCAGTCGTTCGACCCCTTCTTCGAAGTCGTCGGCTGCGCTCCGTAAGTCGTCGCCCATCGCTCCGTGGCGCCATCGGGAGAGCACGCCTTCGAGGATGCAGGCAAGTTTCCAGTACCCGAAGGCCACATAGAAGCCCAATTGGGACAGGTCTCGGCCGGTCGAATGCTCATAGGCCTGCCTGAGATCCGCCCGGGACGAGAAGCCTGGAGCGAGCGTCGCCGCGTCAGCGCCCAGCGCGGCCCACGGGTCCTCGGGGTCCGACCAATAGACCATGAGAAGTCCGAGATCGGCCAAGGGATCGCCGAGGGTGCAGAGCTCCCAGTCGAGGACGGCCCGTACCTCCCCATCGGGCCCTGCCACGAGATTGTCGAGCCGGTAGTCGCCGTGGACGATCCTCGTTTCGGCCTGCGGCGGCACGGCCGCGGCGAGACGTCGGTGCACGTCTTCGAGCAGCGGAAGGTCACGCGTCTTCGACTGCTCGACTTGCTTGGACCAGCGCCGCAACTGTCGGTCGAGATAGCCATCAGGTCGGCCCAGGTCGCCCAACCCCACTTCGCTCGGCTCGACCGCGTGAAGCGCGCTCAACACCTCGATCATCCGTGGACCGATGGCGGCCCGAGCATCAGCGGGGAACGCGTCGGCTTCGGCGCGTCCGCGCACGATGGCACCGTCGACGAAGTCCATGACGTAGAACGGCGCGCCGGTCACTTCCGGGTCGTCACAGAACGTGAGCATCTCGGGAACCGGCACAGGAGTTGGCGCGAGGGCAGCCATGACGCGGTGTTCCCGACCCATGTCGTGCGCCGTGGCGAGCACGTCGCTCACCGGCGGTCGCCGGAGCACGACCTCGCGGCCGCGATCGTCTGTCACCCGGTAGGTGAGGTTCGAGCGTCCACCCGCGATGAGCTCGAACTTCAGCGCGCCGCGAAGACCGTCGACGTTCGACTGGAGCCAAGGCACCAGCGCCGGTTGGTCGATCCCAGGAAGCTCCGACATGGCGGCGCAGCGTAAACGCGCCATTGCGGGCGTGCTTGGACGCGTACCGCCGGCCCAAGTACGCCCACTCGGAAGCTCGCCCCATTGCGGGTGTGTTTGGGCGCGTACCGCCGGCCCAAGTACGCCCGCAAGTGGGCCCGCCTACGCTGCGGGAATGAAGCTGGATGCGGGCATCGGGGGAATCGAATCTGCGGCGCAGCGAGCTGCCGACGCCGAAGCGGCCGGCTATTCCGGGGTTTTCACGGCGGAGACCGGGAGCGATCCGTTTTTGCCCTTGCTCCTGGCCGGCGAGGCAACCGAGACCATCGACCTGATCACCGAGATAGTCGTGGCGTTCGCTCGGAATCCGATGACCACTGCCGCCACCGCGAACGACATTCACCGCGCCTCCGGCGGGCGGTTCATCCTGGGCCTCGGCAGCCAGATAAAGCCCCACATCGAACGACGCTTCTCGATGCCATGGTCGAAGCCCGCGGCCCGCATGCGCGAATTCATCTCCGCCTTGCAAGCGATCTGGGACTGCTGGAACAACGGAACGAAGCTCGATTTCCGCGGCGACTTCTACAGCCACACGCTGATGACGCCCTTCTTCAACCCCGGCCCTAACCCGAACGGTCCGCCGAAGGTGTACTTGGCGGCGGTCGGAGACCTCATGACCGCAGTCGCGGGTGAGGTGACCGACGGCATCCTCATCCACCCGTTCACCACCGAGCGCTACGTCCGTGAGGTCACGTTGCCCGGCTTGGAGAAGGGCGCGGCCAAGGCGGGCCGGTCGCTCGAGGACCTCGACGTCGTCGGCCCCCTGTTCATCGTGACCGGCGACGACGAGAAGCAGCGCGAGTCCGCCGACGGCTTCGTTCGAAACCAGATTGCGTTCTACGGGTCGACCCCGGCCTACCGACCCGTCCTCGAGCTCCACGGCTGGGGCGACCTGCAGACCGAGCTGAACACGCTGTCTAAGCAGGGCGAGTGGGTGCAGATGGCGGCGTTGATCGACGACGACGTTCTGAACGCATTCGCGATCGTGGCCGACTCCCCCGCCGACGTCGCGCCGGCTATTGCGAAGCGATACGGCGGGGTGATCGATCGCGTCAGCTTCTACTCCTCCTGGAATCCCACCCCGGACCAACTAGCCGACATCATCGCCACCCTCGCCGGCACCTAGCCGGCGGGACCCTCACCGGGCGTCATAGGTGTAGAAGCCGCGGCCGGACTTGCGGCCCAGTAGGCCGGCTTCGACCATGCGGGACAACAGGGGCGGCGGCGCGTAGAGCGGCTCCTTGAATTCCTCGTAGAGCGATTGCGCGACCGCCAGTGTCGTGTCCAGGCCGATCAAGTCGGTCAGGGCCAGCGGGCCCATTGGGTGGTGGCAACCCTCGACCATGCCGACGTCGATGTGCTCCGCGGTGGCGAAGCCCGACTCGAGCATGCGGATGGCGGAGAGCAGATACGGGATCAAGAGTGCGTTGACGATGAAGCCGGCCCGATCCTGCGAGCGGATGACCTGCTTGGCGAGGACCTGGGTCGCGAACTCGGCGGAACGTCCTTCGGTGTCCTCGTTCGTGAGAAGTGACGTCACGATCTCGACCAGGCCCATGCGGGGCACCGGGTTGAAGAAGTGGATACCGATCACCTGACCAGGGCGGCCCGTGGCCATGGCCAACTTCATGATGGGGATGGATGACGTGTTCGAGGCGAGGATGGCGGAGTCGTCGACGATCACCTTGTCGAGGTCGGAGAAGACGGCCAGCTTCTCCTCCTCCGCCTCGATCACGGCCTCGACCACGAGCTGACGGTCGGCCATGTCCTTGAGGTCCGTGGTGTAACTGATCCGCGCCAACGCCTCGCCGACCTCGGCTTCCGAGAGGTCCCGAGCCTTGGCAGCCCGGGTCATCGACTTTTCGATCCGGCGCTGCGCCGCGTCGATCATCGGTGTGTCGATCTCGCGAACCAGCACGTCGCGTCCCGCGAATGCACACACCTCGGCGATGCCACTGCCCATCAGCCCGCCGCCCACTACCCCAATGCGTTCTATGTCACTCATCGAGTCGAGCTTTACATGCCCGCGCGCGGCCGTGGGTGGGCCCCACGCTCCGCCGCGGCCGGGTTGGGGTGCCCGGCCGCCAGAGGCATGGTCGTCAGCCGGAGGCCGGCGGACCCACAACCAGATTCACCAGGCGGGGGGGCTTGGCGACGACGCGTCGGATTTCGCCGCCGTTGAGTGCCTCGGCAACTTTCTCCGAAGCGCGGGCGATGCGTTCCGCCTCGACTTCGTCGATGCCGGCGTCGACCTCGATGCGGTCCTTCACCTTGCCGTTGACCTGTACGACCAGTGTCGCCGTGGTCACGGCGACCAGGTCGGGGTCGGCCTCCGGCCAAGGCTGCTCGTGGATGTGCGCTCCGTCGTGCCGGTGGGCCCACAGCTCGGCCGCGATGTGAGGCGCCATCGGTGCCAGCATCAGCAGCAGGGTGTCGACGGCCTCGGCCAGCGTCTCGCGCCGCGCCCCCTCAGCGATATAGCGGTGCAGCGTGTTCGAAAACTCCATGGTTGCCGCGACCGCGGTGTTGTAGGACCAGCGGCTGAAGTTGTCGTCGATCCGGGCGATCAGCCGGTGACTGGCCCGGACGATCTCCAAGTCTTCGGCGGTCGGGTCGCGGTCGATTGCGGCCGGACCTTGTACTTCGTCGGTGCCGAGCCGCCACACCCGCTGGAGGAAGCGACCGCAACCTTCGATGACTTCGTCGGTCTGGTCCGTCCAGTCGACGTCGTCCGTGGGCGGGCCGACGAACAGGTGGAACAGACGCAGCGCGTCGGCGCCCACCGACTCGAAGTACTGCTCGGGCGCAACCAGGTTCCCCTTCGACTTCGACATCTTTGATCCGTCCATGCGGATCATCCCCTGCGGGACGTAACGCGGGAAAGGTTCGCGCAGCTCCTTGGGCGCGATGCCGACGTCGGCGAGCGCCCGCGTGTAGAAGCGGGCGTACAGGAGGTGCAGGATGGCGTGCTCGATCCCACCGATGTACTGGTCGACGGGCATCCACCGCTTTGTCATCTCGGGGTCGAAGGGCCGGTTCTCCTCCCACGGCGAGCAGAAGCGCAGGAAGTACCACGACGAGTCGACGAACGTGTCCATCGTGTCGGTCTCCCGCATGGCGGGTCCCCCGCACTTCGGACACGCGGCGCGCAGGAACCCTTCGTGCAGGCGCAGCGGCGACTCCCCCGTCGGCAGGAACTCGACATCGTCGGGGGCAACGATGGGCAGTTGGTCGTCCGGCACCGGCACCGCGCCGTCCGTGGGGCAGTGGATGATCGGGATCGGGCAACCCCAGAAACGTTGGCGACTCAGCAGCCAGTCGCGCAGGCGGTAGTTGACCGTCGCCTCACCGATGCCCTTGGCAACCAGCCATTCGATGGCTTGCTTCTTCGCCTGCGCGACGTCCAGCCCGTCCAGGAAGTCGGAGTTGATGGCCGGACCGTCACCGGTGTATGCCTCGCCCTCCCAATCATCCGGAGGCTGCACGGTGCGGACGATGGGCAGGTCGAAGGCTTGGGCGAAGTCCCAATCGCGCTGGTCCTGCGCGGGCACGGCCATGATCGCTCCCGTGCCGTAGCCGGGCAGCACGTAGTCGGCCAAATAGATCGGCACGGATTGGCCGTTGAACGGATTGATCGCCCGCGCACCGGTGTCGACGCCGCGTTCCCGCCCCGTCTGCTCCGTCGACTGCCGCTCGATGTCAGTGGCGCTGCGGACCCTTTCGCGGAAGGCGTCGACCGCAGCGCGGCGCTCGGGCGTAGTGACCTGGTCGACCAGCTCATGCTCCGGCGCCAGGACGACATAGGTCATGCCGAACGAAGTGTCGGGTCGGGTCGTGAAGACCTCTATGGAGACGTCGTCGCGCCCGTCGACGGCCAGGCGGAAGGTCGCTCCCTCCGAACGTCCGATCCAGTTGCGCTGCATGGTCTTGACGCGCTCGGGCCACTCCAGTTCGTCCAGGCCCTCCAGCAGTTCGTCCGCGTATTGCGTGATGCGGAAGAACCACTGCTCCAGCTCACGCTTGGTGACAAGATCGCCGGACCGCTCGCACGTCCCGTCGGACAGCACTTGCTCGTTCGCCAGTACGGTCTGGCAGCCGGGACACCAGTTGACCGGCGCCGTGGCGCGGTAGGCCAGGCCCGCTTCCAGGAAGCGCAGGAAGATGAACTGGTTCCACTTGATGTACTGCGGGTCGTGGCTTCGGACCTCGCGGCGCCAGTCGTAGACCGCGCCCAGGCGCTTCAGGGAGGCCTTCAGCTCCTCGATCCGGGCGTCGGTGAAGGGCCGTGGGTGCGCGCCGGACTTGATCGCCGCGTTCTCGGCGGGCAGGCCGAAGCTGTCGAAGCCGATCGGCGACAGCACGTCGTAGCCCCGCATGCGGGCATGGCGGACGTTCAGGTCGCCGAAGGTGTAGTTGCGCACGTGGCCTTGATGCGCCGGCCCCGAGGGATAGGGGTACATGCACAGCACGTAGTAGGTGGGCTTGGTCCCGTTGTTCTCCACCTCGTACGTGCCGTCGGTCGCCCAGCGCGCCTGCCAGCGCAGCTCCACCTCCTGGACGTCGTAACCCATCGGGTGATGGTAGGACGCGCTTGACCGGCGCTCAGGACCTTTTCGGGCGTCCTGTAGTCTTATTTGTCCCGCGAGGGCCTGTGGCGCAGTTGGTAGCGCACTTCCATGGCATGGAAGGGGTCAGGGGTTCGAATCCCCTCAGGTCCACCAACAATCGTCTAGCGAGCGGGTTCGAATCGTGCGGAGCGGCGTGCGCACACGACTCCCGCCGCCACACTCCCGACGAGGTTCGCGACCAGGTCGCGGCCGGTGTTCTGAAAGCCGCCTACTCCCGTGGCGTCGAGGATATGGGTCGAGGCGAACTCCACTACTTCGTTCGCGGCTCCGAGGCCCATTCCCGCCAGACACGCTACGAAGAACGAGGCGCGCGCTGACAACTTCGCCGGGTCGAGCGAGGCCGACAGCGCCTCCCAAGTGGCGATGCCCGCGCTCCCGAACCCGATCAGGTGAACGACATTGTCGACGTGGATCCACCTGGCGACCACGACGTTGTATAGAAGCCGGCCATCGTCCAGCTCGATCAGTCCGCCGGCGAGGTGCATGAGCCCCCACGCAGCGAGGCCCCCGAGGGCGAGTCGGGAGTACCGAACCTTCGGCTCACTGAAAACCAACAACACCGCGCCTGCGAGCACGAGCAACAGATAGGGAATGGTCAGCCGTGCGCCCCGCACGAACCCGACAGCCGCGAGCACAACGACGCCGAGCGCGGTACCCCCTGCGAGCACCGGGTGTCGCCGGAGACCTTCGGCGCGCACCCCGCGAAGGTAGCCGCCAGCTAGTAGAAATCGCCCGTGAGCGCCTATCCCCCGCGTCTCTTCCACTGGCGTGACCTGGCGCTGGACGCGGTACTGCTGTCGTTCGCGATACCGGCGCGGTCCTGGTATTTGATCTTCGGCTTCGTCTCGGCGATTTGCGTTCGGTTCCTCACCCGGCGCGCGAAGCGGACTTGGCTCCGCATCGACAGCTCCGGCCTTCACCTGCCGCGCATGGACGTTCCTTGGTCGAACATTGCCGGGATCGATCGCCGGCGGCTCCCGTTCTCCTGGTCAGATCACCTGGTCTTCGAGCGGCCCTATCAGTACCCGAAGTGGCTCGCTTTCGGTTACGTCCGACGGATCTCACTCGCCAACTACGAGGCCGACTGGCCGAACGGCCGAATCGGCAGGGACATCGCTCGCTGGGCCCCTCACCTCTTCGAGGATCGCGAGGCCGTCCACGTCTGAACGAGATTCTGGAGATGCGGCCGACGAGAAGCGGGTCACCTGGGCAGAGCTGTTCTTCGATCTGGTCTTCGTCTTTGCCATCACGCAGGTATCGGCGCTGCTGCACGAGGAGCACTCGTGGGCTGGAGTCGGCCGAGCGCTGATCCTGTTCGTCCCGATCTACTGGGGTTGGGTAGGGACCTCTATCCACGCCAACGTCACCGAGGTCGATACACCGCTCGAGCGGCTCGGCATCTTCGCTGTGGGCCTGTGCAGTCTGATCATGGCCTTGGGCGTCGTCGAGGCATTCGGCGAACGCGGAGTGGTGTTCGGCGCGGGATACCTCCTACTTCGGATCGTCCTCGCGGCCGTGGTGTTTCGGGGCTGGCGAATGAGCCCCAACAATTTCAGCGTCGGGCTCCTGGTGAGCGGCCCGCTGTTGCTGGCCGGCGGCATTGCTGACGGCCCCGCGAGGGTGTGGCTCTGGGCGGTGGCCGCGTTCATCGACCTCGCCACTCCGACGATTCTCCGAAAGAGACTGGTGAAGGTGCAGTTCGACGCTTCCCATTTGCCCGAACGGTTCGGACTCTTCGTCATCATCGCTTTGGGTGAATCGATCGTTGCGATCGGGAGCCCCGCAGCGTCGGCTGGGGACCTCTATTGGCGGCAGGTCCTTGCGGTGGCCCTGGCCTTCGCGCTCGCCTGCGGTCTCTGGTGGGTGTATTTCGCGTACGCGGCGAGCGCGGTCCGTCACGCACTGAGCACCGCCTCCGTGCAAACCGACATCGTTCGCGAGGTTCTTTCCTACGGCCACCTACTCCTGCTGGCGGGCATCATCGCCTTGGCGGTCGGTCTCGCTGAGATCGTGGCCCACGCCGACAGGCCGCTGGAGTTGGATGTCGCGTCGCTTCTCTTCGGCGGGACGGCCCTCTATCTCGCAACGTTCGGTTACACCCGATACCGGATGTTCCGGCAATGGTCCACGACACGTCTCGGCGCGGCTGTGATCGTGATCGCACTGCTACCGGTGGCTCCTCGTGTTACCGGCCTCGTTGCCCTCTCAGTCCTCGTCGCCATCGTCGTCACGCTCAACCTGGTCGAACATCGCAGAGTCGCCCGGGCAGCCCCGCACGAAGCCATCGAGGAGCGAGACGTGGCCCTGTGACCGCTACCCGGGACCACCAATAACGGGTCACCTCCCTGTTCGACGGAAAGCGATCGTGGTGCGCGGCGGCTTATCCTTTCGACGGTGTTACGGCTCGCCATCGTCCTGGCTTTGTCGTTGGGAGGACTGTTCACCCTCATGTGCATGGCGCTGTGGTACGAGCGTCGTGAGGCTCTCCCGAAGGCCGACCCGGAGCGAGTGCTGGCCGATCGCTTCGCCAAGGGTGAGATCGACGAGCAGGAGTACGCCCGCCGTCTCGGCATCCTGCGCTACGGCCCCCCTATCGAACTTCCGGATTAGCCAACGCGAGCTGGCCGCGGTCAGCTCTGCCAGTCGAAGCGGGGGGCGTCGGCCCAGAGACGCTCGAGGTCGTAGTAATGCCTCGCTTCTTCGAGGAAGACGTGCACCACGATGTCCCCGTAGTCCATGAGGATCCACCGGGCATCGCTCTTGCCCTCGACCCGCAGCGGACCCGGTCCACCGGCTTCCTTCACCTGCTTCTCGATCTCCTCCGCGATGGTGCGCACGAGACGCTCGTTGCCGGCGGACGTGATCACGAAGGCCTCGGCGATCCCGAGAACCTCTCCCACTTCGAGCACGACCGTGTCGGTGGCGGTCTTCTCGTCCGCCGCTCGTGCGGCGATTCTCGCCAGCTCGAGGCCGACGATCTCCACGGACGCGCCCGCGGGGCTCAACGCGCTGGGGACCCCAATACTCAAGTCCTCCGCCGGGTGGGCTCGGGAGACGGGGCCGGAGCCCCTCCGCCGTTGAAATCTGCGCCAATGATGATCGTCACGTCTACCACGTCGAGCGGCCGGCGGGAGAGGACCAGGCGCCCGACACCGAGGGCCTCCTGCGCCTTCACCGCGAGCTCCTCCTGAGCCTCGTCGTAGAAGATGATCTGCGTCGTCTTGTAATCGAAGCGGGGCGCGTTACCGGTGAGCGCCACTCGAATGCCGGCGGGCACCAGGCGCTCCGCGGCGTGAGCGGTCACCTCTACTCCCCCGGTGCCGTTGAGCACCTGCGCCTGTGGTCGATCCGCAGGCGCCTCCGCACCGGGGAACGTCGACGACAGGAACTTTTCGAGCTCCTCCGACGAGACTTGGTACAGCTCACCGCCGGAAGTTCCGACGCCGAGCGTGTCGGCCTGACCGAGCGGCGTGACAGGGAGCAACCGGGCACGCACCCCTTCGTCGAGGGCGAGCTCTTCGAGCACGTCGGCAATCGCGGGGGGACCGCCCAGCTTTGGCGAGCCCGGCTCGGCGAGGCGCGCCAGTACCGACTCCCAGAAGCTCTGATGACGAGCGAGCATCGCCAGGTCCGTGTCGCGGCCCTTGGCGGTGAGGAACGCGGGTACCTCCTCCGCACTCAAGTCCAGGCGCCCCGGCTCGTAGAGGATCTCCACTGTCCCGTCCTCCGCCACCTGCTCGACCCGCGCCGCGACCTCGACGCTTAGAGGAGCGAGGGGTGAAGCAATGGCCACGAGATCCGCGTCTTCGACCACGACGACTTCAGAGAGGTTGATGCCGAGGAGGTTCTCCACCGTCGAGCCCAACCGCGTCGGACCGCCCACCTCGAGAGCGCGACCCAGCGGTTCCAACCCCAGCGAGGGCACCTCGGCCATCGTCCCGGCCGGGAGCATCACGATGCTGCTCTGATCCTCTCCGTCGGAAAAGATCGTGAGCGAACGGGCCGAACCGTCGGGGTGACGGTGGGCCAGAAGGACGCGGGGCTCGACAGGTGCCGCCGGAGGAAGGGGTCGGTTTCCCTCGATGCCGGCGATTCGGCGGCCGACGTGCGGCGCGCCGATGAGCACCGCTGAACCGGCGAGAGCGACGATCACCGCGAGGGCCACGAGACGCCGCTGACGCTGCTCCTGACGCTTGCGGCGCCGCCGGATGGCGCGGGCTCCGGAGCCGGCCGGGAGGGCCAGGCCGAGGTCGGAGGGTTCGGGATCCGAGAGGTCGTCCGGCCTCGTCTCGGTGAGACTCATCTGGTCCGAGAGTACAGACCGCGCTCGGCGATTTCGCGCATCACCGGCAGGGGGACGAGGTCGTCGATCGGCTCTCCCGCGTCCAGCCGCCGCCGGACCTCCGTGCTCGACACGTCACGCGGGTCGCGGTCGACGACGAGCAGCTTGCATAGGTCCGCGACGTCGTCCGCGCGGTGCCAGCTGTCGAGGGTGTCCGCCACGTCTTGTCCGACGATCAGATGGATCTCCGAAGCGGAACCCTCTGCCCGCAGCTGCTCCAGGGTGTCGATGGTGTAGCTCGGCCCTGGCCGGTCGAGTTCGATCCGCGAGGCTTGATGCCCGTCGAGCGCGGCCACGCAGGCGCGGACCATTGCGAACCGGTCCTCCGCCGAGGTCCGGACCTCGCCGGCCTTCTGCCAGGGATCTTTGGCCACGACCCAGAGCACCGTGTCGAGGTCGGCGCGCTGCTTGGCGAGAACCGCGGCGCGCACGTGACCGACCTGCGGCGGGTCGAAGGTCCCGCCGAATACACCGACTCGCAGTGGCACGCCGGAGCCCCACCGGCTCCCGCGGACCGGCCGCCTAGAGGTTGCCGCGGCGATCCTGTTCGCGCTCGATCGCTTCGAAGAGCGCCTTGAAGTTGCCGGCGCCGAAGCCCTTCGCCCCTTCGCGCTGGATCACTTCGAAGAACACTGTCGGACGGTCACCGATCATCTCGGTGAAGACCTGGAGCAGGTAGCCGTCCTGATCGCGGTCGACGAGGATGCCCAGGCGCTGCAGGGCCTCCCACGGTAGGTCAAGGTCCGGCACGCGGAGCTTGGCGTCCTCGTAATAGGTGTCGGGGACTCGCAGGAACCGCACGCCGCGCTCCCGCAGTGCGGAAACGGTCGAGATGATGTCGGAGGTGTGCTGCGCCACGTGCTGGACACCCGGGCTGCGGTAGTAGTCGAGGTACTCCTCGATCTGGCTCTTGCGCTTCCCGTGGGCCGGCTCATTGATCGGCATGACGACCTTGGAGCCGTTCCAAACGACGGTCGACATCAGAGCGGAGTACTCCGTCGAGATCTGCTCGTCGTCGAAGTGGAGCAGCTGGTCGAAACCCATGACGTCGCGGTAGGAGCCGACCCATGTCTCCAGCGCTCCTAGCTCGACGTTGCCCACCACGTGGTCGATCCGCTCGAGGCCGACACTCGGGCCGGGCGGCGGCGCCGGCAGGTTCTCGGTCGAGAATCCCGGTGCGAAGGGGCCGCCGTAAGCACCGCGCTCGACGAACGTGTGAATCGTCTCGCCGTAGGTCTTGATCGAGGCGCGCACGATTGACCCGTGCTCGTCCTCTTCCTTCCAGGGTTCGCGCACCGGCGTCGCGCCACGGGCGACCGCGGCAGCGAAGACGTCCTGCGCACTTTCGACTTCCAGGGAGATGGAGTGCGCCCCGTCGCCGTGGGTGCGAACGTGCTCGGCGACTTCGCAGTCCGGACTCAATGCGCCAGTGACGACGAAGCGGATCTCGCCCTGCTGCAGAACCCATGAGGCGCGGTCCCGGAGTCCGGTTTCGGGTCCCGCGTAGGCGACGATCTCAAAGCCGAAGGCCGACGAGAGGAACCCGGCCGAGGCCCGCGCGTTGCCGACCCACCACTCGAGGTGGTCCCAGCCGCGCAACATCTGAGCCGGCGACGCAGCCGGCGTGCTCTCCCGATCGATTACCTGTGACATACCTCCATTCTGCCCCCCTAACCTGACCTGGATGGATACGGCCGGGCGTGGGTGGGGCCCCACGCTCCGGAGGAGCCTGGGTTTGGGCGCCCAGGCGGGAATGTGATGGCTGGTTGGCGTGACCTTCCGGCGGCTCAGCAGCCCGATTGGCCGGATCTGGATGCCTACGAATCGGTCCTGAACCAGATTCGCGCCCTGCCTCCGCTGGTATTCGCAGGCGAAGCTCGTCAGCTCACTACGCAACTCGGCGAGGTGTGCGAAGGGCGGGCGTTCCTGCTGCAAGCGGGCGACTGCGCGGAGTCCTTTATCGACTTTTCAGCCAACCGGATCCGGGACTCGCTGAAGGTGATCCTCCAGATGGCGGTCGTCTTGACCTACGGCTCCGGGGTGCCGGTGGTGAAGCTGGGACGGATGGCGGGGCAGTTCGCCAAGCCGCGCTCCTCTCCCATCGAGAAGGTCGGGGAGGTCGAGCTGCCGTCCTTTCGCGGCCACATCGTCCACGACGACGCGTTCGACGCGGTGGGCCGCGTTCCGGACCCGCAGCGACTGCTCAAGGCCTACAACCAGTCCGCCGCGACACTCAACCTGGTCCGGGCTCTGACCAAGGGGGGCTTCGCCGGCCTCTCGCAGATCCACGCGTGGAACCAGGAATTCGTCGCCACCAGCGCGCAGGGTCGGCGTTACGAGCAGATTGCCGGCGAGATCGAGCGGGCGCTGAAGTTCATGTCGGCGTGCGGAATCGACTTGGGCAAGGAGCTCGGACTGCAGCAGGTCGACTTCTTCACCAGCCACGAGGCGCTGCTGCTCGGGTACGAGGAAGCGCTCAGCCGGGAGGACTCGCTCACCGGAGACCTGTACGACTGCTCCGCCCATCTCCTGTGGGTCGGCGACCGCACGCGCCAGATCGGCGGCGCCCATCTGGCGTTCTTGTCGGAGGTGAGCAATCCGATCGCGGCGAAGCTCGGCCCGACCGCGTCGCCCGCTGATGTCGTCGGCATCTGCGAGCAGCTCAATCCGGATCGCATCCCGGGTCGCCTGAGCCTGATCACGCGGCTCGGGGCGCGGTTGGTGACCGAAGCGCTACCGCCGCTGGTCGCCGCGGCTGCCGAAGCCGGCCATCCGGTTGTGTGGGTGTGCGATCCCATGCACGGCAACACCTTCGCCAGTGCGTCGGGACGCAAGACCCGTCACTTCGAAGACGTCATGACGGAGATTGGCGGCTTCTTCGACGTGCACCGCTCGCTCGGCACGGTCCCCGGCGGAATCCACATCGAGCTGACTGGTGATGACGTCACCGAATGCCTCGGCGGAGCGGAGGAAGTACTGCCGGATCATCTCGAGACCCGGTACACGACGACCTGCGACCCCCGCCTGAACCCGCGCCAGTCCCTGGACTTGGCGTACCGGGTGGCGGAGCTGCTGCGGGAGTAGCCCGAGTCCGGGCGAAGCATGTTGAACCCGTGTCGCGGACGCCCTAGTTGCTGGGCGGTCACCGCTGCGCGAGGACGAGAGTGTGACCGGAGCTGCCTTCCGGGATGAATCGCTGCCAGACAGGCATGAATCCCATGTCGGTTATCCAGCCCAGAGTTGTCTCCGCGTCGGCGTGGTCCCAGAACATCTCAGCTCCTAGATAGTCCTCGGTCCCGGTCCAGGCGGTGTGGCCGATGATGACCAGCAGGTATCCCCCCGGCTTCAACCAGTTGGCCAGTTTCGGCAGCAGCGATTGTTGATCCTCCAATGGAATGTGAATGAGCGTGTACAGCGAGACGATGGCGTCGAATGTCCCTGGATCGCACTCCCACTCGACGACGTCGGCCTGGACAAAGCGCGCGGCAGGAACCAGGTTCCGCGCGCGGCGGATCTGAACAGCGGATATGTCCACGCCCGTGACCTCGAATCCCCACTCGGCGAGCAGGCGACTACCCGGTACGCCCGCCCCACAACCCAAATCGAGGACGCTCCCGCCGGCCGGGAGATGGACTGCGAGCTCGCCGAGCCACTGCGCGTACTCCGCCGTCGACTCGGTTTCGCGGCCCGCCGCCGAGTCATCGGATCGGTACTTCTCCGAGATCTGGTCGTAGCCGCGCCGCACCAGATCTCGTCGGGCGCGACGTGTGGTCTCAGCGTCATCGCTCACGTCCGGCATCGTCGCTCGCCGCGAGATTAGCCAGGCGGATCTGGGAGCGAACGGATCAACTCGCGCGGGGGCGAGGTGGCGCGGACTATCCCGATGTCATTGGTTACTTCGAAAGTCGCGTCGGGGAGCAACTTGGCGCGCCATCGCCGTCGGTGCAGCAGGTGGTGATGTCGGTGACACAGGAGCACCAGGTTCCCGAGCGACGTCTCGCCGCCGTTTTCCCACCACACCACGTGATGGGCTTCGCACCAGTTCGCCGGACGGTCACAGCCCGGGAACCGGCAGCCCTGGTCTCGAGCCACCAGCGCCGACCACAGCGGCGCGGAGATCGTGCGCGTGGCCCGGCCGTAGTCGAGGATCGCGCCCTTGGGCTCGACGAGGACCCGGTGGAACACCGAGTCGCACAGCAGCGCGGCCGCGACCGACTCACTCACCGGCACTCCGGACTCATAGCGCGCCTGCCTCGCCTCGTAGAGATCCTCGGCCTCGATGATCACGTTGACATGGGGACGGTGCCGGCCACCGGGGTTCTGGCTCTGGTGCTGCAGGAAGAAGCGGCAGATGTCGACCAGCGCATCGGCCCGGCGTGTCGCCGG
>DATLBX010000160.1:0-29447 GCA_035526705.1 Acidimicrobiales bacterium | reverse complement strand
GGCCAGGTTGTCGGCACCGCGGCACTCATTCCTCTGGAGGATGCGCCGGGCGAATACGAGATGGGGTGGCATCTGGCCAAGGCCTACTGGGGACAGGGCTACGCGTTCGAATCGGGGGTCGGACTGCTTCGGTACGCATTCGAAGAGGTCGAACTCGATGAGGTTCTGGCCCTCGCCCATCCTGAAAACGAGCGATCGATGCGTGCCTGCCGGCGCCTGGGCATGGTCGAGCGCGCCCCTCGAATGAACCAGGGTTACGAACACGCTTGCTTTGGCGCGACGCGCCCCGACTGGTCGCCGCCCTCGGGCTAACCAATCGGCGGGCGACTCAGGCAGATCGGATCGGGAGCCTCTTGAACCAAAGCGTCACTTAGGCGCGCTTCGGGTACTACTCGTGAGTGGAGAAGCAAGCGTCGACCATGCCGGACAGGGGTGCCGACCTGAGCGGCGCGGCACCGGGTGCGGTGGCCATTGCGGGCCTCGAGCGTCTCGAGCCCATCGGGCGCGGCGGCTTCGGGGTCGTCTACCGCGGCCACCAGCCGGAGTTGGCTCGGGACGTTGCCGTAAAGGTGGTCACCTCGCCGGCCGCGGACGGTTCCGCGCTCGAGCGGTGGCGGAACGAAATCTCGGCCATGGGGCGGCTCTCCAACCACCCCAACATCGTCACCGTCTACTCCGGCGGCCTGACCGAAGCCGGGCTGCCGTACCTGGTGATGCCGTTCGTGCCCGGCGGCTCGCTTCATGATCGCTTGACCAACGAGGGTCCACTGCCCGCGGCCGACGTCGCCTCACTGGGATCGAAACTGGCCGCGGCCCTTGCCGCGGCCCACGAGGTCGGAGTGCTTCACCGCGACGTAAAGCCCGACAACGTGCTGCTTTCGCCGTACGGAGAACCGCAGCTGACGGACTTCGGCATCGCCCGCCTCCTGGATGCAACCACCACCGCAGCGGGCACAGTCCACGCCACGATTCGATACGCCGCACCCGAGGTGCTCTCGGGTCAGCCGGCGACGGAGGCTTCCGACGTCTACGGCCTGGGGGCGACGCTGTACGCGTGCCTCACCGGGGCGGCCCCCTTCGCCGACGCGAGTGACGAGTCGATCGTCGCCCTGGTGGGACGAATCGCGACTCAGGACCCCGTCGACCTTTCATCGCTGGGCGTGCCCGACGAGCTGGCGCGGACGATCCACTCGGCGCTGGCGAAGAGCCCGTCGGACCGCATCGCGTCGGCCGACGAGATGCACCAGAAGCTTGATGCCGCGGCCGCGTCGCTGAACACCCCCGCGGCGGGGGCAAGCGGCCGGACAACCGTGGCAACGCGACCGCAGATCGCGCCTGCGCCCGACCACGAGAGAACTGCGGCGGTGCCGGTCGTGACGATCGAGCAGGCCCGGCACCTAGACGCCGCGGTCACCGTCGCGGCGCCCCACGAGCCGCGGACTCTCAGCGCGCCCAGCCAGCCGACGGCCTCGCGTCCGGAACGACGCACCGTGTCGGGGCGCCGCCGTAGTTGGGGTCCGCTCGCCGCGCTGGGTGTGCTGGTTATCGGGCTGGCGGCCCTGCTGCTCGTGGTGAATCGTGACGATGGCCGGCGGGCCGGCACGAATGCCACGGTGCCCCCATCAGCCGCAGCGCCACGCGCCGACGCCGAAGCCACCCCCACAACCACGCCGCGGCAGACCGAGATCGCCGAGGCTCTCGCCGGCCGGGCGACGGCCTATTTCGACGCCATCCGGGCGGGGCGGCTCGATGCGAGCTACGGAATGCTCTCGCCGGAGTTCCGCCGCGGCCAGGCCTTCTCTGATTACGAGTCGTACTGGCGTGGCCGCACCGTCACCATTCACGGGCCGGTCAGCGTGGATGAAGGGGCACGCGCCGCGACCGTGCCTTTGACGGTGGACGGCAAGCGGGAGGACTTTCGGCTGACTTTCACTCGCGCCAGCGATGGCACCTGGTACGTGGACGGTCCGCGGCCGGGCTAGCGGGAGGGTGTAGCCGGGGTTACTCCGGGCCTGCGTGGGTAGCATCGCCGCAAATGGCGATCGCGTTCGAGGGTTCGGACGGCCCCACGCTCGGCATCGAGATGGAGCTGGAGGTCGTCGACCGCGACACCAGACAGCTCGTCCCCGAGGCCACCGGCATCATTCATGAGCTCGCCGGCGCCGACGAGGAGCACCCGAAGGTCAAGTACGAGCTCTTGGATTCCACGATCGAGGTGATCACCGGGATCAACTCGACTGTCGATCAGGGCCGCCGGGACATCGAAGCGACCTTGGCGGAGATAGCTCCGCTCCTCGAGCCCCGGAACGTCGCCCTTCTCTGCTCGGGCACCCACCCCTTCTCCGATTGGCACGAGCAGGACATCAGTCCCGGACAGCGCTACGCGGACCTGATGGAGAACTTTCAGTGGATGGGCCGCCGGCTCCAGATCTTCGGGATCCACTTCCACGTCGGCGTGCGGTCGGGACAAAAGGCCATCTCCATCCTCAATGCCCTGTCGGGGTACATCCCGCACTTCCTGGCGCTGTCCGCGTCGAGTCCCTACTGGGGCGGTCACGACACCGGCCTCGCATCGGCGCGCAGCAAGATTTTCGAAGGCCTTCCGACCGCGGGTCTGCCGTACCTGCTCGGGTCGTGGGAGGAGTTCCAGCGGTTCATGGCGACGTTGATCGCGGCCGACGCGATCCACTCGGTGCGCGAGGTGTGGTGGGACATCCGACCGCACCCCGGATTCGGGACCATCGAGCTTCGTATCTGCGACGGGGTCGGCTCGCTGGATGAGCTGGCCTCGCTGGCCGCCCTGGCGCAGTCCTTGGTGACACTGCTCGACATCCTCGACGACCGGGGCTTCAAGCTGCCGGTCCCGAAGGACTGGATCCTTCGGCAGAACAAGTGGCGCGCCGCCCGTTACGGCATCGATGCCCGCATCATCGTGGACGACCACGGCAAGTTGCAGCCCCTGCGTGAGGCGATTGCCGAAACGGTGGAGGAGCTGATGCCGGTGGCCCGACGACTCAAATGTGCCGACGAACTGCACGGAGTCTTGGACATCCTCGATCGCGGCCCGTCTTACATGCGCCAGCGAGCCATCGTCGCGGAAGGCGGATCCCTGATCGATGTAGTCGACGCGCTCTCCGACGAGCTGGGCGTGCATCGATTCGCGGCCAAGGCGGTCTAGTGGCCCGCAACCACCACATCGGACTCCACCTCGGAACAGAGGACGACTGGCCCACCGCGTTCGAATCTGTGCTCGACCGTTTGAAGCTCGAGATCGATTTCGGGGGAGAGCGGCACACATTCACCACTGAACGCATCACGATCGAGCCTTTCGACCTGCGTTACGTACCGAAGTACAACCTGGTGATCGACCGCCTTGCCTGGTGGCACCTCATTTCGCGCGAGTGGCTCAAGAAGATTGCGCTGATGGACGACGTGTACCTCCTCAACAGTCCCTTCACCTTCCAGGCGATGGAAAAGCACGCCGCCTACTGCGCCATGATCCGACTCGGCCTGAAAGTCCCGACGACCTGGATGCTCCCCGTCAAGCAGCCTGTCGACAATGAGCGCTATGCGGAGACCGCGGCGCGTTACCACCAGCCGTTCCAGCTCGAACAGGTCGCCACGGAGATCGGATACCCGCTCTACATGAAGCCGTTCGACGGCGGGCAGTGGGTCGGTGTGACGCGTATTCCCGACGACGACACGCTGCACCGTGCTTACGACGAGAGCGGCGAACGGCTGATGCATCTGCAGAAGTCCGTGGAGCCGTTCGACGTGTTCGTGCGCAGCCTCTCGATCGGTGCCGAGACCATGGTCATGAATTACGACCCCAGCCAGCCCCTACATGCGCGCTATCAGCTGTCGCACAACTTCCTGGACCCTCAGGTCGGCCACGAAGTCGTCACGATCGGGCGGACGATCAACGCCTTTTTCCGTTGGGAGATGAACTCGTGCGAGAGCCTCGTGCAGGGGCCGAAGGTCTCGCCGATCGACTACGCCAACGCGTCACCCGACGTCGCCGTGACCAGCCTGCACTACTACTTCCCCTGGGCCATCAGCGCGCTGATCAAGTGGTCGATCTTCTGCTCCGCGACCGGCCGGCGGATGCGGCTGGACCAGGACACGCGTACGTGGTTCGACGTCGGCGACGACCCGGACCTGTCGTACGAGGAGAAGCTCCAGACCTATCGGAAGATGGCCGACGACTACTTCGAAATCGAGGCCTACCGCGACTTCTGTGACTCCCACCTGTCGCACCTCGACGAGGTGATGGTCGACTACATCGAGAGCGAGGACTTCGATCGTCTATTGCTGAGCGTCGTGACCAGCACGTTCCCGCCGCACGAGCACGATGCGTTTGTCGCCCACTACCGCGGTTTGCTCGGCGCCTGGGCGAGCGACCAGCGCAAAGCCCAAGCCTCCTCCTAACCCGCGCGCACCTTGACGGTGCGACCGACGTCGTCGAGCATGCCGCGCAATTCGTCGTAATCGTTGTGGCGCATCCGGACCCAGGCGTTGGCCATGTACCCGGCCTCGACACCCTGAGTGGGCGTTCCGGGCTCCGGCAAATGAGCATCGATGATCAGGCCGCTGTAGCGCCCCTGAATTTCGTCGAGGCCCTCATAACGGGCGATGTGGCCGTCGCGATCCGGTCGCAGAGCGACCATGCCCGTCGCCAAGCGGCGGGAGGGCGGCCGCGTCGGCGCGCCGTGCACAACGGCCGAAGCCCACTCCCGGTAGAGATCGAGGTCGTTGCCGACGCTGTAGAGGTCCCATGCGCCGACGCCCGGTGGGCGGCACGCGATCTCCGAGAAGCGCAACCCCTTCGGGCTGGCGAACCACTCCATGTGTGTGGCGGACGTGCCGATACCCAGTGCGGCGATCGCCTGGCGGCCCATCTCTTTGATCTCGCTGTAGCCCTCCACTGAGTCGACTCGATTGGTGGCGACGATCTGGGGCGAGATCCATCGCGTCCTCATCGCTTCCAGAACATTCGGGTAGTAGTGCGAGATGAACTCGTGGACAACTGTGCCGTCGATGGTGAGCGTGTCGTAGAAGCCTTCGTGGCCCTCGACGAACTCCTCGACCGCGACTGAGCCCACATTCCCCAAGCCGGCGATGACGGATTCGAGTTGTGCCGCGTCGTCGACCTTGAACGTTCCCGCCGCGCCGGCCGCGTCCGGCGGCTTGATGATGATCGGGAGGCCGACCGCCGCCGCGAACTCGCGGATCTCATCGGCCGTGCTTGCGCCCGTCGACTGAGCCGTGGCGACACCCGCCCGCCGGAGGGCCTCCTTCATCGCCGGCTTGTCCCGGCACAGGAACGCTGTGGTGACGGACGTGCCTGGGATGCCACAGGCTTCTCGGACGCGCGCCGCCGACATGACGTGGGCTTCGATGGTGGACTCGAGGCGGTCGACCCAGGTCATCGCCTGAACCATCCGTACCGCGTGGACCATCGCCCCCTCGTCGACGACTGAGCCGACATGCTCGTAGTGGGTCAGATAACCGCGCAGGTCGCCATCGAGGTGCTCCTTCGGCGTCTCGCCGATCCCGATGACCGTGGCTCCCACCTCGGCCAGGGCGCGCACGAACTGCCGCTGCGTGTTCGGAAAACTCGGCTCGACGAAGACCACGTTCACGACGCGAACCCCCTACACATGGCGAGGACGACACTAGGCCCCAGGCCCTTTACGCTCGCCCCGTGGTCGCCAACGCGGTGTTCGTCGCCCCCTTCCTGATGGAGTCCACCTTGCGGTTCGTGGATGCCGCTGCCTCGCTCCCGGGCGTGCGGCTCGGGTTGGTCAGCCAGGACGCCGAAGAGTCGCTGCCTCCCGGGCTGCGCTCGAAGCTCGACGGGCATTACCGCATCGACGACGGGATGGACCCGGAGCAGATCAAGCTCGGAGTGGGAGCGCTGGGGCGCCATTTTGGAGGCGTGGACCGGATCCTCGGCTCTCTCGAACAGCTTCAGGTGCCGTTGGGCATGGTGCGCGACGCGCTGGGAGTGCAGGGCATGGGAACGGACGCGGCCGTCAACTTCCGGGACAAGTCGCGCATGAAGACCGTGCTGTCCCAGCACGGTCTCCCATGTGCGCGTCACCGGCTCGCGCATTCAGCCGACGAGGCCATCACCTTCGCGGATGAGGTCGGATTCCCCCTCGTGGTCAAGCCGCCCGCGGGCGCAGGGACTATCGATACGTTCCGCATAAACAGCGCGGACGAATTGCGGAGGTGGCTCGGAGTGGCGCCGCCGAACCCCGACCGCCCGGCGCAGGTCGAGGAGTTTCTGACGGGCGAGGAGTTCTCGTTCGACAGCGTGTACCTCGACGGCCGAGTGGTCTGGCACAACATCTCGCGCTATCTGCCCACTCCCCTCGAGGCGGTCGACAACCCGTGGATCCAGTTCGTGGTGGTGTTGCCGCGCGACATCGACGGTCCCGAGTACGACGCAATCCGACAAGTCGGTCCGGCCGCCCTGCACGCCCTCGGGATGACGAACGGTCTCGCCCACATGGAGTGGTTCCGCCGGCCCGACGGCAGCGCCGCGGTGTCGGAAGTGGGAGCGCGCCCACCTGGAGCGTTGATCACACCCCTGATGTCCTGGGCGCACGAGCGCGACTTCTACAGCGAGTGGGCACGCTTGATGATCTTCGACACCTTCGACCCGCCGGAGCGGCGTTTCGCGGCCGGCGCCGCCTTCCTACGCGGTCAGGGTGAAGGCCGCATCCGGGCAGTGCACGGCTTGGAGGAGATGCAGCGCGAGGTGGGCGAGCTGGTCGTGGAGGCCCGCCTTCCCAAGGAAGGCGCCGTGCCGGCCACCAGTTACGAGGGTGACGGCTACGTCATCGTGCGCCATCCCGACACTTCGGTCGTCGAGTGGGCCGTGCGGCGCATGATCGAGACAATCCGGGTGGAGCTGGGATGAACGTCCTGATGTTGTCGCCGGGCTATCCGGCTGAGATGCCGTTTTTCACCCGGGCGCTCGCTGCGGTGGGCGCCCGGGTCATCGGAGTCGGCGATCAGCATCGGTCCAACATCCCCAACGACGCCAAGGCTGCGCTCTCCGACTACGTGGAGGTCAACTTCAGCAACGCGGACGATGTGGTTGCTCGAGTGAGGGAGGCGCTGCGCGGCCAACAGATCGACCGGGTGGAGTCGCTTTGGGAGCCGCTGATGCTGTTGGCGGCGCGGCTCCGCGAGTCGTTCGAAGTCCCCGGAATGACGGTGGAGCAGACCGTTCCCTTCCGCGACAAGGAAGCCATGAAGCAGGTGCTGGACCGTCACGGCATCCGCACGCCCCGACACGCGAGGGCGACCACTGCAAACGCGGTGCGAGAGGCGGCGGAGCGGATCGGCTACCCCGTGATCGTCAAACCGATTGCCGGCGCGGGTTCGGCCGACACGTATCGCGTGGAAAGCCGCGACGATCTCGAGAAAACTCTCCCGGCGATCCGGCACATCCCCGAGATCAGTGTCGAGGAGTTCATCGATGGCGAGGAGTTCACGTTCGACACCGTGTGCGCGAACAACAGAATCCTGTATCACAACATTTGTTGGTACCGACCCCGTCCGCTGATTGCGCGTCAACTCGAATGGATCAGCCCGCAGGCGATAGCCCTGAAGGATCTCGAGGTTCCGTATCTGCGGTCTGGCGTGCAGATGGGGTTCGACGTCATCGAAGCGATGGGATTCGAGGCGGGGTTCACCCACATGGAGTGGTACTTGAAGGACGACGGCGAAGCTGTCTTCGGTGAGATCGGGGCGCGGCCTCCCGGCGCTCGCACCGTTGACCTCATGAACTACGCCACCGACATGAACTTCTTCGTTGGGTGGGCGGAGGCGGTGTGCCTTGGCCGGTTGTCTCAGCCGGTCACGCGCCCGTACAACGCGGTATCGATCTTCAAGCGGGCTCAGGGGCAAGGCGTGATCCAGCGCATCGAGGGCCTCGGTCCGCTGCTCGCCGACTTCGGTGAGCACATAGCGGCCCTCGACCTGTTGCAGCCCGGGCAGCCGAGACGCGACTGGGAGCAGGTCCTCATCTCCGACGGCATGGTCGTCATTCGCCACCCTGATCTCGCCGCAACCATGGAAATGGCCGACCGCGTCGGCGTAGAGCTCCAGCTGTACGCCGGCTAGCAGAACCTCGGCAGATGGTGGGCGAGTTGGCGGCGCCACCAGGGCCAGTCGTGGGCCACGTCGTGGCCCCACAAGTCGAGCTCGCACGGGATGCCCTTCTGGCCGAGCAACGACGCCAGTTGCCGCGAACTGTTCGTCGCCCCGGTGGTGTCCTCCCACTGACCCTGCCCAGCGGTGATAACCAGATGCACGCGGCTGCGCAGCCACTCGAGGTGGGGACCGTCGAGGTTGGGCACGTAGGCCATCGGGTTGTTGAAGTACAGCTCTTCGCTGCCTTCCCCCCACGCCCAGGACAACGCGGCCATGTCGTAGACGCCGCTCTGGCAGATCGCCACGGGAAAGAGGTCGGCGCGCTTCAGCGCAAAATTGGCCGCGTGGTATGCGCCGAAACTCGGCCCGGTAACCATCATGTCGGTGAAGCCGCCGCAGTCCGCGTGGATCGCCGGCACAACCTGATTCAGGATCCAGTCTTCGTAAGCGCCGTGCCGGCGCGCCCGCTCACCTACTGGAATCGTTCGGTCGCTCCATGTCAGCTCGTCGAAACTGTCGACGCAGTAGAGCTTCACGCGACCGGCTTCGATCAGGGGGGCAGCCACGTCGATCATCCCGTTGGACTCGTAGTCCGTGCAACGACCCGCCTCGGACGGGAAGACCAGGAGAGGCCGGCCGAAATGCCCGTACGCGATCAGGTTGCCCTCCTTACCCAGGGCGGGTGCCCAAAGCGACGTCGCGTCGCGTCTCATCCGCTCTGTGTCCAGACACGGTTGAGCAGATCCACCAGGTGCGGGTCCCATGTGTCCCGCCAGGCGACCCAGTTGTGCGCGTCGCGCTGTTCATGCCAATCGACCGGATAGCGCTGCTCGAGGAGGGCGGCGTACATGGCGCGGTTGTTGTGCAGGTTCTCCTCGGCGGTCCCCGCCGTCATGGTGACTGGGATCGGCCGCTTGAAACTGGGGGAGTCGAGGACGCGGCCCACGAAACGCGTCACCGGCACGAAGAGTTCCCGGTAGGACTCGATCACATCCAGCGTGGGCTGGAAATAGCTCCCGGATTGGAGGAAGAGGCCGCCGAGCGCGGTGGGGTAGGAGCGGTGCGCGTGCAACATCGCGAGCGCCCCGAGGCTGGCTCCCATGCCCACCTTCGGAAGGCGCCCCGAGGGCGCAACCTTGGTGAGGTTCGGCAGGATCTCCTGAGCGAGAGCGAAGGCCCACACCGGCCAGGCCGCGTAATCCCGCGTGCGGTCCAAGGGTGAGAGCAGAACGGCGCGCATCGGCGGAAGACGGCCGGCGGCCACCATGGAGTCGAGGAACTTCACGAGCCACGCGTACTCGGCGTACTCGGGTCCGTCGTGCGCCACCAGGAGTGGCAACGCCTGGCGGGGGGACGACCCCGCGCTGCGCCATAGGAGACCGTGGACCTCGTCTTGCAAGGCAAGGCTGGTTATGACGATGTCCTCGACGTCGCCCTGCGGCGGCTCGTCTTCCAACCACGTCGGTGGCTCGTACCCGGGAAATTCGAGCACCGACTTGTCTCCGAACGGCCCAGGAGCGCGGCCCTCGACGTACGGGTCGCAGATTGTCTCCGTTTCGTCCCGGCTGTGATGGACCTCCAGTCGGTACTCCATTCGGTCCGCCGGAGGGCGGGGAATGCTGAGGCGCCACTCGCCCGTGCCGGGGAAGCGGACGAAGGGAAGGCCGTGCCTCGGCCGGGCCACCTCCTGAAGCAGGCCGACCCCTTCCAGGACATCCTCGGGGTCTGAAACGCGGAACTCGACGTGGTCGTCCGTGATGATCGGAGGACCGCCGGGCATGACTCGACCTTAGAAGGGGCTCCACCTGGGGCCGCGCGGCTAGGAAGTGGCGATGCAGGTCATGTCCCATGGGGAGGTTTCGCCCGAGCGGGTCACGGCGCTCCGAGAGGAGTCCCGCAAGGTGCAGAAGAAGCTCAGCTCCCTGCCGCGGCTCATGGCGTGGGCAGCGGGCATCCTTTGGCGGAGCTCGCCGAGACTGGTGGTCGCTTTGGTGGCGAGCCGCATGCTCACCGCGCTCCAGGCCGGAGTGTTGATCCTTGTAGGGCGCGAGGCGCTCGGGTCGGTTGTCGGCGCGGGTGGCGCCGGCCTTGGGAGCCCGTCGGTCATCGCGGCCGCGGTGTTCTTCGCAGTGTCCGCGATCCTCACCGTTATCGGCGTGGAGCTTCAGATGCAACTCTCGGCGAGGGTGCAGAAGACCACATTCGACCTTCTGGTGGATGCGGCCAGCCGCGTGGAGTTGGAGGCCTACGAGTCGCCGGGTTTCTACGACCGGCTCGAACGCTGCGAGACCAATGCGCTGGTACGTCCTTCGATGGTTGGTCAGGCGCTTATCGGTCTGCCAGCCAACCTCATCGGGGTGCTCGGTCTGGTCGGCGCGCTACTCGTGGTGGAGCCCCTTCTGCTGCCCGTTCTCGTCTTGAGCTTCATCCCCTTCTTTCTCTTGGCGAAACTCGTCGGTCGGAAGGAGTTCCAGTTCGCCACGGACCGCGTGCTCGGCGATCGGCTACGCCGGTACCTGCGCACGGTCCTCGTGGGCCGCGACGAGGCGAAGGAGGTGCGCGCCTTCGGCTCGGGTGACGTCATCAGAAATCGGTGGTCGACCCTGTACGACGACTACATCAAGCTGTACGTCCGCCAATCGCGCCGGCGCGTGTTCTTCGGTCTGCTCTCGACGTTCGTCACCATCGCCGTAGTCGGAGGTTGGATCGGGCTGATCGTCGCCCTATACGCGTCGGGCCGCACATCCGGCGTCGACCTGGTTGCAGGTGCCGCGGGCGCCGGCCTCCTGATGGGGCGTATCGCGGGCCTGGCGTCGAGCATGCAACAGATCTACGAGTCAAGTCTGTTCCTCGAAGACTTCCGCAGCTTCATCAACCTGCGGGAGACGTATGAAGCGCCGGCGGTAGTCAACCCTGCGCCGCCCCCAGAGCACGGGTTCGACGAGTTGTCCCTGGATCATGTGACCTTCCGTTACCCCGGCGCCGATGCCGAGGCGGTGCACGACGTGTCGTTGTCCATCCGCAGGGGAGAAGTCGTAGCCCTCGTAGGTGAGAACGGCTCAGGGAAGACGACCCTCGCCAAACTTCTCGCCTTGCTCTACCGCCCGATCGAGGGGCGGATTCTGTGGGACGGAGTAGACGTCGGCGAGGTTGACCGGGGCGCGTGGCGGCAGAAGATCGCGGTGATCTTCCAGGACTTCGTCAAGTATCAGCTGACCGGGACGGACAATGTCGGGCTCGGAGACGCGGGCCGGCTGAATGACACGGATGCCATCGCGGCGTCGGCCCGTCACGCCGGCGCCGACTCGTTCATCGAGCCGCTTCCCGAGGGCTACGAGACCTACTTGTCCAAGGCGTTCCCCGGAGGGGTAGACCTCTCGATCGGACAATGGCAGCGGGTCGCGCTGGCGCGCGCTTTCTTCCGCGACGCCCCATTTCTCATCCTCGACGAGCCGACCGCGGCGCTCGACGCCCGCGCGGAGCACTCGCTGTTCGAGTCCATCAGGCACCTCCGGCAGGGCCGTACCGTGCTGCTGATCTCGCACCGATTTTCGAGTGTTCGGTCGGCGGACCGCATATTCGTGATGAAGGAAGGGAAACTTGTAGAGCACGGGGACCACGCCGCCTTGATGAACCAGGACGGCCTCTACGCCGAGCTCTACAACCTCCAAGCGGCCGCGACGTTGGCCGGGCGGGAGATCGAGGAGCCGGCGGAGCACCCGGACCGAGAGGGGTCGACAGTTGGCAAATAGGGCTTCGGGTCCTCCGCCGGACTCGGCGGATGGGAGCCACAAGGGGAAGTTGCTGGTGGCGTCGCCGACGCTCGTCGAGTCGACCTTCCACCGAACCGTCATCCTCGTCCTCGAGCACGGCGAACCCGGCGCGGTGGGCGTGGTGCTGAATCGCCCGAGCGAGACAGAGCTGTTGCAGCCGCTTCCGGCGTGGTGGGACCGGGCGGCACCGCCCTCCGTTGTGTTCGTCGGTGGGCCGATGAAGCAGACCGCCGCCATCTGTCTCGGCATCGCCCAGGCGGAGGTGGACGACCTCGCCTCTGGGGCCGGGTGGCAACCGGTGCTCGGCAACCTGGGCGTCGTGGACCTCAACCTGACTCCCGAGGAGGTGCCGGTCGAGCGATTGAGAGTCTTCGCCGGTTACGCAGGTTGGGACGCGGGCCAACTCGAGGGAGAAATCGAGGCCGGCGCGTGGTTCGTCGTGGACGGAACACCTCGCGACGCGGTCGACTCCTCGCCGGAGGGTCTCTGGCGAAACGTACTGCGGCGGCAGCGCCGCCCAGAGCTCGCGATGGTGTCGACCTACCCGCTGAGCCCCTCGTTGAACTGACCGCACCCCGGGCGCCGCAGCGGGAGGCCGCATAGCATCGGATCGCCCGGTTGGCCGACAGGGCAGAGGTGGGGGTGACGGTGGGCAGTGCGATTGCAGTCGAGATGCTGGAGCCCCGCTCTGCCCCGCGAGCGGTGCTGGACCAGTTCCACGCGCTCCAGGTCGCCCAGTCCGCGGAGGCCGGGCCCCACGACAAGCCCACGCCGATAGAGGTTCTGGCTGCGACGTGGTCCGCCCTCCCGGATTTCTTGGAGGTGACGCTCTTTCTCGCTCGCGGGGACTCGGGACGCGCCGTGGGATACGCCTATGTCACGCATCACCGAACGGGCGAAGACCGTCAGCTGGCAGACATGCAGATGTGGGCGGCCCCGGCACATCGCCGCCAGGGGGTCGCGGCCGCTCTGCTCGAGGCCGTGGCGGCGAACTCCGAGGCCCGGGGACACGCCCTTTTGCGCACCACCACCACCGAGGGTGTCGGATGGGGAGAGGACCTTTGCCGCCACGTCGGCGGCCGGCGCGCCCATGACCGCCGCACTTGGCGTCTCGCCTTGAGCCGAGTGAACCGAGACGAGATACGGCTGACCGCGGCCCAGGCGGCGGAGCGCGCCCGCGGTTATGTCCTCGAGGAGGTGTCCGGAGCACTGCCGGACGCGATGGTCGACGACGCGGTCGACCTCTTGCAATTTCTGAACGACGACACATCGAGCGATATCCCCATCGAGGACGCCAAAATCACGGTCCCGATCCTGCGCGACATGGAAGCCACGTGGAGGGCGGCAGATCTTCAACGACGTTGGCTCTTCGCGCGCCATGAACCGAGCGGAACGCTGGCGGGAGTGGCCGATGGCGTGTGGCAGCCCCGGACGCCCGAAACGATCGCGCAGAACAACGCGGTCATCCGGCCGGAATTTCGCGGGCGCAGTTTGGCTCTCTGGATGAAGGCCTGCCTGATCGACCGCCTCCTCGACGAGTGGCCGGACGCAGTGGACATCCGCACGACGACCAACTTCCCCGACCCCACGATGGACTCGGTCGACGAACGGCTCGGTTTCGAGCCGTACATTCGCTACACGGTGTGGATCCTCGAAGTCGTACAGTTGCGGGCCTGGCTCGACCGCGAACGCGCGTGAGCCTGTTCGATATTGAAGCGGCCGGAACCGACGAGCCTCGGCGGCTCACGCTCGTGCGGCTGTCGCGCGAAGTCATCGACCGTCTTACGGGCATCGGCCGGGTGCAGGTCGAAGGCGAGGTCCACGGTCTGAAGACGTATGCATCGGGTGCCTCGTTCACCTTGCGCGACCGCGCCGCACGTATCAGCGTCTGGTGGTCGGTCGGGGGCCGCAACCAGGGCCAGTGCCGCGTGACCGAAGGGCAGTCGGCCCGCGTAATCGGTCGCGTGCAGTTCGAACCCGGGCGCGGTTCTCTCAGGTTGGCCGCGGAGGAGGCTCTACCGACCGGAGCCGGCGCGGTCGCCGAACTGGTTGCCGAAGCACGGAGTCGCCTGGCCGCGGCCGGCATTTTGGACCGGGAACGCCGCGCATTACCGCGTCTTCCGGCGGCCGTAGGAGTCGTGTGCGGCCGAGAAGCCGCGGTGCGGCGAGATATCGAGTCAGTCGTCGCGGCGCGGTGGCCCGGATACCCGCTTCGGTTTTGCGAGGTAGGCGTATCGGGGCCGGCCGCCGGGCAGTCGATCGCGGAAGGCCTCGCCCGGTTGAGCGCGGACCCCGATGTCCAGGTGGTGATCCTGGCCCGGGGAGGGGGAGACGCCGCCGACCTTCTCCCGTGGAGCGAGGAGGCCCTGTGCCGCGCCATCGCGGCGGCGCCGGTGCCGGTCATTTCCGCCATTGGCCACGAGGAGGACCGGCCCCTCTGCGATGAGGTTGCGGATCTGCGCTGCGGCACGCCTTCCCTCGCGGCGACCGCAGTCATCCCCGATCGCGACCTTTTGTTGGCTGAACTCGCCGGCTGGATCGCCCAAGCGGAAGCGGCGGCGGACGTAGCCGCGGAGCGGGGCCGGCGGCGGCTGGCCTCGCTTGCCCCGGGGCGCGCCTTGGACGCTCGCGCCGCGTCCGCGCGCCACCGGCTCGGTCGGGCCGGCGACGCGGTCGCCCACCACCACCCGCGAGCCGCCGTGGTCCGCGCCAGGGCGGTGCTGGCCTCCTTGGAACGGGAGCGGGAGGCGCTGAGTCACGTCCGCGTGCTGGAGAGGGGCTACGCAGTGGTCCGCGCACACGGCAGCACGGCAGCTCTCAGAGACGCAAGCGGGGTCAATGCCGGCGACAGGGTGGAGATCACGCTGGCGAAGGGCGCCCTCGTGGCCGCGGTGGAAGATGTCGACGGTGGCTGAAGACACGCGTTCGTTCGAGGAGCTAGTTGCCGAGCTGGAGGATGTCGTTCGCCGCATGTCCGGCACGGACATCGGTATCGAGGAGGCGGCCGATCTCTACGACAAGGCGCGCGGTCTGCACGACGCGGCGGCGGCCCGGCTGGAAGCGGTCGAGGCGCGGATTGCCGAACTGTCAGATGGGGGCGAAGCCGACTAGGTCAGCGCGAGCGCCTTCCGCCCAATGGCGCTCCAGTCGCACTTCGCGCCAAGACTCGCCAGCACAGCCTGCACGCCGAGCAAAGCGTTGGCGCTCTGCCCGATGTGCCGGGCCATCTGCGCGACGAACGCGTCGTCTCCGTCATTGGCGAAGGTATAGGTGCGGCTGCCGCTCATCGTGGCCAGCAACGATTCGATCGGAGGAGGCAGCACCCGCTCGCCCTCGACAACGAGCTGGTCGTAGAACCAGCCCAGCGAGGCCATGGGCGACGGGGTGGTGGTTCCACCCTCCCGGGAGATCTTGGCGAACTCGGCAGGGTCGAAGGCGGCCTCGTCCTGTTCGACCGTGGCGCGCTGCAGGATCTCGAGCAGGCGCGGCGCGCCTTCGGCGAACGCCTTGGGTACTTCCCAGATGGCTCCGAAGTCGAGGAACGTGACTCGCCCGCCGGGTTCGAAGATGTAGTTGCCCGGATGCGGATCCGCGTTGTGATGTCCGACGCGGAACACGCACTCGTGATGGAACCGGAACAGAGTCTCACCGGCGAGGTCCCGTTCGGTTTGGTCCCACTCCGAGGCTTCCGCGAAGCGCGCCCCCGTAGCGAACGAAGTGGTGAGCACGGTCTTTGCGGAGAGCGACTTGAAGACCGCGGGAATGATGATCTGTCCGTCGTCCTCGAATGCAGCCGCGATCAACTGCTGGTTCGCGGCTTCGCGCACGTAGTCCGTTTCTTGGATGAGACGCGCTTTGAACTGGTCGAGCATCGCGGGCATCGAGATTGGGTCGACGCCGGCGGACGCTTCCGCCTGCTTGTCTCCCGTGACTCCCGCCTCCGCCTCGGCTTTTGCTTCCGCCTTTTGCGCGCGCTTGATCGAGATGTTGGCGACCATGCCGACGTTGTCGAGGTCGGCGCGCATCGCCGTCTCGGCGCCGGGGTACTGGACCTTCACCGCGACGACGTCGCCCTCGTGGGTGACTGCCCGATGCACCTGCCCGATCGACGCGGCACCGATGGGGCTGGGGTCCCACTCTGCGAACACCTGGGTCGGGGACTTGCCCAACGCCTCCTGGACCACCCGCGCCGCGATCGACGACTCCATCGGAGGTGCGTCCTGCTGTAGCCGTGAGAGCTGATCGGCCACCGGCTCGGGGGTGACCGTCGACATCATGTAGCTGGCTTGCTGCCCGATCTTCATCGCGAGGCCCTTCATCTCGCCGACCGTGTCGACCACGTGGGTCATCGTCTGTTCCTGGTGCTCGTCGTCCATCCGTTTCCGCTGGCCCTTCGGGGCGAACGCCTTGCGAGCCTTGTGGGCCAGCGTGCGGACCAGTGTCTTGAGGCCGAGCCGAGCCAGGCGCGCCACGCGGCGGATTCGGGAGGTGATGGGCAGCCCCCCACCGGGGAGTGAGCCGAACATGATTCCCGAACTCTACGAGCGGCGGGCGTGGGTGGGGCCCCACGCGCCGCTCCGCAGCGGCTGGGTTGGGGTGCCCAGCCGCCGGAGACATCAGTTCTGGAGTTCGGCGCCGGTTTTGACCCCCGACCAAAGGGCCACCTCGGCGTCTATGTCGAGGTGCTCGATCGGCGCCGAGTTCTCGAACTCGCCCCAACTGGCGCGGGGGAGCATCCACATGATCTCGAACTCGTTGCCGTCCGGGTCGGCGGCGTAGACGCTCTTGGTCGCCCCGTGGCTTGATTCGCCGCTGAAGGCGGCGTTCGCCAGGAGCACACTGCGAGCTTCGGCGAGCTCATCGATCGTGTCGACCTGCCACGCCAGGTGATAGAGGCCGATGGCGCCCCGTCGCTTGGGCTCGCCGGCGTCTCCGACGCCGAAGAGGCCGAGATCGTGGTGGTTTCCAGATCGAGGCAAGCGAAGGAAGGCGGCGTTGGCCCGCGGTTCGGTGGCGACCACCTCGAAGCCGAGGTGGTCCGTGTAGAAGGACACAGCGCGATCGAGGTCCGAGACGAACAGCACTGCGTGGTTGAGTCGGACGGGCGAGAACGTCATGGTGCCTCCATAAGTAGTTGATGTATCAACAACTTGAACCTCCGCTGCTGATCGGGTATTCCCGTTCTAGGTTGATGCTCGTGGCCGAAGTCGAGCTGACCGCCAAGCCGGAGGGCTTCGAGCCGCCGGTGGCCTGCACGCTCGGGGCGGAGGACGTGCCCGCTCGGCTCGCCGAGTGGCGCGAGGTCCTGGGCTCGGTGACGCGGCGCGAGCCCATCGCCGAGGGGTTGCGCCTCGTGCTCGCCGCCGACGCGCCGCTCGCGCGCTTGGCCGCGCTGGCGGTTGCCGAGCAGCAGTGTTGTGAGTTTTTTCGGTTTGCACTCACGGTCGACGATCGGGGTCTCGGCCTCGAAGTGACCGCTCGGGGAGAGGGCCAGGCCGTCGTGGCCGAGCTGTTCGGTGGGGCCGCCGCGACCTAACCGCTCGGCTGCGCGTGCTGCTGGAGCAATTCGAGGACCTCGGAGGGGTGCGTCCGCACATCCTTGACCTCCCATGCACCTACCACTTTTGCCTCCGGACTGACGAGATAGGTGACCCGCAGCGGCCAGTCCTTGTACTGATGGTCGGGCGGGCGCGCCGCTTGCCACGCCTCGCTCATCTCGTGAGTCGTGTCCGCCATCAGGCGGAACTCGAAGTTCTGGCCCTCACGGAATTCCTTTTGCGCCGCGGGCGTGTCGTATGAGACTCCGACGATCTGGGCGCCCGCTTGGTTGAACTCTGGGGTTCGATCACGGAACCCCTGGCCTTCGAGGCTTCAGCCAGGGGTGTTGGCGATCGGATACCACCAAAGAACGGTCCACTTGCCGCGGAGGTCAGCGTCGCTGAACGGCTCGCCGTCCTGGTCCGCGACGGAGAACTGCGGAGCCGGATCCCCGGGGTTGAGCATCTGAAGATTCTGCCCGCCACGGTTAGGGTCACCGACCATGCCGAGATCAGATGACGGCCGGGCGGGGCTCGGGGGTCCCCGCCGGGGAAACCAAGTCGATGTGGTTGCGGTGGGCAATGCGATTGTCGATGTGCTGGCGCACACGCCTGAGGACGTCATCACCCAGCAGGCGCTGGTCAAGGGCACCATGCGGCTGGTCGAGGCGGATGAGGCCGAGCGGCTCTACGCGGCGATGGGCCCGGGGACCGAGATGTCCGGAGGCGCGGCGGCCAACACTGCCGTCGGCGTCGCCCTCCTCGGCGGCACCGCCCATTTCGTCGGCAAGGTCGCGGACGACCAGTTGGGGAAGGTCTTCACACACGACATCAGGGCAGTGGGCGTGGGCTTCGACGTTCCGCCCGCCGGCAGCGGATCAACGGGACGATGCCTCGTGATGGTGACCCCCGACGCGCAACGCACCATGAGCACGAGCCTGGGGGTGGCCGGGGACCTGGGTCCCGAAGATCTCGACGAGGAGCTGCTCCGGTCGGCCGAGTGGGTGTTCCTCGAGGGCTACTTCTGGGACCCGCCCCGGGCTCGGGCCGCGTTGATCGAGTCGGCCCGCGTCGCGGCCGCGGTCGCGTTCAGCCTTTCGGATCCGTTGCTCGTCGGCCGCCATCACGAGGAGATCTGGGACTTCTGCGAGGCACACGTCGATCTCCTCTTCGGCAACGAAGACGAGGTGTTGGCTCTCGGCGGAACGGACGACCTCGCCGAAGCCATCGGCAAGGTCCGGCAACTCTGCGAAACGGTGGTTGTCACGCGTAGCGAGAAGGGCTCGCTGGTGGCGAGCTCCGACGGGGACGTGGAGGTGCCCGCCGCTGCCGTGAGCGACGTTGTGGACACGACGGGAGCGGGCGACCTCTACGCGGCGGGCTTTCTCGCGGGGCGCTGCCGTGGCCTGGACGCGCGCGGGTGTGCCCGATTGGGTGGCGAGGCGGCCGCGGCGGTTATCGCCCAGATCGGCGCCCGCCCCGACTCATCCGTGTCCCCCTTCTCGAGGCAATAACGGCGGGCTCGTGCCGCGGCCGACTCCCTCGAGTTCGCTGCACCGCCGGCGCAATCCGTGGCTCGATCGACGCGTGCTCAATTGGGCACACCAGGGCGGGGCACGGGAGGGACCGTCGTCGACTCTTTGGGCGATGCGGTGCGCCGTGGAGTCCGGCGCCCACGCCATCGAACTCGACGTACACGCCACCAAAGATGGCCACATCGTCGTCTGCCATGACCCGACCGTGGATCGAACGACGCAGTCTTCGGGCGCCATCGCGGACCTGACGCTCGAGCAGGTGCAGTCCCTCGACAACGCGTACTGGTGGGTGCCGGGCGAGGTGGTCGCCCCCGGGCGAGCCGAAGACGAGTATCCGTTGCGCGGCCGGGCGCCTGACGACCTTTCGCTGCGTATCCCCACACTGCACGAAGTCCTCGACGCTTTCCCCGGCGTCTTCCTCAACTTCGACATCAAGCAGACCGCGCCCGCAGTGAAGCCGTACGAGGAGGAAGTTGCGCGCGTGCTGGCCGAACATGGCCGCTCGGACGACGTGATCGTCGCGTCGTTCCTCGACGGGGCGACCGATGCGTTCCGCCAAATTGCCCCCGAGACATGCGTGTCCTTCGGCATGGAAGGGACGCGAGCGTTCTTCACCGCGGTCCGCGACGGAGCCGACCCGCCGGACACGCCCCACGTGGCGTTGCAGGTACCGCCCTGGGCCGGCGAGATCGAGCTGGTCACCGCCGGCTTTGTGGACGCCGCCCATGCCGCCGGCGTTGCCGTTCACGTCTGGACCATCGACGAGGAGGCGGAAATGCGACGGCTGGTCGGGCTGGGGGTGGACGGGATCATGACCGATCGCCCCTCGGTGCTGGCCGGCGTGCTCGACGAGCTGGGGGCCGGCTTCCTCTAGGTTCGATCCGTGGCCGAGCGACTGGGGATCGTCGGACTGCCGAACTCCGGGAAGTCGTCGCTGTTCAACGCACTGACCGGTGGGTCTGCGGCCGTCGCATCGCATCCCTTCACCACGACGGAGAACTCCGTGGGGATGGCGCGCGTGCCCGACGAGCGGGTCGAGCGGCTCAGCGAGATGAGCAAGAGCAAGAAGTCCGTCCATGCAACGGTCGAGTTCAGCGATCTGGCGGGGCTCGTCGCGGGCTCGTCCACGGGCGAAGGCCTCGGCAACCGCTTCCTGGGGGGCATCAGGGAGGTCGACGCGATTCTGCTCGTGCTCCGCGCCTTCGAGTCCGACGAGGCGCCGCCGGCCAACGACCCGCCGGACCCGATGGCGGACCTGGCGGTGCTGGAACTCGAGCTCGTGCTGGCTGACGCCGCTTCGGTCGAGTCTCACCTCTACAAGCGGCGCAAGGCTGCGAAGGGGGTGAAGCCCGATCCCGACGCGGCTCGGGACGTGGCCGCTCTCGAAAAGGCGGCGGCGGTTCTGGACGCGGGTACGCCGATCTATCGCTCGGGCCTGAATGCGGAAGTCATGGAGGGGCTGGCGAGCTCGTTCCTGCTGACCGCGAAGCCGGTGCTCGCGGTAGTGAACCTCGGCGACGATCAATTGGGCGACGCGGAGTCGCTTGTCGCGCCGGTGAAGGCCGAGCTCGGAGAGACCGCGCAGGTTCTGGCGGCGTGCGTGCAGCTGGAGGCCGAGTCCGCGGCGCTCGATCCGGAGTCGCGGATCGAATTGCTCGAGGGTCTCGGCCTGGGCGACGGGGCTCTACCGCGAGTGGCCCGCGCGGCATTCGATCTTCTGGGGCGTCGCACGTTTCTGACCACGGGCGAGATGGAGTCGCGCGCCTGGACGTTTCGGGCCGGCGCCAAAGCGCCGGAATGTGGCGGTGTCATCCATTCGGACCTGCAGCGCGGCTTCATCCGCGCCGACATCATTGCGTTCGAAGAACTGATCGAGATTGGTTCCTGGTCGAAGGCACGTGAGCTCGGGAAGGTGCGGAGCGAAGGCAAGGACTACGAGGTCAAAGACGGCGACGTCTTGGAGATTCGGTTCAATGTGTAGGCAACCGCGCGTCGCCTCACCGCCGAGGTGACTCGTGGCCTGGCTGCTGAAGGATGACCAGGTTTTGGCTCATGTCGAGATCGCGGACTCCTTCGGGGCGCGGCTGAAGGGGTTGATCGGGCGCCGCGATCTGGAAGGGGCAATGCTGTTCCGGCCGGCGAAGTCGGTGCACACGATCGGAATGCGATTTCCGATCGACGTGGCTTACTGCGACAAGCACATGCGCGTTTTGTCGACCGTCACGATGCGAAGGCTCCGGGTCGGCCGCCCCCGGCCAAAGGCCCACGCAGTGGTCGAGGCGCGCGCCGGCGCCTTCGAACGTTGGGGGTTGCAGGTGGGGGACACGCTGGAGATCCGGTGAGCGACGGGGTACTGAGCGTGGTCGCGACTCCTATCGGGAATCTCGCGGACCTTTCCCCCCGGGCTGCCGAGACCTTGCGTGCTGCCCAACTGATCCTCTGTGAGGACACTCGTCGGACCCGCAAGTTGCTGTCGCATCTCGGCGTTGGGGGGAGCGGCGGTGGTCCGCGTCTCACATCTAGTCACGCGCACAACGAGCGGGAGCGCGTCGACGAGGTTGTCGAGGCAGTGGCGGCCGGCTACCGGGTCGCGCTGGTGACGGACGCCGGCACGCCGGCCGTCTCGGATCCCGGCCAGGCGGTAGTGGACGCGGTGCTCGACGCGGGGCTGAGGGTCGAGGTGATCCCCGGCCCGTCCGCCGTGCTGGCCGCGCTCGTGGCGACCGGGTTGGCTTCGGATCGCTTCTGCTTCGAAGGATTCCTGCCGCGGAAGGGGAAGGACCGACAGGAGCGTCTGGTGGAGATCGCCGCGGAGCGGCGGACGGTCGTGCTGTTCGAGGCCCCCGGCCGGGTGGCCGCGACGTTGCAGGACCTGGAGCGGGCTTGCGGCCCAGCCCGCGCGGCCGGTATCGCCCGGGAGATCACCAAGCTTCACGAGGAAGTGGACCGCGGAAGCCTTGATGCCCTGGTGGCGCGATGGTCCGAGGAGAGGAAGGGAGAGCACGTAATCGTCGTGTCGGGGGCGGTGGCGGCCCGCGAGGAGCCAAGTGACGACACGGTGCGAGCCGCCATGGCCGAGGGGCGCGCCGGGGGGCAGAGCCGGCGCGACGCGGCGGGACGGGTAGCCGCGGACCTCGGGGTCTCTAAGAAGCGGGCCTACGAGTTGGGTGACGCGTAGGGCGCAGCCGGAGCTCCGGGGCGAGGCGCCCCGCCGAGCTCGTTGACGCACGTCCGGCACACCCGGCGCGTGCGGTGATCCCGCAGCGACTCCTGACTGCCGCAGAAGACGCATTCGTCTTGGGGCTTCCGAAGGACAATCGAACGAGTCTCCGGGTCGACCGCAATGTCCAGGGAGTCGCCGGCTTCGATGCCGAACTGCCGTCGCAACTCGATGGGCAGCACGATCCGCCCGAGGTCGTCCACTCGCCTGGCGATCCCGAGGTATTTCACGGGCCCTTCTCCATTCGCCGCCGCGGATTGTTATTTGGGGGTCCCCCCGGACTTGCCCGGTTTACTCTGCGTTCGTGGCGCGTTTCTACATCACTACGGCTATCCACTATGTCAATGACGCGCCCCATTTGGGCCACGCCTACGAGACGGTCACCGCCGACGCCGTAGCCAGATGGCACCGCTTGGTCGGTGACGACACGTTCTTCCTGACCGGAACCGACGAGCATGGCCTCAAGGTGGCCCGGTCCGCCGAGGCCGCTGGCTTGAGCACACAGGAACACGTCGACCGCACCAGCGCCCGTTTTGTGGATGCATGGAAGGCGCTCGACATCGTCTACGACGACTTCATCCGGACGACGGAGGCCCGCCATCACGCTGCTGTCTCCGAGCTGCTTCAGAAGATCTACGACAACGGTGACATCGAGCTCGGCACCTACGAGGGGCCCTATTGCGTGCCCTGTGAGGCCTATTACACCGAGGAAGACCTGGTGGACGGTGGCAACTGCCCCGTCCACAAGCGCCCGGTCGAGATCCTCAAGGAGGACAACTACTTCTTCAGATTGAGCCGCTACACCGATCGGGTCCTGGCCTGGCTGGAGCAGGACCCGTCGCCTGTGCAGCCGGCGACGCGGCGCAACGAGGCGATCGGCCTGGTGAAGCAGGGACTGCGCGACGTGTCGATCACAAGGACCTCGATCGACTGGGGAGTGCCGGTGCCGTGGGACCCGGCGCACGTGTTCTACGTCTGGTACGACGCGTTGATCAACTACGCGACGGCGGTCGGGTACGGCTCGGACCGCCCGCGCTTCGAGACGTGGTGGCCGCACGTCAACCATGTGATCGGCAAGGACATCGTTCGATTCCACTGCGTGTACTGGCCGGCGATGCTGCTGGCTGCGGGTGAGGCCCCGCCGGCGAACGTCTGGGCCCATGGCTGGCTGCTGGTCGGCGGCGAGAAGTTGTCGAAGACCGCGCTGAATGCGATCTCGCCTCTGGACCTGGTCGACGAGTTCGGCTGCGACGCGATCCGGTACCACCTCCTGCGCGATCAGCCGTTCGGGCCGGACGGCGAATTCAGCCACGAGGGCGTGGTCGCGCGTTACAACGCAGACCTGGCCAACAACTTGGGAAATCTGGTGGCGCGCGTGGCCACCGTCGTCGGAACCAAGTGCGGCGGCGTGGGCCCGGCGCCTTCCGAGGGGAGCCCGCTGGAGCGGGTGGCGGCCGAGGTGGTCGAGCAGACGACCGACGCTTGGGCGCGCCTCGCGCCCAGCGAAGCACTCGACGCGACCTGGCGGCTGATCCGCGAAACGAACGCGCACCTGGAGACGAACGAGCCGTGGAAGGCCGAGCCGGGGTCGGCGGTCGACCTGGTGCTGGGCGATGCGCTCGAAGCGCTGCGCATCATCACCTTGCTGGCTTCACCGGCGGTGCCGAGCACGAGTGCGGAGATCTGGCGGCGGCTCGGGCTGGAGGATCTGGCGTCGCAGCGACTGCCCGAGGCTGCGAAGTGGGGCGGATATCCCGGCGGCCTGCCGGTCGAGAAGGGCCCCAGCCTCTTCCCCCGCCGATGACAGACCAACGGCCGGGCGGGGCTCCGCGGTCCCCGTCCGGGGAGACAAGGTGGACTGATACCCATTGTCATCTGGCGTGGGAGGGGTCGTCGGCGGCCGAGCAGGTGGCGGATGCGGCAGCCGCGGGGGTGCACCGGCTGATCACCATCGGCACGCAGGAGGAGACGTCGAAAACTGCGATCGAGGTGGCGTCGCAGCACGACAACGTGTGGGCGACAGTCGGGCTGCACCCGCACGATGCGGTCGAGGGTGTCGACTCGATTGCCCCGCTGACCACGGCTGACCGCGTGGTCGCCATCGGCGAGTGCGGGCTCGACTACTTCTACGAGCACTCTCCCCGCGACGCCCAGCAGGAGGCGTTCGCGGCCCAGATCGCCCTGGCCAACCAGCACAGACTGGCGCTCGTGATCCATACGCGGGAAGCGTGGGACGACACCTTCCAGATCCTGAGGGCCGAGCGCATACCGGAGCGGGTCGTGTTTCATTGCTTCACCGGTGGTCCGCAAGAGGCGAAAAGGTGCCTGGAGGCGGGTGGCTACCTGTCATTCAGCGGGATCATTTCGTTCAAGAACGCGGCGGATATCCGAGACGCGGCCGCGATGTGTCCCGCCGACCGGCTGCTCGTGGAGACGGATGCCCCGTACCTGGCTCCCGTGCCCCACCGGGGTAAGGAAAACCGGCCTGCCTGGGTAGCGGTGGTGGGGGGAGCGGTGGCTGCGGCCCGGGGCGAGGAGCCCGTCGAGGTGGCGGCCCATACCTGGGCGAACGCCGAGCGTGTGTTCGGCTTGACGGGTCCGCCAGTTTGACCCCCTCGGCCTGACCTCCTAGGGTCTCGGGTCCCGCCAAAGCGGCGGGGTTGCGAACGTTTGGGTTTGTCCGCCCCTGTCCGTTGGAAGCGGGTGGCGGGAATTCAGACTTTCGAGGGGAGGAATGGGCTCTGAGCCCTCATTTGAATCGTCGCGGCATGGGTCATATTTCCCACGCCTCCAGGCTGGAGGGTCTCGCCCGTAGTGGCGCGATGACCTACCTGCCGCCCGTGGTGGAGCGTAAGAAGAGCCGCCCAGGGCGAAGCCTGGTTGGGGTCATCTTGTGCGCTGCCCTTTTGGCGGCCCCTTTGTTGATCCCGAGCGGCGGCCGGACGACTTCTCTCGGTGCGGCGAAGTTGACCGCGGCGAGCCGCGAAATCCCGCTCACGCGTCAGGTGGCACCGGCGCGGGCGGCAACACCGCCCACCGTCGTGCCGCCCCCCACGGTGGTACCGCCGTTCACCGCGCCGACTCAGCCCAAGCCCAAGCCGGCACGGCCGAAGCCCGCCGCCCGGGTCACTACGACCACCGCGAAGTCCAGGCCGGCCACCACGGCCTCCGCCGCTCCGAAGCCGAAGCCCGCTCCGGAGGCCGCGCCCCAGGGCAACAGCCAGTCGGGGCAGGCCTCCTGGTACGACACCTACGCCGGAACCTGCGCCCACCGCACGTTGCCCAAGGGAACGATGGTGAACGTCACCAACACGGCGAACGGCAAGTCGGTTACGTGCCGGGTCGCTGACCGCGGGCCGTACGTGTCCGGCCGGGTCATCGACCTCGAAAAGGGCCTCTTCGCCCAGCTCGCTTCGCCCGGCGCCGGTGTAATCAACGTCCACATCAGCTGGTAGGCCCGCCCTTCTGGGCCGGGCGGAAATTGTGCGGCTGCTCTCGGAGCACGGCATTCGGCCCAGTCGGGCGTTGGGACAGAACTTCGTCGCGGACCCGAACACGGTCGAGCGGATCGTGCGCATCGCCGGTGTGGCTCCAGGAGCCAACGCGGTGGAGATCGGCGCCGGGCTCGGCTCATTGACGTTCGCGCTGGCTGCGGCTGGCGCCTCGGTTGTTGCCATCGAGTTGGATCGGCGACTCGCCCAGGTCCTGCGCGAAACAACCGAGGGGCTCGACGTCACGGTCGTGCAGGCCGACGCGATGGCCGTCGACTGGAACGCAATCGTTCCCGGTCCGGAGCCCTCGGTGATGGTGGCGAACCTGCCGTACAACATCGCCACACCGGTTCTGTTGCGTCTGCTGGAGGAGGCGCCCGCGGTCGAGAGGTTCACCTTGATGGTGCAGCGCGAGGTGGGGGAGCGCTGGGTCGCGGGGCGGCGCGACGAAGCCTTCGGCGCAGTCTCGGTGAAGGTCGCGTGGTGGGCCGCGGCGCGCTTGGCTGGCGCGGTGCCACGCGGGGTTTTCGTGCCTCAGCCGCGCGTCGACTCGGTGCTGGTGTCGTTGGAGCGTCGGGATCCGCCCACCGGCGTAGACCGCAAGTCGGTGTTCGCCCTGATCGAGGCCGGGTTCGCAACGCGGCGAAAGATGTTGCGGCGGACGCTTGCGGGGCTGGTGGACCAGGTCGCGTTCGATGCCGCCGGCGTGGCGCCGACGGATCGGGCGGAGGATCTCAATCTGGAGGACTGGGTGAGGCTCGCGGCCGCGGCGGCTCGATGAGGGCATTGGTTCGGGCGCCCGCCAAGCTGACGTTGCGGCTGCGTGTGCTCGGGGTGCGGCCGGACGGGCTCCACTCGATCGACGCCGAGATGGTGAGCATCGACCTGGCCGACGAGCTGACAATCGAGCGGGCCGACCGTACCGAGCTACATATCGGTGGGACGGCGGCGCGAGGTGTTGTCGGGGGGCCTCGCAACCTGGTGACGCGGGCGCTGCAGGCCGTCGGGGTCGATGCTGTCGTGCGTCTCCAGAAGCGGATCCCGGCAGGCGGAGGCCTGGGCGGTGGGTCGTCCGACGCGGCCGCGGTGCTCCGGTGGGCCGGGTGTTCGGAGTTGTCTGTGGCGCTGGGACTGGGCTCCGACGTGCCGTATTGCGTGGTCGGTGGGCGAGCGAAGGTGCAGGGGACTGGGGAGTCCGTTCAGCCGCTCGACTTCGAGGAGCGTTCGTTCACTTTGCTGACTCCACCGCTCCACGTATCGACGCCGTCGGTGTACGGAGCTTGGGACGATCTAGGCGGCCCGACCGGTGAGGGCGAGAACGATCTCGAGGCCGCGGCGCTGAGGGTCGAGCCGGGGCTCCAGGCCTGGCGCGATCGACTAGGCGACGCGACCGGGCAGACACCGCAGCTGGCGGGCAGCGGATCGACGTGGTTCGTGGAAGGCGCCTTCCCCGACGTGAAGGCACCCGGGGCGCACGTTCATGTCGCCCGCACAGTCCCCGCGGGCTGGGGCGACTAGGGCCCTAGGGGCCAGAGCCCGACCTAGGAAAGGTTCCAGAGTCACGAGGCAACCGTTCCGTTTCGCCCGCCGGGCATGTCTTCGAACAGGTGATACGGGATCTCTTTCTCGTAGAGCGCCCAGGTGAAGCTCATATACCTCCAGCCTTCGGGCGCGATGCCAGTCTCAATCGACTCGGGCGGTCGAGCGTCCCTAGCTCGCCGGCGGTATGTCGTGACGAGATCCATAAGGTCCCGTTGAAACGCCATCACCTCCTCGTGAGTCGTCGCGAACCCCGGTCCGTTCACTGTCGCGTGCAGGGGTACTTCGCCACGCGCCTCGCTCGCGGGCCACGACTGCACTGCAGCGTCGACTCCCCACTTGGCCTGCTCCAAGATCGCGCGCAGGTAGGCAGCCACACCGTCCGGGTCCGTCCGATCGCTCTGGATCATCACGTCGGGCACTCCCCGGTAGGCCCTTTCGCGGCGTCCACCGATCGGACGCACGCCGTCTTCGACCACGAAGCCGGCGTCCTCCAGTACCGACAGGTGGTGGTAGAGGACGTTGGGATCACGTCCAAGCTCGGCTCCCAATTCCTTCGCCGTCCAGGTGCGCTCAGCGCCTGGTCCCGGGCCAAAGCACATCAGCGCGACGACCTGCACGCGAAGTGGGTCCGAGACCGCCTTTAGTCGTTGGGTGCGTGTTGTCTCTTCGTCGGTGGATGTCATTCACTCAGTGAATCAGTTTCACTGACCGGGGTCAACCGCTTCGCGCTCAGAGCGGTGGCTCGGCTCGGGGGCCAAAAGGGGCGCTGCCGACCCTGGTGCGCTCGACGCGGGGTTGGGCCACCGGCGGAAGGGCGGCCGAGCGTGGGCACCCCTGGGAATTGGCCCCCGCGACGAAAGCTAGAGTCTCGGCGCCGTGGGAAGCCTTATTAAGAAGCGCCGTAAGCGCATGCGAAAGAAGAAGCACAAGAAGATGCTGAAGGCGACCCGCTGGCAGCGACGCGCCGGTAAGTAGCGCAACCCCAAGGTCTGCCGGGCTGATCCTGGCGGCCTTGAATTTGGGCGGGCAATCCGGGATCGACGGCGAAGGCCCCGATTTTCTGTCACTGCCTCTCCGTACATTTCATGTATGGACAACGCGGAGGCCGCACGCGAACTTCGCCGCCAAGGCAAGTCAACTGCGCAGATAAAAGAGGCCCTCGGTCTCAGCTCCGGCGGAGGAGCTTTGTCGCGCTGGCTCAAGGACATACCAGCGCCGGAGTGGACGCGACGGCCCAGGGCCAAGGACGATGTGAGAGAGCTTGCAGTGGCAATGCGGCTGGAAGGCAAGTCGTACCGGCAGATCCTTGAGACGCTGCCCGTCGCCGTGTCGAAAAGCTCCCTCTCCCTCTGGCTCCGAGACGTCCCCCTCACAGATGACCAGAAGCGAATGTTGGCGATGCGTCAGGACGTTGCGCGGTCAGCTCGCGCCGCTTCGGTTCGTCGTCAACGCATTCGCCGGCAAGAGGCGACTATGACCGCGGCTCGCAACCAAGTGCAGCACCTGGCCGAGAGCGAGCTGTTCGTCGCGGGGCTGGCGGCCTATTGGGCCGAAGGCTCTAAAGCAAAGCCTTGGCGGTCGGGCAGCGAGCGGGTGACGTTCATCAACAGCGATCCGGACATGATCAGGCTCTTCCTCGCTTGGCTGGCCCTTCTTGGCATCTCCAGCGATCGGCTCGTTTTTCGAGTTTCGATACACGAGAGAGCCGACGTCGAGAAGGCGACGCGTTTCTGGTCCGACCTTGTCGGCGTTCGCCACGAGGAATTTCGGCGCCCGACCCTCAAGCGACACAACCCGAAAACAGTCCGACACAACGTCGGGGATGGTTACTACGGGTGTCTTACAGTCGAGGTGCGACGGAGCACTGAGCTCTACCGGCAGATCGCAGGCTGGTGGCAAGGTCTTGCCGCGTTTCTCGGCAAGACGGCACCGGTATCTTTGGACTCCCTTTCCGGGGTGGTGTAATCGGCAAGCACCGGGTCCTTTGAAGTCCCTAGTCCAGGTTCGAGTCCTGGCCCCGGAGCCAGCGCCACACTGAGGTCCCCAAGCGGTAGAAAGGGGTTATGGCGCGTCGCTCTCTTGGAGCCATTGTTCTGGCGGCGGGGGAGGGCACGCGGATGCGCTCCTCGCGCCCGAAGCCGCTGCACCTGCTCTGCGGTCGGCCGATGGTGCTCCACGTC
>DATLBX010000159.1:0-4083 GCA_035526705.1 Acidimicrobiales bacterium | reverse complement strand
CGGTCCGGCACTCGGCCGCGGTGTCGTCGCCGCGCCGCAGCGCCGCCGAGAGCGCACGGTCCTGCCCGACTATGCGCCCCGCGCGCTCAGCCTCCTGCCGGGCCTCCTTGGCGAGGTTCGAGGCGGTGTCGAGCCGGGCGGCCACCGCGGCGTTCGCCTTGCCGTCCTCGTTGTTGGAGATCAGCGAGAAGATGACGACCGTCACCGAGACCATCGGGACGATGACGATCAGCACGAAGAACAGCGTGAGTCGGCCGCGAAAGCTCATGCCCGAAGGCGTGAGCGTACCCCGCACGTCGGGCTACACTTGCCGGACCTCGGGGCTATAGCTCAGTTGGGAGAGCGCCTGGATCGCACCCAGGAGGTCGCCGGTTCGAGCCCGGCTAGCTCCATCCTGGAGAACCCAGGAGTCATAAATCGAGCCCCGCGTGGGCCGGTCCGCACCGAAGAGCACGGTCCGCACCGAAGAGCCGAGTGATGCTCTGATCAGGCCGTGACGCCCCAGCACGCGGCTGGGACGACGAGCTCGCCGTCCCGCCGGTACGGCGCCATGTTCTCCTCGATCGCGTCTCTGGTCGCCCTCCGCTCTTCCTCGGGCAGACCGTTGATCACCGCGGCCAGCGGCCCGGCAAGGCGCGTGAGCGTGTCCCAGAGGTCGTCGTAGGCGTAGCGCCACTCGAATGTGAGCTCCTCCAGCCGGGGCTCACCGAAGCCGGCACCGGTGACGAGCTCCACGATGCGGTCAGTGAGGCCCATGGCAAAGATTCCGGGCGCCCCGGGCTCGGGCGGCGGCATGTGGCCGCGCTGGACCAAGGTCATCCCGGGAATCGCCGCCCACGGGTTGCGGTCCGGCGTCTGCCACACAGCGAACGCGAGCGTGCCCCCGTCGCGCAGGACCCGCCGGGTCTCGCCCAGCGCGGCGGCGGGGTCCGCCATCAGCATGTAGCCCCACCGACACAGCACGCCGTCGACGCTGTCGTCATCGAGGTCCATCCGCTCGGCGTCCAGGACGCGGTACTCCACATTGGTCAAGCCGCGGCGCTCGCCGTTGCGGCGCGCGGCCTCCAGCATCTCGGGGGAGAAGTCCGTGCAGAGAACGTTCCCGTCCACTCCCACACGCTCCGCAGCGATGAACCCGAGATCGCCCGTTCCCGCGGCAACGTCGAGGATCGACTCGCCGGGCTGCGGGTCGACCTGGCCGGCGAGCCATTCGTTGATGGCTCCAGTGACCCCAAGGATCCATTCGCGCCGGTCCTCCCAGCCTGGGGCCATCTGGTTCCAGATCCGAAGGCTTGTCTCGCGATAGGTCTGCAGCTCCATCCCACCCTCCTCCGATCGGGCTGGACGCCCCAACCCGGGCCGACCGCCCGATTTTAGCTCAGGCCCGGTGCGACCGTCACGGCCTGTTGGCACCCTCCCGCTATGCGCGCAGGCATACATTTTCGGGCAGGCAGGATCCCCACGAGGGGCCAACCATAAATTCGTTCAGTCAGGGAGGCAGGACCTTGTCCCGACTCATCTCCGCCCGCGGTGCCGCCGCGGGTCTGGCCGCAGCAGCGGTTCTCGCGCTGCCGGCGACCACGATCGGCCACGGCGTCGATCACAACTCGCCGGCCACCGACCGCTCGCCCTACACCGTCACCGGCAAGGGCAAGTACCGCACCACGGCTTCCGATGACGCCTCATCGTTCTCCGCCCAGCACGGCGGGTCGGACCTGCATCTGCCGGCGTCGCGCGAGAACGTCCGGATGCTTTCGAAGTTCAAGCCGCTGACGCCGTTCGGCAACGTCCTGCAGGGCCAGATCGCCGACGTCTCGATCTTCAAGACCACCGCTTACCTGAACTCCTGGGAGGACCCCGAATGCAAGCGGGGCGGCGTCTACGCCGTGAACATCTCCAATCCCAACAAGCCCAGCCAGCGAGGGTTCATCCCGGCGCTGCCCGGCAACTACCACGGTGAGGGCGCCCACGTCATCACCGCGGACACGACGAACTTCAAGGGCGACCTGCTCGCCGTCAACAACGAGTTCTGCGTCGACGACCCCGCGGCGGGCGGCGGCTTCGACCTCTACGACGTCACCGATCCGAGCAACCCTGAGATCCTCGTCCAGGGCGCGGGCGACCGCGGCAAGGATGGCGTGCTCGGCGGCTCGGGGCCGCTGGCGAACTCCTACCACTCGGTCTTCCTGTGGCAGGCGGGCGCGAAGGTCTACGCGGTGGGCGTCGACAACGTCGAGCTCCACGACGTCGACATCTTCGACGTGACCGATCCACGCAGGCCCAAGCCGGTCGGGGAGTACGACCTGCTCGAGATGTTCCCGTCGATCGAGGATCAGTCGGCCAACAACGACGAGATCTTCCTGCACGACATGGTCGTCAAGGAGATCGGCGGGCGGCAGATCATGTCGGCCTCCTACTGGGACGCGGGATACGTGATCCTCGACGTGACCAACCCGGCCAAGCCGACGCTAATCCGCGACTCGTCCTTCGACGGGCCCGACCCGCTGGTGCCCGGCATCGATCCGCCCGAGGGCAACGCCCATCAGTCGGAGTTCTCGCGCGACAACGAGTACCTGCTGGCCGCCGACGAGGACTTCGCGCCGTATCGGCCCAAGACGTTCTCGATCGAGGGCGTCGAATACCCGGCGTCCGAGGTCGGCGGTGGCACGTCGCAGGCCTCGCTGCCCGACCTGACCCTCAACGGGCCGACCGTCTACGGCGGCTACGGCTGCCCGGGCACCTCCCGGATCCCGCCGCGAGAGGACGTCTTCCGCACGGGCTCGCTACCCGCTGGCGAGGACGCCATCGTCGTCCTCCAGCGCGGGCCTTCCGGGGACAGCACCGACACCTACGAGGCGTGCTTCCCCGGCGAGAAGGCGGCCGAGGCGAAGGCGGCCGGTTACGACGCGGTCATCCTCATCAACCGCCACCTCGGGTCGGCGGGAGCGGACGAGCCCTACTGCGGCTCGGGCGGCTACCCCGCGGGCGTGTCGATGGTGACGCTGTGCATCTCGCACACGGCGGGCCATGCGCTCTTCGGCGACGCGACCCCGGAGTACGCCACGCCCTACGACGACGAGGCCGAGATGGCCGCGATCGGAACGGTCGGCAAGAAGGTCGTCGGCACGTCGGAGTTCGACGGTTGGGGCTACGGGCACCTGTACCGCAACAGCGGGACAAAGATGGAGCGGATCGACTCCTATGCCGTGCCGGAGTCGCTGGATCCGGCGTACGCGTTCAACTACGGCGACCTCTCGATCCACGAGTTCGCCGCCGATCCCGACCGCAACCTGGCCTACACCGCCTATTACTCGGCCGGGCTGCGCGTCCTGAAGTTCAACGGCGACGGCCTGACCGAGGTCGGCCACTTCATCGACCAGGGCGGCAACAACTTCTGGGGCATCGAGCAGTACACGACGTCCCAGAATCGACGGCTGATCGCCGCGAGCGACCGCGATCACGGCCTCTACCTGTTCGAGTACACCGGCCGTTAGGACTCCCGCGTTTGCGTCGGAGGCATCCCGGATGGGAGGGTGCCTCCGACGCGCGGGCGTCCGCCCACCCACCACCACGCTCCAGGGGGACCCATGACGCGAAGGCTCGACCAACTGGCCCTGGTGCTGCTGGTCGCCGTCTTCGCGACGGGCTGCGGGGGCGGCGAAACCGACGACTCGTCGACCGCTGAAGGCATGCCGGCCGTGACCACGACCGTCGCCGACGACACGCCGACCGACGAGACCACGACCGAGGAGGGCACCCCCACGGTCGGGGACACGGACGTCCCGGGAAACACCGAGCAGGGCATTCAGGCCTGCAAGGACAGCATCGACGAGAACCCCAACGTCTCCGACGACATCAAGGACGACCTCAAGAGCATCTGCGACAAGGTCGGGGGCGATCCCGAGGAGATCCGAGAGGCCGCCCGCGAGGTCTGCGAGAAGATCGTCGAGTCGTCCGTGCCCGCTGGTGACACGCGCGACCAGGCCAGGGAGGCCTGCGCCAACGCCGGCGGCTGATCGTGCGGCTGCTCCCGGCGTGGTCCGGGAGCCTCCCGCCGCCCGTGCTCGCGCTGTGACCCACGTC
>DATLBX010000158.1:0-51691 GCA_035526705.1 Acidimicrobiales bacterium | reverse complement strand
CCCGTACGGCTGGTTGTCCATCGACCAGCGCCGCTCGTTCATCACGACGTCGCGCTGGGTGTCCAGCTTCTGCTGCGTCATCGCGGGGAGCAGCTTTCCCATGCGATTGGCCTCGAGCCACAGGGCCAGCTCGAGCTCGTTGGACGGCACGGTCTCGAAATAGTTGGTGCGGTCGAGCCATGTCGAGCCGTTGAGCGTCCCACCAGCCCGCTGGACGAGCTCGAAGTGCTCGTTGGCCGCTACGCTCGCCGAGCCCTGGAAGAGCATGTGCTCGAAGAGGTGCGCGAAGCCCGTGCGGCCCGCGCGCTCGTTCGCCGAGCCGACGTGATACCAGAGGTTGACCGCGACAATCGGTGCGGTGTGATCCTCCGACAGGGTGACAAACAAACCATTTTGCAGGCGGAACGTATCGATCGGTATCCTGCCCTCGCGCCAGATAGTCCGCGAAGGGAAGCGGTGTGGGTGTGGCGACCAGACCCACCGACTCGCGCCATTGCCTCGCCACCTCTTCAGCGAGGGCGCGATGGCGGAACTCGTCGTTGAAATAGAAGGCCGTCCGGAGTTGGCTGAGGTCGGCGCCCGCACGCGCCAGTAGGGCGCGCGCCGTGGCGACGTCGCCACGTGGCGGAGCGTGTTCACACGCGACGGGCGACGGCGAGGTCCGCGGCAGGAACCCGACCGCCGGCTCGCGGGTGCCAGGGAAGACCGCCCGGATGAGCGCCTCGCGGTCGAGGGCCAAGGAGAGAGCGCGGCGCACGAGCGGGTCGTCGAAGCCCGGCGCGGTGGAGGGTAGGCCGACGTATTCCAGCTCGGGGCCGGGAGCAGATTGGACCGCCTCGGTGTCAGCGGCCCGGGCGGGTGCGACGTCGACTTCGTTCCGGTCGAACGCGGCGCGGGCACCGTCGGCATCGGCGTAGAAGCTGAACTCGATTACATCCGGATAGCCGCGCCCTCCCGCGGTCAGCGATGTGTCGGGGGCGTCGTATGCCTCGGACCGCACGAACTTCGTTCCCTGATTGCCGGGCACGTAAGGCGAGTCCAAGCGGTAGGGCCCTACGCACACCGGCTGGCGACCAAAGCTTGCGGCGTCCCGTTCGGCCGCGGCTTTGGACACCGGCGCCGTGAGGGGGCTGGTGAGAACGCGGAGAAAATCCGCGTGCGGGGCTCGCAGGGAGATCTGCACAGTGCGCTCGTCACGGACCACGACCCCGACGAGCTTGCGCCGCGCCGTCTCATCCTCGGTCGTGACGTCACCGTGGAGCTCGGGGTAGCCCAGGATGGGCGAGAGACGCTCGGCCGAAGTGCTGGCGTACTCCGCCGACGCGATCCGAGTCAGCGTGAACACGACGTCCTCCGCGCTGACCGGGTCACCGTTCGAGAACCGCACGCCCTTGCGGATGCGCAGCGTCAACCCCGCTCCACCGTCGGTCACCAACCACGAGTCGACCACCGAGGGCAGGAGATCTCCCGACTCAGGGTCAGCCGCCAGCAACGGGGTGCACAGGGTTCGCGCGATCAGGTCGCCGGAGGGTTCGTAGACGTTGCCTGGGTCGACCGAACCGGGCGTCGGGATGCCAACGCGCAGCACGCCCCCTGCATTCGCCTGAACCACGGCCTTGCGGAGTCGAGGGCCTTCATTGTCACTGCAGGACAGCAGTAACGGCGTGAGTAGCGCCAGAGCGAGGGCGAGACGCTTCACGGCCGGGGGGCGAGGTCTCGCCGCGGCGTCTGAGAAATCGTCGCGCTGTTACTCCGGCTGACGCCCGCGTCACCGTCGGTGCCGGTGAAGGCCACCACCTCGCGCAGTATCAATCCCCCGAACTGAGTTCCGAGCGCATAGGTCGCGGCGAAATCGAGATCCTGCTCCGGGCTGAGTACCGCTCCTTCCGTCAGTTCGAGGGTGAAGGTGTCGAGCGGCTCGCCGCACGCGTCGACGCGGGACTTACCGGAGATGGTCGAGACAAAGGACATCGTGGTGGCGGTCGTCGGATCAACCCCTCGTGCCTCCACCCGCGCGCCCCGGACGAGGGGAAGCGCGGCCAGCTTCAGCGGAGGGGTCGGCGTGAACACGGCGGATTCCCCACTGGCGCCGCGGCTGTCCACTTGCCGGATGTACAGACCGGGGTCCGCAGTGACGGATGGCGTTCCACCGACTTCAGCGGCGCGAATGACGCGATAGGTGGTGGTGGTGGTTATGTCGCCGAGTAGCTCCGTGACGGAGAACTCGAAGACGCGGCCATCGTCGTCGCGGGAGACGAGTTGGACGGTTCGAAGAGATGTCGGCGGGAAGGTGCCGCGTCGCGCGTCCGGACCACTCACCTCGAAGGTGCCCTGATTGCGAAATAGGTACTGGCCCGGCGCAGGTGGCGCGTCGATGCTCGTCGGAGCTTCGATCTCGGGGGCCTCGAGGGGGTCACCGGCTGGACAGGCGGCGAGCGGCGGGGGCGTGACGCCAGGACGCCGGCCGACTTCGAACGTCGGCGGCGGCAAGGCGACGATGCTGGGCGGGAGTGTGACGTGAGGCGCGGCTGAGTCGGGGCGCGGATCTGCCGTCGCCTCCGTCTGTGCCCCGAGAACCACGTCGCTCGGCACCTCTTTGAAGCCCAGGTCGAGGGGTCGCTCAGGCGCGCCGCACCCCGCCGTCAGGGTCGCCGACAACAGGGCCGGCAGGAGGAATCGGCGTCTCACCACGCACTTCCTCTTCGCGGATCGGGGACCGGAACTCCGGCCGGGCTGAGCCGCTCGGCGCGTTCGCCGCGTCCAAAGGCCAGCACGGAGGCGAAGAGGCGTTCTGCCTCCAGGTATTGAGGGCGCACAGCCATCAGGTAATAGCTGTGACCACCCGGCCCGAAGGCCAGCATCAACGTCTGTTCGGCTTGCTCGAGCCGGAAGATCCGTTCTTCGCCTATTCGCGCCGGCCGCAGTCGGGCGTCACCCAGAGCCGACAGCACCTGGTCGCGGACCCGAGGTGACCGCGTGTCGAACCGGGGATCGAGACGTACGACCTGAAGCGATCCCTGAACGATGTCTCCTTGGCGGAGGCTGAAAACGCGTCCTTCGACCGCGATGGGGCGAGCTGCGCTGTCCCGGAAGGATGTCTCGGCCTCAGCCTCGCGGACGAAGCGAATGTCGTCGACGGCCTCGGGCGCGGCGGGATCGGAGAGCGGGACAGACGCCGACCGCGCCGGATCGGAGGGCCAGCTGAGAATCAGCGCGCCTCCGAGCGCGGCTGCTCCCACCGCCAGACCAGCGAGCCGGACAGTCCGGCGCGCTCTCGCGGGCCTCCAGAAGGTGGGCAACTCCTCGGTCCACGGATTCTTGAGCGAGGCGCGAGATGTCACTGCTGCGAGACGCGATAGCGCCGGCTGAGCGCTGCGGAGCCTTCGGGCCACCGACCGCGACATCGTCTCTGCCCCTTCGACGTCTGTGCTCTGTATGTCGCGTTGCAGGTCGCCCCACAGCGAGCGGGTGACCAACCAGGCGAGTTCGCGGTGCTCGTCGTCGGGCTCAACGCGCTCCACCAACTCGAGGGGGCTGATGCCGGGCGAGGCGATATTCAGGTCCGTCACCAGATCCCGCAGCTCCGCGTACGCCGCCGCGATGCGGGCGCGGTAGCCGATACGTGCGGCGGCGCGGCGGCGCGCCGTACGGCGCAGCGCCCGGACGAAAGCGGGATAGAAGGCGAGCGCGAGCCCCCCGCCGGCCAACCACGGCAGGGACGCGAGGAGGTAGTGGCGCGCCAGGACGTAGGCCAACCGAACCGAGGAGAGCTCGATGGGCACGTACACGAGAAGGGCCAGCTCGTCGGTCGGGCGGACGGAAGGGTCCTCGTTTCGCTGCCCGGAGGCGGTACTCGGTTTGGCGCGGGGCGGCGTGCCCACGATCGGAACCCATCCTGAACCCTCGAAGTACGCCTCTAGCCAGGTCGCACCGTGTTTGGGCCGGATCTCCCAGGTCCCCGGCGCCTTCTCCTCTCCCCCGAACCATCCGTATCCGAGGCGGGCCGGGACTCCCGCCCACCGTGCCAGCAGGACTTCGCCGGCCGTTATCTCATAGGGCGAGGCTTCCTTGCCGGCCAGCATCTCCACGACGCGTCGGGGCGGCACGTCGACGGGGTTGCCCGCGCCGGCGGCCACGACGTTGGCGAAGTACTCCCCCCGCACGAACTGCAGCCGCGCGAAGGACTCGAGCGGCGCCTCAGCCAACAGCGCAGTGATTTCGGCGGGAGGCGGAGGAACTTCCAGGAAGGGCAACGCGTGGGGACCGGGAGGCGGCGCGGCCGACAGCGCCTCGCCGGTGGGTGGCGCAGGCGCGGAGACTTCGTAACTCGTGCCGGCCGGAGGACTGACGCCCGCGACCCGCAACATCTGGGTCCGAGGCTCGAAGGTCACCTCGGCAGCACCGCGCACGGCAAGGGGGTTGGCCAGCGAGGGAAGCGTCTTACCTTCGAGATCGGCGAGCTCCACGTGGGCCGAGACGCCAGGGCCGGGCAGCGGACCGCGGGTGTCGCCCTCCAGGTTTGGCGGGATTTCACCGTCGACGGCAATCAAGGCGCTCGCGTCGAAGGGCGGGGTGAGCCACGCCGTCTTGTCGTAGACGTCGAGCGTGCCCAGTCGCCACGGCAGCTGCCGGTCGGCGGACACCGTGAACAGAACCCGGTCGACGGGCGGCGGCGGAGCCGGAGGACGCATGGGCGGCACGACACTGGCCGCGGCCGGCGGGGGGAAGAGGAAGCCGATCTGTGCCGTGGCGAAGACGGCCGCGCCGAGCAGGCCGAGCGCGGCGGCTCCTCGAGCCAGGCGGCGGATCTCGAAGGCGCCGGAGCTGGCCCCCTGCGAGGCCAAGTCCGCGCCCATGGAGATGGCCAGCGACCCCACGAGCAGCAACAGAGCGAGAACAGTCGCGCCGATTTCGGATTCGGGGGGTTGCAGCAACGCGCCGCCGACGACGAAAGGCAGAGTGAGTAGCGCTGCGCTGCGGGGCTTGTCGAACGAGAGCGCCAAAGCCGCACAGGCCGCGCCAAGCAATGCAACGGTGACGAACAGGATGAATCTCCAGCCGGGATCGAAGGCGAGCGGCGGCTGACTCAGCCCACCTCCGCGAAGCGCTTCGCCAACCAGGCCGAGCAACCCGGTGTCTTCCCCGCTGAAGGTGACGGCCAGCGCAGACCCGAGCACCAGGGTGACCAACGCGCCCCCGTACTGCACTACGGAAGGCCGCCGGGCCCGAGTGGACAGATAGACGGATCCGACTCCGACTCCTGTCGCAACCAGGCCGACGGCGCGAGCGAACCAACCTTCGAAGACACTGGCTGCCAACCAGGCGAAAGCCATCGTCGAGAGCGCGGCCGCCCAGCAGGTGAGCCCCGCCGGGGCGCGGCGTTCAGCGGGCGGCGATGCAGTGGCCTCCGGTTGCAGAGCCGGGACTTCGATGTCCGGCACCGGCGGTGTCAGCGTCGCCGTCATCGACTGCCCGCCTGCACCACGCGGGAGAAAGTCGCGGCCAGACTGGCTCCGGGCTTGAGTTCGACCACCGGGCAGCCGATCGACGCGGCGCGGTGAACCGTGCTGGGCTCGGTGTCCTCCCACAGCACTAGCACCAGCACGACGGACGTGCCGCGGGCCATGAGCAGCTTGATGCGCCGGGCTGTCTCCTCGTCGACATGCGGGGTGACGACCACATTGTGCGTGGAACGTTGCGGATCGAGGAAGAGGCGATCGAGCGCACCGGCGAGCGGCGCGGCCTGGAGTTCGACCGCGGCCAGGCAGTCGAGCAACGGGATCCGGCTCCGGCTCCCCCGAAGAGCCTTGGCCAGTGCCCCCGACCCCGCTTCGACCGAAACGGAGAAGCCGTCGGCGAGATGGCGCACACCGAGAGAGGCCATGACCGAAATGGCGCGTTCCAGGGTCTCGCTCGGCTCGCCCGGGGAGTGACGCGCCGCGTCGGTGTCGAGAACCAGGCGGACTCTGTCGGTGATGCCTTGCTCGGACTCGCGCACGAGATAGCGGCCGGACCCGTCAGCCGCTCCGCCGGTGCGCGCCGTAGCCAGCCAGTTGATCCGGCGCGGATCGTCCCCGGCGATGTAGTCGCGCATGCCGTAGAACTCGAAGCCGCTCGGCCAAGGACGCGACTGCGGCGGACGCACCGGCGGGTCCTCCCACTCGCGGCTCGTAACGCGGTCGTTCGCGTCCTCGACCGCAGGATGAACGATCACTGTCTCGGCTGGTGCGATCTCCACGCGCTTGCGGGTCAAGCCGAACGGATCGCTCCATTCGGCGAGAAGGGGCCCGACCCGATAGACCCCTCGGCGGCGCGCCGTGAAGCGATACCCGTGCTGCACCGTTTTTCCGGCGGGCAGGAGTGGCACCGGCACGCGAACCGGCGCACCAAACGGCTCCGGCAAGGACTCCTCGAGCACGAGTGTGGCGATTCGGCGTTTGGCGGTCACGCTGATCTCGACCTCGACGCTCTGACTGGCGCGCATACGCGTCGGTAGGGCTGACCGAAAGGCGTCGACCGTGAGCCGGCGGCGGGCCAACAGGCGGGACAGTCCGACAACCGCAAGGGCGCCGTACGCCAGTAGGAAAAGGGGCCGACTGGCGACGGCCCTCCCCAACGCGAGGCCGGGCACGACCAGCGCGGTGACGGCCACTCCGGCCGGGGTCAGCCCCAGGCGCCGCTCGATGGCCGCCAACAACCCCGTGGCCCGCGCCCCCGCGCTGCTCCCCGCCATGGACGGGTGTTAAGCGCCCTTGGCGAGGCTGAGCGGCGCCTTTACCGACGTCAGCAGCCGCTCGATGACCGCGTCGATCGTGTCATCGCGCAGTAGCGCGTCAGGAGTGAGGAGCAGCCGGTGGCCGAACACCGCGGTGACCAGAAGTCGGACGTCGTCCGGGAGAACGTCGTCGCGGCCTTGCGAGGCGGCGACGACACGCGAGGCGCGCATCAGCGACAGGGCGGCGCGACTGCTCGCTCCCATCTGCAGCGTCGGGTCGTTGCGGGTCGCCTGGCACAGGTCGACGATGTACCGGACTACCGGTTCGCTGATGTCTACCTCCGCGGCCCAATCGATCATGGCGGTCAACTCCTCGGTGTCGACCACGGGGCCGATCCGCTCGATGGCTTCCCCGGTGCGGTTGGCCATGAGCACCTCTACTTCTGCGGCCGGACTGGCGTAACCGAGCGACAACTTGAACAGGAAGCGATCGAGCTGCGCCTCCGGGAGCGGGAAGGTCCCCGCAAGCTCGATCGGGTTCTCGGTGGCCAGCACGAAGAACGGGTTCGGAAGCGGATGTGAGGTTCCGTCGACCGTAACGGTCCTTTCGGCCATCGCCTCCAGTAGCGCCGACTGCGTCTTGGGAGTAGCGCGGTTGATCTCGTCCGCCAGAAAGATGTTGGCGAAGATCGGGCCCGGTCGGAAGACGAAGCCTCCTGTGGCGCGATCGAGGACCGGGGAGCCGGTGATGTCGGCCGGCAGCAGGTCGGGCGTGCACTGCACTCGGGAAGTGGTGGCGGAGATGGTCGCGGAGAGAGCTCGAGCCAACATCGTCTTGCCCGTGCCGGGGTAATCCTCGAAGAGCAGGTGACCGTTAGCCAAGAGTGCAGTGAGGGAGAGGCGAACGACGTCGTCTTTGCCCTTCAGCACGGTCCCGACGTTGTTCACCATCGCCTCGAAGCGGTCGCTGAACCCCGAGCCGGTAAGCCGCAACTTCGCGCCGCGCTTCGGCCGGGAGGCGGGGGTCGGTCTGGGCCTCGAGGGCATCGTCGAACCTTTCATTCGTGGGGAGTAGGGAAGACAATTTCGTCCGCAGATTCGAGCATGGATGCCAACGCCCCGAGGCGACCTGAGCGCTGCACCACGTCATCGGACGCGGCGAGGTAGGAAGCGAGTACCCGAGGATCTGAGCGAACGTCGTGGGGCGCGCCCTCCACCAGGACCGTTCCGGACTCCATGGCGACCAACCGATCGGACAGAACGGTCACCAGAGGGAGGTCATGTTCGATGAGCAGCATCCCGCATCCCGTTTCCCTCACGATGCGCGACAGCAGTGGTCCCAGCGCCTCGCTCTCGGCCTGCGCCAGCCCCGACGATGGTTCGTCCAGCAGAAGAACGACCGGCTCGAGCGCGATCACACAAGCCATGTCTACGGCGCGCCGCGTGCCAGTCGACAACTCGGAAAGCGTTGCATCCGCGTAGGCGTCGAGGCCGAGGAGGTCGATCAAACGGTCCACCTGGCGATCGATGCGCCGCTCCGCGGTTCGCACGGGCGGCGCCCAAACCGCGGCCAGCAACGGGTTGCGCACGGCCTTTCGTTCAAGAGAGGTCGCGATGTTCTCTCTCACGGTCAGGGCGGGAAACAAGCGGGCGCTCTGGAACGAACGGCACATGCCGGCGCGGGCCCGCTCGTCGGGGGACGCGCTGGTCAGATCCACGCCCGACAGCAGAACCTGACCGCGATCCGGAGTGGTGAACCCTGAGATCAAGTCGAACAAGGTGGTTTTCCCCGCTCCGTTCGGACCGATGATCCCCACGACTTCGCCCAGACCGACCTCCAGCGACACGCCTCGGAGTGCGGCCACGCCGCCGAAGCTCACTGCGAGATCCTTGACCTCGAGCGCGGCGGCAACAGAACTGGCGGTGTCGCTCTGACGGACCGCGGAGCGCGTGCCCCCCGACGCGCCGCCGAGGAAAATGCTGCGCACCAGATCCGGTCGGGAGAGGAGTTGCTCGGTAGGTCCATCGAAACGGATCTCACCCTTCTCCATGAAGACGGCGCGGTCTGCAATGGTCAACGCGACGTTGAGGGACTGCTCGACGAGGATGATCGTCGTGCCCTGCTCGTTCAACCGGCGCAACACCCCCAGTAGCTGCTCGACCACTGCCGGGGCGAGACCGAGTGACAGTTCGTCGACCAGCAACAGCGTGGGTGACATGAGCAGTGCCTGGCAGAGGCCCAGCATCTGCTGCTCACCCCCGGACAAGGAGCCCGCGCTCGCGTTGAGCCGGGCTCGCAGATCGGGGAAGAGGTCCAGCACGTCCTCGGTCGTGAAGGAGCTCTCCGCCTCGTGAGGCGCCGCCGCCGCGGTGCGCAGGTTCTCCGCCACCGTGAGGCCGGCGAAGACGGCCGCGCCCCCGGGCATGGTGACGATGCCCTCGCGCGCGATGAGATAGGGCGCTTGGTGCGTGGTGTCCTGGTCGTCGAAGAAGATGGCGCCACCGCTCGGCTCCACGGTCCCGTTCAGGGCGCGCAGCAGCGTCGACTTGCCCGCCCCGTTCGTGCCGACCAGTGCCACCACTTCGCCCCGCGCGACTTCCAGATCGACTCCGAAGAGCACTTGAACGCCGCCGTATGCGACCTGCACATCGCGGCAGACGAGGAGAGGCGTAGCGCCGCTTTCCCGGGCGGCGCGCAGCACATCTTCGGCGGCGTCGGCGGCCCGGGCGGCCCGAATGTCCCGCTCGACTCCGGCCGCGCCACTACCGAGGATCAGCCCCGCGAGGAGGAGAACGGGAACGAAGAGGAGCAGGCCCCGCTCGATCCCGACGCCTTGGACCGCGGCGAGCAGCGCCGGCGCGGCGATCAAGCCGAGCAACTGCCACGGCGCCTGCGCGGCCAGTCCGAGACCGCGGATGCGCGACGGCACGACCACCGAAATCAGGGAGTAGAAGGCCGGCTGTAGGGCCTGCTCCACTACGACAACGACTTGAATGCAGACGATCGCCACGAGCACCGGCGGACGGGTGGAGATCAGCACGATGACGGCGGCCTGCGCGGCGGCCGCCAGTCCCATGGCCACCATGAAGCGTCCCGGCCGGGCGGTCAGCAGGCGATCGCCCACGGCGCCGGCAAACAAGAGCCCGATGAGGCCCATCAGTCCATTGACGGTCTGGACGACTCCCAGCTGGGCAATGGACAAGCCGTAGACATCGAACAAGAAAAAGGGCAGGACTATGAACGTGAATACGCCGCGCGCGTTGAGCAGGGGCGTGGCGTACCAACAGCGGCGCAGGGTGCTGATGCTCGCCGCCGCCCGGTACGACTCCGCGAAGCGCGGGGGCGGAGGCGGAGGAGCGCTGAGCGCGTCCGGGCGGTCGTAGCGACCCCGCACCGGCTCACGGAGCAAGAAGGTGAGGAAGGCGACCGCAGTGGCGGCACCTCCGAGCACGAGCAGTGCCACCCGCCAGCCGAAAGCCTCACCCAGCACGCCGGCAGTGACCGGTCCGATGATCAGCCCAAGCTGCGCCGCGGCGAAGTAGATCCCGAATACCCGGGTGCGGCCGCTCCGCGGGAACCAGTCCGACAAAAGCGGGAAACTCGCGGGCTGCGCCACTCCTTGCCCCACGCCGTTGGCAAGTCGCGCTCCAGCCAGCCCGGTGACGCTGCCCACCGTCCCTTGGAGGGTCACGGTCGCCGCGGTGGCGATCGTGCCGATACGGAGCAGCCAGACGCGCTGAACCCGGTCCGCGAGGTAGCCGAAGGGGATCTGCAGCGCCAGGGCGAGCAAGCCGACGAGCGACGAGACCACCCCGAAGAAGGCGATGGAGACACCGAACTCGGCACGGACCTGCGGGAGAACCACGCCGATCGCGGCGTCGTCGATTCGCAGAAAGAGCGATGTCAGACACAGGATCGCCAAGACTCCTTTCGGACCTTCCACGGCGCGGGGATCCAAGTCGCGCAGCACGCGGCGCCAACCGCCTGCAACGCCGTCGCCTTGGAGCGCCGGGGCGTCGAGCTCGATCGGCGCGGCGATGTCGTCCACCTCGACCTGCCGGGGTGTCGGGATGAGCGCGCGACCCTGCGACGTAAGGGACTCAGTCATGGGCGGACTCACCGGCAGACACGGCCCTCGCGGAGAGCGCCCATTGTCCCTCGAGCGCGTAGCGACGCGGAATGAAGACAGCTCCTCCACCGGGCCGGAGCTTGGGCGAGATGGGCGCCACCGTGTCGCCCGGCAGGCGGTCGCGTTCTCCCAGTCCGGGGATCGTGATGGCGTGTCGGGCGGCGATCCGACGCATCAACGCATCGCGAACGTCGAGGGCCACCTGGGCCAGACCGCCTGGAGCGAGGAGAAGCAGCGCCACCCCACCCAGGCCATTCACGAGCGCCGCCACCGTGGGACTGGTCACGAAGAGCGACAGGAGGGCGAGCACCGCGAACCCCAGCAGCGGCCCCCCGACCGAGCCGAGCCCCCCGATGACGGTGAACATGAAGATGAGCAGGCTCTGCTCGACAGAGAACGAGTCGGCGCGCACGCCGGCTTGTTGGAAGGCGAACAGCGCGCCCGCGAACGCGGCGATAAAGCCTGACAGGGCAAAGGCTTGGAGCCTGGCGCGCAGGACGTTGATGCCGAAGGCCAGCGCCGCGGGCTCGTTATCGCGAGCGGCGAGCAAGGCCCGTGCCGTCCGACTTCGGCGCAGTCCCAACACAGCGAGGACGGTCAGTACCAAGAGCACCAGGCTGAAGAAGTAGAAGGCGCGCTGATCTTCGAGGTCGATCCCCAGAAGGAGGGGGCGGCGAAGCGTCCTGTCGAGCGGGCCGCCCAACAGATCCGGAGCCAGCAGGACAGCCGGAACCGCGGCAGCGAAGGCCAACGTGCTGATCGCCAGCGTCAGTGGGCGCAGCCGCAGGGCCGGGAGTCCGACCAGTACCGCAACGGCGGCGCCGGCCAGGCCGCCGCAGACCAACGCCGGAAGGAAAGGAAGCCCGCTGACCGCGGCGGCATACGCGCCGACGGCGGCGAAACCGAATTGGCCGAGGCTTACCAACCCGGCCCAACCGCTCAGAACGAGGAGGGACATCCCGACAACCGCGTAGATGCAAGTGGTCGTCACCACATTGGTCTGACTGGGTGAGAGTACGAACGGGGCGATGAGCAACACAGCGACGAGCGCGGCGATGCCCGACCGTGTCATGGAGCGCACGCTTGGGACTTCGCGCAACTGGCGGGGAACGGGTCGCGCCTGCCGGCCCGCCAAATAGGCGCTCGACGTATCGACGTCGGCCCTCGTCGCGGCGCGCCGCTGCAACAACAACAACACGCTGATGACCACGACGAGGGTGCCGTCCAGGACGTTCGTGCCCCCGGTCGAGAACTGCACCGCGGCGGTAAGCACCCCCAGGGCCACCGCAGCCGCGCCGGCCAGCGGCAAACTCACCAGCCTCGCCACGACGACAACGGCGAGGATTCGGACCAACGACGACGCGGCGGCCGGATTCTCGCCCGTGCCGGCGGGCTGGGTCATGGCCGCGATGAGGGCGGCTGCCCCGGAGAGCAGGCCGACGAGCATCCACACCCGTCCGGTGACCTTCACCACGTCGATACCGAGCGTCTGGGCGCGCGGGGCGTTCTCGGCTGACGCCCTAATGGCCGTGCCCGATGCGGATCGGCGTAGGTAGAGCGAGACGCCGATCAGCGCGGCCAGGGCTACGACGACCATCAGGACGTCGGGCGGGCCGAAGCGCGCCGGGCCGATCGAAAACGTAAAGCCCGTGAGCGGCACGGCCTTGGTCACGCCCCCGAATGTCCGTTGATCCTCGGTGGTGAGGAGCAGGACAAGGCCGCGCTGCACGCCCGCCAGCAGCGTGATCAAAAAGATGGACGCCACCGTCGCAACCAACCGAGGGGCCTGATTCAAGCGGCGAACCACCACGACGTAGGTCAGCCATCCCAGCCCCACCGCGAGCAGGACTGCGACGGTCAGGGAGAACCAATAGTTCGCCTGGAGCAGACCCCGCCCGGGCTGCTGGAGACACGGGGGACAGGCCGCGCTCACGCCGCGTAGGACGGGCCGAGCGTTGACGAGAAGTGCGAAGAGGGTTCCGGCCACCGCACCGATCTGGAGTTGCGCGAAGTTGATGAACCGGTTGCTGCGAAAGACCAGGATGATCCCCGCAGCGTGAAGCGCAATAGGCGCAGCCGACACGAGACCCAACGCGTAGATGCCGAGCGGCACATCTCCGGGGAGAAGAAGCAGCACGGGAAGGACCGCGCCGAGCGCCAGAAACTCGGGCCGCTGTACGACCGCCTTTACCGCGGGGTGTGTCAAAGGCAAGGGCCGCTGAAGAACGCAGGATCGGTGCGAGGCCAGCCGCCGAGGCGGTAGCGCCGGCCGCGGTCGACGTAGCAGACCGCTCCCGGAAGCGTCGGGTCGATCGTGCCCGGTCTCTGCGGGTCGAACCAGAACATCGACGCGTCGACGCTCATCGTGTGCCGGGGTCCGGCGAATCCGACCTCGGCCTGGAAGTAGGGCTCGAGACCGGCGCCGGGGTTCGACCACCTGGTGCGCTGCAACGCGGCACGAAATGACTCGGGAGTGAGATTCGGGCCCGCCATCTGTATCCCGGAGGCGAGGAGCAGCAGTTGTACGTATCGGGAATGAGCCGAGTAGTACGTACCCGCGGCGGGCTCGAAGGCAGGATCCGCCTCCTTGAGAGCCCAGTACCAGGGCATGTCCTGGCGGGGCAGCAGCTTGTTACGGAAACTGATGCCGAGAACCCGGGCGCTCTGATCCGGAGGGGCGTTGCCGCCGCCGAACGAGTTGTCCAGGTCGGTGTTTATGTAGGACGACTGGACCCACTCGGGCTGGTAACCCTGCGAACTGGCAGCTGGCATGTAGACGTTGCGCAAATCGACCGCGGTGCACAGGCAGAGCACCGAGGTGACCTCCGCGTCGCGAAGGGTGACAATCGTATTGACGCCACTGCGCGTCGCATCTGTGGTCTGGTCGTCGCGTACCTCGACTGGGGTGACGCCGCATGAACCGAGCCCGGCGCGTAGCGGGGCGAGATCGGGAGTGGTGCCGTCGGTCGAGCGCGTCGTTATGACACCGAAGCGGCGCTGGTCCGCGCCCGCTTGCACTGTGCCCGCATAGCGGGGGGGCTTGCCGGCGAGCGTCGCGCATACGAACTCCGCGGTGTTGGCAAGGATGGTGTCCAGGCCGGCCATGACGTTCCACTCATAAGGCGAACGTCGCGCGTAGTTCCGTTCGAGGCCGGTGGTGAGGTTGCCGTCGACGATGCTGACCACCTCGCGCTCCGCAAGAGCGTCGTAGTAGTGGTGGTCGGCTCCCTGGCACCCGGCGTAAGCCAGCGTGGCGAAGACCTGGAGTTCTTCGTCCACAGCGACGGCGTCGGCGCGCATCTTGGCCGGGTCGGGCTGGGAGTCGACGCACCCGGTCGTTCCGAACGGCTGCAGCACGAGTTGACGGCCGTAGAACTCGTAACGCTTGTTGAAGAACTGCGCCTCTTTCAGCGGGGCGTTGATGTCCTCGAGGAACTGCTGGGGTACAGCGATGGTGATCTGGTCGGCCGTCACGCCTTTGTGCGTCGCACCCCCGTTGTCGAGATCCGGGTCGAAGAAGGGAACGCAAGGTGGCGACTGCGGGTCTTCGGTTTGACGCGGGGGCGAGCCGACGCACTGCCGAACCCGGCCCTCTTCGATCACGATCGGCGCCTCAGGCTCAGATGCCGGGTCCTCCGGATCGCCGGGCGCATGTCCCTCCCCGCTACCACCGGCCGCGGCGGCGTCCGCCACCGCCTGTTCCTCGAGCGCGTCCTTGATCTGCTCCACCGCCTGCGGCGCGAACTCCGCGATCGTGGGCGGCGGCGATTGGCGGGAGGTAAGGGCGACCGCGCCGACGATCACCACGATGGCGACGACGATGGCTCCCATAACGAGGCCGGGTGTCCGGGGTGGCGCGTGCTGCGTCATCGGCTCCTCCCCCCTCGGCTCGTCGCAATGCGGAGGGGGACCCCAAACCCCCACCGCGCTCGCACAGGGCTCACGATAGGTTGCGCCTGATGCTCAGGGTCGGTCGTTTGACGGCCGAGCATCTGGTCGACCCATTGGGTTTGGACGTCGCTGCGCCGCGGCTCTCCTGGGTAGTGGAAGCGGATCGCCGGACCGCCCACCAGCGCGCCTACCGCGTCATGGTCACGGGCGACCGGAGCTGGGACAGCGGATGGGTCGAGTCGCCTCGCACGACCGACATCGCCTACGGCGGGGTCCCGCTGGCGCCCGAAGACCGCTGCGAGTGGCGATTGGAGGTGAAGGATGACGCAGGCGCGATCGCCCTCAGCGATGTGGCGCGCTTCGAGCGGATGCCGGCGGAGTGGACAGGCACCTGGATCTGCTTGCCGCCACCGATGGATGCGCATGACGCGAACCGGCCGTGCGTTCACGTCCGGACGATTGTGGAACTTCCCGAAGGGGTCTCGGCGGCGCGACTGCATGTGACCGCGGGCGGGCTGATCGAGCCGTGGCTCAACGGCGCGCGTGTTGGTGACGACTGCTTGGCGCCCGGGTGGACGGACTTCGCCCGGCGGGTCCGCTGCCGGAGCTTCGACGTCACCCGCCAAGTTCGAACTGGACCGAACGCGGTGGGCGCGGTGATAGGTGACGGTTGGTACGCGGGCCGAATCGGGTGGGAAGGAGAGCGCGCCCACTACGGCCGCATCCCGGTCGGTCGCATGGAGTTGGTCGTGAGGCTGGAGAACGGTGAAGTAATCCGGCGGGGCACCGACCACCACTGGAAGGCCCGGTTCGGCCCGGTGCGTTCGGGGGACCTGCTCGGGGGTGAGTACTACGACGCCCGAGACGCCTTGGGGGACTGGGCGGCCGCGGGCTACGACGACCGCGAGTGGGAATTTGCCTGGCCCGACCCCGGGCCTCAGGGGACCTTGGTCGCCACGCCTTGCGAGCCGGTGCGCGTGGTGAGCGAGATCCCGGCGCGGATCAGCGAAGGGCGGGCCGGGTCATGGATGGCCGACGTCGGCGAGGTCGTCGCGGGCTGGACTCGGCTGACCTTCGCCGGCGCGCCCGGCCAGGTGGTGCGCGTTCGAAGCGCGGAAGTGCTCGACGGCGCGGCGGACCTGTACACCGCCAACCTGCGGGGTGCTCAGTGCACGGACACGGTCGTGCTCTCCGGCGAGAGGTCGACCTACGAGCCGTGGTCGACGTTCCGCGGATTCCGCCACGTGGAGATTACGGGGGCCGAGCCGGAGGCGGCCGTGGGCGTGGCGCTGAGCACTGACGCGCGCCCGACCGGAGAGTTCTCCTGTAGTTCGGATTTGCTCAACGACGTCTGGGCGGCGGCTCGCCGCACCAGTCGCAACCTGCGAATCGCACTACCCACCGACTGCATACAGCGCGACGAGCGCCTCGGGTGGTTGGCCGACGCGGACGTCGGGTTCAACAGTGCCAACTACTTCAGCGACCTCGGCAACTTCTACGCCGGCTGGTTGCAGGAGGTCCGGGGAGCGCAGTCGGCCGAGGGGGCCTTTCCCGATGTCGCGCCGCGCTTGGTCAAGACCGACGACGGCGCGCCCGGCTGGGGAGACGCCGGAGTTCTCGTGCCCTGGGCCCTGTGGCAGTGGTACGCGGACCGGCGCGTTCTCGAGGAGTCGGTCGATTCGATGCGGGCCTGGCCGCGCTGGATTCTTCAGGGCAACCCCGACTTTCGCTGGCGCCAGCGACGCGGCGACGACTTCGGCGACTGGCTCGCGCCGGGCGATACCGCGCCCAAAGATGTGGTCGCACAGGCCTACTGGGCGCGCTCGGCCGCGGTGGCCGCCGCGGCGTGCCGCGTCCTCGATCGCCCGGACCCGGAGATGGAAGACATCGCCCTCCGCACTCGCGAGGCATTCATCACCGATTACGTCGACGCCACCGGCCGGGTCGGCAATGGTGCGCAGACCGCTCAGCTCCTCGGTTTGGTCTTCGAACTCGTCCCGCCTGACTTGCGCGGGCCCGCGCTCGGCCACCTGATCCGCGATGTCGGGGCGATCGGGCTCGGCACCGGGTTCCTGGGAGTGCGGTATCTGCTGCCGACGCTCACCGACGCGGGCGAGGTCGAGCTGGCCTACCGGCTGGCTCTGTCCGAATCGTGCCCTTCGTGGGGTCACATGATCCGCAGTGGCGCGACCACGATCTGGGAGCGGTGGGACAGCTGGACCGCGGAGAAAGGCTTTGCCAACCCGTACATGAACTCGTTCTGCCACAGCTCATTCGGAACCATCGCGGAGTGGCTGCATTCGACCGTGGGCGGTTTGTCCAGAGATACGTCGGCTCCTGGCTGGAGCCGCGCCGTGGTGCGGCCTCGCCCGGGGGGAGGGGTCACTTGGGGGCGCACCTCTTACGATTCGCGCATAGGGCGCTGGGCAGTCGATTGGTCGATGTCAGGCCCGGAGATGCGCGTCGACATCCAAGTTCCGTGCGGCGGTGAGGCGACCGTCGATCTGCCCGGTCGCGACCCCGCCCAGGTCACTTCTGGCGCCTGGTCGTTCACGGCTCGGCAGGAGAACTCGCAGGGATGACGAAATAGACTCAATACACCCGGCTCTGGAGGACCTGATGCGCCCGTTCGCCCGCAAATTCCTGATCGCGCTGTGCTTCGTCGCGACCGTCACCGCGGGCTCCGTGACAGCCGCGCCGGCCAACCTGGGCCCGAATCTGGTCAGCAACCCCAGCTTCGAGGAGTCCCAGTTCGAGCCATTGTCGGTTTCCGGCCAGCCGATCCTGCCCGTCGACTGGACGGTGGAGGGCGCGACGATCCTGTTCGACCACAGTCAGAACGTCTACAAGGACGGTCGGCGCGGCGCCGCCATCTCAGGCGCGCTCGGCGGAGGCAGCCAGATTTGCGACGGCAGCTCCGGTGCGCAGATGTGCAATCCCAACCCGGCACGGCCCGTCACGCAGGAACTCTCGCTGCGACCCTGGTGGGTCACCGACGCGCCAATCGAGGTCAAGGCGGGAGCGACCTACCACTTCTCGGTCTTCGCCATCATGCCGAGCCTCAACCCCGACGCGGGCGTCCCGGGTGAGGGTGTGGCCACGCAGGTTCGCTGGCTTGCGGCTGATGGATCCGAACTGGTCACGGTCGACGGTCCGTCGCTGATCAACCAACCGGGCAAGCGCGTCATCGGCTGGAAACAGATCAGCGCCGATTTGGTCGCCCCGCCCGGCGCTGCGGGGGCGCAACTGCTGCTGGGACACAGCGACTACACGACCACGTCGACGCAAGTTGCGTTCGACAGCGTCGTCTTCGCGGCGGCCTAACGGCCGCCGATTTCTCTGGCGGCTGGGCACCCCAACCCAGCCGCTGCGGAGCGTGGGACCCCACCCACCCCCGCTCTAACGGCCGCCGATTTTTCTGGCGGCTGGGCACCCCAACCCAGCCGGGTTCTAACCGTTCAGGCGTTCGCACTCCTGCAGCGAGACCTGTAGACCGACGCGCGCCGCCCGCGCGTCGTCCATTCGAACCGCGTCGTCGAGAGCGGCGATGCCGCCGGACAGGCTGCTGAACCGGCCGTCGCGCAGCAACGCTTCCGCGGCGAGGGTGCGCGCCGCGGCGAGTTCGGACCGCACCGTGGCCGCCGGCGCGTCAGCCTGGACCGCCTGACCGGCCAGACGCACATGGACGCAGGCCAGTTGGGCGAAATCGTCCGCCGTCCGCGCTCGTGGTGCGATCTCCTCGACCGCCGGCGACTGCACCCGGGACGGTGGGCCGAAGAATGTGGTGAGCCAGAACACCGCCCCCGCCGCGATCAACACACCCACGACGCTCAGGGCGAGGCGCAACCTCGGGCTCAGGGTCGGACGAATGCCTTGATGGTGGCGCACTGACGACCGACCGACGGGCCGTGGGGCCGGACTGTGTAGTCACCCACCGCGGCGGGCACGATGAAGGTCTCCGCGTAGTTGACGACGAACGGCTCGAACGCGCCGGAAGGTGACTCCACGATCACCTGCTCGCCCTCCACGAGGTTCAGTACGTTGACGCTGCCACCGGTGGAATGCGGCGCCGTGCCGTCGAACCAATGCCGATGGGTCTCGATCGGCTCAGCCGGATGAAGCCCAGTTCGCTCCGCGCGCCAGCCGTCGCCCTTGTCGAGCGGGGTCAGCACGTTGACCAGTTCGCGGCCCGCGTAAGCGGCGCGCCTGTCCCAGCGGATGGCGCGCCGGCCCCGCTCGATGTTGATGGGCCGCGGACGACCGTCCAGCCCCAACCGACCCCAGTCCCACAACTTGAAAGTGAAGATGAACGGCGTCGCGCTGATCTCCAACACCATCGAATTGGCGCCCGAACAATGGACGGTGCCGGCCGGGATGAGGAAGTGGTCGTGTTTGCGGGCGGGGACGATGTTGACGTGGCGCTCGGCCGGGAACTCCGCGCCACCCTCCTGCGCGGCCTCGAGGTCCGCGAGCATCTGCTCCGGATCGACGTCCTCCCGGAGGCCGAGATACACGGTGGCATCCGGTTCCGCGTCGAGCAGGTAATAGGACTCGTCCTGCGTATATGACCAACCGAACTCCTCCCGGATCTGCTCCGGCAGAGGGTGCACCTGAAGCGAGAGGTTGCCGCCGCCCATGGTGTCGAGGAAGTCGAACCGGATAGGGAATTCGTCACCGAACCGGGCGCGCACCCGCTCGCCCAGCAATTCTGCGGGTCGGTACAGGACGAGATCCAAGGCCGGCACTTCGACGCGCTCCTCACCGAAGCCCAGGAGCAACGAGTTCTCCTCCGGCACGCAGTCGAAGCACCAGCCGTAGTTGGACGGACCATCAGGCAGGTCACACACCTCGCGCATCCACTGGCCGCCCCATGGCGCAGGGTCGAAGAAGGGCACCACTCGGAACGGCCGGTGCGCCGCGATGTCGAGACCCCGTCGCACCGCGTCGCCGGACACCAGGAGCGGTCTTCCCGGGGTGGTCGTGTCGAGGAAGAAGTCGATGTCCTCCAACAAATCGGTCTTGAGTCGATCCGCGGCCCGCCAATCGAGAAAGAAGGCGCGCTTGTAGAGAAGGGAGGCCCGTTCGCCGGCGTTGTCCGCAGCCAGATTGCCGATCTCCCCGCGTCGTTGGCGCTGCTGGATCTCCCAGCGGGCCAAATCCGCGTAGACGACGAGATCGGCATCGCACGTCAAAGTGGCACCGGTGCCGAACACCACGACGCGTCCGGCCGCGCCGGCGATGCCTTCCTGAACCGAGGCGAGCTTCGACGGGTCGAAGAAGTCCGCGACGCGGCGAGACGTCAGCCGGCCGAAGATCGGGTCGTTGGTCAGCTCCTCGTCGACGAGCTCCCCGAGCGCCTCGGGGGTGAGGTACGCGTCCGCCGTATCGACCGTCAGGTCCGGGTCCAATACGCGGAGAATCGGGGCCAGGTCGTCCGTGCGGACACCCGGATACGTCTCGATCGCAACGACTCGCGCCCCGGTATGGCGCAGCAACCCGGCGATCGCGTCAGCCCCGACGGCGATGTCTTCCATGTCGCCGACTGGTATGTACGGCGCCTTGTCGTAAGTCGATTGGTCTCGCCGGCGGATCACTCGTCCGCCTGACGCCAGAGGGCTCCGAGTCCGGCCAGCGCGGCCGAATCCCCGAGCTCACCGGGACGAACCTCGACCCCCTGTCCCTGCCAGAGTCGTGGCGCGAGAGCCTCCTGCACGCCATCCAGCAAACCGGGTTGGGCGGCACCGCCGCCGATGACGATGACGGACGGCGCATGTGCCAGCGCGAGCATCGATAGCCCACGCGTCAACCACTCGCGGTATGCCGCGAACCCGACCAAAGCCCCCTCGTCGCCCGCACGCAGCAACTCGTAAGCCTCGGGCAGATCTCGCGCCGCAGGTATTTCGGCCAACAGACTCGAGGCCCGGCACAAGGCTTCGAACGTTCCTCGCCGGCCAGAAGTGTCGGATGGTCCTGCGTCGGGATCGGAGATCAGAACTTGCCCGGACAAGATGCCGCCGCCGAGCGGACCGTGCCCGAGCGGCTCTCCGTCCTCTACGACGCCTACGCCCAGGCCCGTGCCGATGGTGACGACGACCACGCGCTGATGACTTCGCCCCGCGCCGTGCACGGCTTCCCCGATTGCGTAGGCCACGGCGTCGTTGGTGAGAAGAACCGGCATCCCGAGTTCGGCCTGCAGGTCGGCGTCGACAAGCCCAGGGAGCTTTCCGGGCAGGGCGACGACGCGGCCGTTATCGACAAGTCCGGGGACACACGCCGCGATCTCTCCCACTTCGCCGAAGTGATCGACGGCGGTGTGCAACCCGCCGCGCCAATCCCCACCGTGTTCGATGCTGAACGGGTCGGACGGCACGGATTCACCATGGGCCATGAGGGCCGCCTTCAGCCGCGTGCCGCCGAGGTCCACGGCCAGGAAATTCATGCCCTTTCGTGGGCTCCGGTGCGATCGACATCCCATGTGCGTCCTTGGATGCGCAGCCCGGTGAGCCGCGCGTCGGGATCGAGTCCCTCTAACTGAGGCTCGGCGGTCACGGTGCCGTCCAGCTCGATCTTCACGCCGAAGACGGACTGAATGACGAGGGCGACCCACGCGCCGTTGGACGAGCAGGTCCAGTCGTTTATCCAGGGCATCTCCGCCGGCGCCTTCAGCGCGCCGCCCGACTCAGGCGGGAAGACCCCGTCGGCGAAGTGGGACTGACCGAACGGACCCTGGTTCGCACTCTTGGCCAACCCGTGAAGCCAGGAGCTGGCCAGGTCGGCGCGACCGAACCGGTACAAGGCCGCGGCCGCATTCGGCGGCCAGGCCGGGTACGCGCCGGTCCATTGATGGTCGGGCCGCACGGAGAACGCGGCGTCCGCGTCACGGTCTGAGAGGGCGCGCATCCACGTCGGCGTCTGCAGCTCGCGTACGAAGAATTCGACCATCTCGTTGCGCTGCTGCTCGCTCAGATCGTCGGCGATGGTTGCCGCGACGGTATTGAAGTCGTAGCAGTGCCGGACCGGAACCTTCTTCCCGTCCGGCTGCCGCGCGTACCAGTAACCCTCGCCATGGGCGTAGAGCTGCTGCAAGTCCTCGACGAGCACTTCTGCTTCGGCCTCGTACCACTCACACGCGATCTCGTCGCCGAGGAAACGGGCCAGCTCTCCGGCGCGGCGCAGCATCCAGACATTGGCCGCGTTGAGGCTGGCGACTTCGTTCACATAGGTGCTGACGCACTCCAGCAGATTTCCGATCCCTCCGTAGTTGGCCAGGCCGCTCTCGGTACGGAATCGCCGCCAGCTCCCCACGAACCGATCGAGGTGTCCGACAATCGGGAGGGCCTCCCCGGCGGGCTCCGCAACCTCGTGGGTGAGCCACTCGAGGTCGCCCGTGGCGCGGAGGTAGGTGTCGAGGGTTTGGACCATCGCGTAGTCGTTGACGGCGTACCACATGCCCACGGGCTCGCCCGTCAGCCACTCGGTGCCCATGTGCGTATGGACGTCGGTGGTGATCCACTTTTCGATGTAGCGACGCATCACGTCGGGGTCGAGAAGCGAGTGGACAAGAGCCGAGAGGCTGTAGTCCCACAGGAATGTGAGCGCCTGCCAGTAACGCGGCATAAGCGTGTCGTAGGTCCGCCCCATCACCGAATAGGGGTTGTCGCGCTTGAAGTACACGACTCCCGCGATCCCGGCAAGCCAGATCCGGCGTAGCGCGTCGCACTTGGTCTCGAGCATGGGCAGGCTTCCCGAGTACCGGTCGTTGCCCGGGGTGAAGATTGCCGCGAGCTCCGCGTTCCACATCGTCTCGCACGCTTCGACCTGGCCCGTCGCGTCGGCGGCCAGGGCGTCATAGGACGACAACGCGGAGCTGACGTCCTCCCCGACCGTGAGAACGAGATTGGCGGTCCAAGTGCCCGCGACAGGAATATCGGCCACCCACCGAACGCCGTTTTCATCGATCGTCTCGGCCCGAGGCACGCCTCCTTGCACCATCGCCGCTTCGGATGCGAGCGCGGTCCAGACGAGAGCGCCTCGCCCTTCGTCGAGCTCTAGGCGGTTGTCCTCCTCGCCGGGCGGATAGGGCTCCGTCCACCGCGTCAGCTGCTTGGTGACTGCCGAGCGCAGCGCGAGCCGCACCGGCACCCGGCGGTCCTCCTGGGTCCAGTTACTGATGCTCAGCTGCACCAGCACCGCCATCTGTCCAATGGGCAGCACCGTGGTGGTCGACACTGAAAGCCCGTCCCACCACGCCACGCGCTCGACGCGATCGGGCTGCCACGTGGTGGAGAGGGGCACGTCGAGCGCGCTGAACAGGCGATCGTCGAGGAACAGACGGCCAGTGACCACGTCGCCCGTGGCGAAGGGGGGAAAGCTGATGCTCCGCACCGCCACCGGATCCATGTCGGTCTGGGCACAACCGAGGAAGTTGGTGAGCCCAGGCGGGTTCCAGAGATCACCGAAACGGTGCTCGAGAATGTCGCTGCGCAGATCGTTCACGGTGGGGATCGGCGCGTGCTGAAGGGTCGTCGTCATAGGGCTCCTCTGAGAAGGCTGACATCCTGTAGAGCCGTTCGCATCCTCATGCATTATCCCGATCCGGAGGTGTCGTGCCGTGCCAGTGGACCCCGCCGTGCGCCGGTTGCTCGACGAGTGGGGGGAAACCGAGGAGTTCGACCTCGCTGCAGCTCGCGACGGCATGGCCGCGTGGGAGAGCCCGCCCGAGCCTGCGGTGGCGGCGCGCTTTCGCGACGGCGAGATGGGGGGCGTCCCGGTTCGGGTCTACGAGCCGGACCGGGCGGGCGCCGGTCCGACGATCGTCTGGTGCCACGGCGGCGGATACGTGTTGGGAACCGCGGCGGCGTCCGACCCGCTAGCGCGCTTCTTCGGCGACCGGCTGGAGTGTCGAGTGGTCAGCGTCGATTACCGGCTCGCGCCGGAGCATCGTTTCCCGGCGGCGGTGGACGACGTCGTATCCGTGGTGCGAGAGCTAGCCCGGCGACAACCGATCGTTGTCTGTGGCGACAGTGCGGGTGGGGGGCTCACTGCTGCGGCCTGCCTCGCGACGAGAGACGCAGACCTCGACGTCCGCGCCCAGGTCCTGCTGAACCCGTTTCTCGACCTGACGCTCTCCTTTCCGTCGATCGCAGAGTTCGCACGTGGCTACGGACTCAACCGCGCCTCTCTCGAGGCCTTCGCCTCGCTGTACGTGGGTGACGCAGACCCCTTGGACCCGCGGTGTTCTCCTGTTTTGGCGGCATCGCTGGAAGGCCTGCCCCCTGCGGTGATCATGACGGCCGAGTTCGACCCGCTGCGCGACGAAGCCGAGGCGTACGCGAGGCGCTTGGGAGAGGCCGGAGTGGCGGTGCGCATGCGGCGATGGGATGGGATGGTGCACGGCTTCTACGGCATGTCGGAGGTCACGCCCGCCGCGAATGAGTCCCTCGAGTGGGCCACGGCCGCGCTGACCGAGGTGCTGGAGAGCTAAAGCGGCTTGTCGGCGTAGACGACGAGGCTCTTGCCGAGAAGGGGGTTCAGCACGCGCTCGAGAATGGTGATGGCCGCGGGTTTCTCCACGATGTGCCACTCCAGGAATCTCCGGTATGTGCGCACGGCGAAGCTCTCATCGTCCTGAGCCTCGAAAGAGTCTTCCTCGACCGGACCGGCCGCGCACCGCAGCCACCAATAGGGCGCGTGCAGCGCGTGTGCGTGGTGACGGTCCCGCGGCACCAACCCCACCTCCGCCAGACGCGCCGTCAGTCCGGAACGTCGATAGATGCGGGCGTGCCCGCCGTCGAGATCCGGAAGGTCCTCCGAAAGCGCCCAGCAGATGAGCTCCGGAAACCAGCGCGGCACCGTGACGGCCAGCGCGCCGCCGGGCCGCAACACCCGCGCGCATTCGGCGAAGGCCGCCCGGTCGGTCGGCAGGTGCTCGAACACCTCGGCGGCGACCACCCGATCGAAGGCACCGTCCGCGAAGGGCAACGACAAGGCGTCGCCCACCGTCGCCGCTCCCGACACCGCGCGCGCCGCGTCCCAATCCACCGCGACCGCGTCGAGCGTGCCCGCCGCGTCCTTGACGTCGACATCCGAGAGGTCGAGCGCCACGACGTGCGCCCCCAGCCGTCGCGCCTCTGCGGCATGTCGCCCGCCGCCGCATCCCACATCGAGCACCCGCTCCCCGGGCCGCAACCCCAGCCGCCGGAAGTCGACAGTCAGCAACTAGCCATCCCTCGCGCTCAGGCGACGGGCCCAAGGCGGCGGGTAATCTCGTCGCGATGGCCGATGACCCGCGAGGGCTGGCACCGCGCCGGGATATCTACCAGTACGTGCTGCCGGGGTTGATGGTGCTGGTGCTCGGGTTGAGTCTCTTCAACGGCAAAACCTCCGGCGTCGCCCTGGCCGCGGTCTACGGCTTCGGGTCCGTCGGGGGCCGGTTGGTGAAGCAGCACCGAGGTGCGGCCAAGCGTGATCTCCAACTTCTGTTGGTGATCTTCTATGCGGTCTTCGGCCTGCTCGCCCTGGCGGTGACAGTCCTGCACGAAGAGGACCGCTGGCACGTAGCGCTGTTCGGCAGCGTGTTCAGCGGCGCCTTCGCTTGGTTCGATTGGCACAGCACTGCGAAACGTCACCGGGAGGCGGCGAGAGTCGGCTGACGACCGCGGGCCAGGAGATCCTCGTAGTGAGCGGCGGTCGCCTTCGCGGTGGCCTGCCAGGTGAAGCGAGTCAGGACCCGCTGGCGACCGGCCGCGCCGAGGCGGGCTCGTAGTTCGGCGTCGCTCAGGACACGGCCCATGGCGGCGGCGAGCGCGGACGGGTCGTTGGGCGGCACCATCAGCGCGGCCTCCCCGTCGCGGCCTACAACCTCGGGCAGCGCACCGCCTGTCGTGGCGACCAGCGGGACCGCGCACGCCATGGCCTCGACCGCGGGCAGCGAGAAGCCCTCGTAGAGCGAAGGGACCACGGCTACCTCGGCGCGGTCGTAGAGCTCCACGATTTCGTGGGCTTCCAGCGGACCACTGAAGGTCACTGCACCCTCCAGACCCAGCCGTTCGATGGTCTGTTGAGCCGGGCTGCCCTGACGGGGGCGTCCGACGATGGTGAGGTTCGCCTGCGGGTGCTCGGTGCGCACCTTGGCCAGCGCCTCGACCAAGGGGACCAGGCCCTTCAGCGGGGAGTCGGCGCTGGCCGTCGCGAGGAACATCCCCGGCGTGCGGGGAGCCGGCGAGGGGCGGAAGACCTGGCAGTCGACGCCGACCGGCACGATCGAGATCCGGTCCTGCGGCACGCCCATATCCGCAGCCAGCCCATCGGCCGAGCAGGTCGACACGGTCAAGACCTTCGGAACCTCGGCGGCCACCTTCATCTGCATGTCCACGAAGCCGTACCAGCGGCGCACCGACGTCCGTTCCGCGTCCGTGGTGACATGGGCGTAGTCGAGAGCGCGGTCGACGGTGATGGGGTGATGCATGGTCGCCACCACCGGCCAGCCGTCCTCGATCATCCCGAGTAGCCCCCACCCGAGCGACTGGTTGTCGTGGACGAGGTCGAAATCGCCTCGCCTGGTCCGCAGCGCCCGACGGGCCCGCAGGCTGAAGGCGGCCGGCTCGGGATAGCCGCCCGAGCGCATTCCGGCGAACTCCCCTACGTCGATCCAGTCGCGGAACTCCTCGGGCGCCGGGGTCCGCCACGGGTCGGGCTGGCGGTAGAGGTCGAGTCCCGGCAAAGGAGTCAGTCGCACCCCCTCGTCGAGCAGTGGGTAGGGCTGGCCCGCGAACACCTCGACCTCGTGGCCCAGGCGGGCCAACTCCCTGGTCAGATGCCGGGTGTAGACCCCTTGTCCGCCGGAGTGGGGGTTGCCCCTGAAAGCAAGAAAGGCGATGCGGAGCTGCCGGTCGCCCATCGATCCAGGCTAATGGGACGCCTGTTTGTCCAAGCCGGCCGACGGATCATGGCGAGAGTCGATGCGAGCAGACGCCGCACCCTGCGCTTCGAGCGGGGCAGGCTCACGTGGGTCCTGCCGAGCGCCTGTGCCACCGCGTCCGTGCTGACGGCGCGGGTCGCCGCGATCTTGATCAGCTCTTCCGAGCGGGTCGCGGCCAGGTGGCTGTGGCGGGGTGAGTGGTGAACCATGGCTCGATTGTCCGGCCCGCAGGCGGATCCCGCCAGTGGCAGAAAAGACGTTGTTCGCTATAATCCTGCCATGAACGTCCGCACCCCCCACACCGTCGTCACCGTGCTCGACCGGCGGGTGGCCATGTTCGAACTGGGCGTGCCGTGTGAGGTCTTCGGTATCCCCCGGCCCGAGCTCCACGACCCCTGGTATCGCCACATCATCTGCTCGACTCGGCGGGCACCGATCGACACGGGACAGGGCGTCAAGCTCCAGGTCGAGCACGGACTCGAGGTGCTGGAGGTCGCCGACACCGTCGTGCTCGGACCTCCGTTCGGCGGCAGCCCGTCGACCGCGTGCGACCCGATGCCCGATCCCGCGCCGGAGCTGATCGATGCCTTACGGACCGCGCACGACCGCGGCGCCCGCCTGCTGTCGGTCTGCAGCGGCGCCTTCACATTGGCGGCGACGGGGCTGCTCGACGGCAAGCGCGCCACGACGCACTGGATGCACGCCGCCGCGCTGGCTGCCCAGTACCCGCGCGTCGAAGTGGATCCCGGCGTCCTCTATGTCGACGAGGGTTCGATCCTGACATCGGCCGGCACGGCGGCCGGGATCGACCTGTGCCTACACGTGGTGAGGCTGGACCTCGGCGCCGAAGTGGCCAACGCAGTGGCCCGACGCATGGTCGTCCCGCCGCACCGCGACGGAGGCCAGGCCCAGTTCGTCGATGTCCCTGTGCCCTCGGTCGAAGAGAGCGACGCCCTCAACGAGACCATGGCTTGGGCCGCGGGTCACCTCGCCGACCCACTGTCGGTTCAGACGCTGGCCGCACGCGCCGCGATGAGCCCTCGCACGTTCGCTCGGCGGTTCGCGGCGTCCACCGGAACCACGCCGCGCCAGTGGCTGATCGCGCAGCGGGTACTGCTGGCTCAGCGCCTCTTGGAGACCACCGACGACTCGGTCGATCGCATTGCCGAGATGTGCGGTTTCGGCGGCGCGGCCGGCCTCCGGCAGCACTTCGAACGTCGGGTCAAGGCGTCGCCGCAGGCGTATCGCCGGACGTTCCGTCGCGCCGCCTCCTGACCGTCATCGCTGAGAGTAGGAGGAGGACCACCGCCCCGCAGAGGGTCGGCCACGGCCCCGTAACCAGGAAGGGGGTGGACCCGCTGCGACGGGGCACCTCATCTCTGAGGACCCGCTGCTCCGAGATGCCGGTCCGCTGGCGGACCACCCCCCGCTGGTCGACCACCGCGGAATATCCGGTGGGAGCGGCCTGCAGCACCCACCGGCCGGTCTCGACGGCGCGAAGCCGGGCCGCGGCCAGCTCCTGGCCCGGCACCTGAGTGCGCTTGAACGAAGCCGCGTTGGTCGGCACCAGCACCACCTGCCCCCCCAGGTTCACCGCCTCCCGGGACCGCTCCCCGAAGAGCACCTCATAAGAGATGGACACGGCGAAGTTGCCTGCGTGACTCCGGAGAATGCCAGGGCCGTGGCCGGGGACGGCCTCGGAGGGGATGGCGGACAGGTCGACGAGCCGATCGACGAAGGAACGGGACGGGATGTATTCACCGAACGGAACCCGGATGGCCTTGGTGACGAATTCTGGATCCGAGGCGGCCGGGTCGAGCAGATAAGCCCGGTTCCAGAAGGACTCAGGACCCGCGTCTTCCACCACGCCGACCACGAACGCGGCCCCGGTGCGGTTCATGGCCTGCAGCAACTCCCGGTAGGGGTGTGCGACGAGCAATTCGCGGTCCACGGTCACGGCGTTCTCCGGCCATAAGACCAGGTCGACGGACTCGGGGCGGATCGTCGCGGTGGCTTCGAGGTGGCGATCGAGGACCTCGCCGAAGTCGGTGTTGACACCCCGGAAGCCCACCGGGCCGCCGCCCTGCACCACTGCGACACGCAACGGCTCGCCGGTCTGGCTGCCGTCGGGCAAGAGGAATCCCGAGAGCGGCAGCAGCACCGCAACCACCGCCGGCCCGACCGCCGCCCAGCGCCGAACGACCGCCAGGGCAAGCGCCGCGCCGAGCAGGCCCGCGGCCAGGGTCACGGCGTAACCGCCGCCGAGCCGGGCGGCGTGCAGGAGGGGCCCGCCCGCCTGGCCGAGGTCGACCCCGGCGAGAGGCAGTCCCTCGAACGGGGAGTTGTAGCGGGCGGCCTCCGCGAGGGTCAGAGCGCCGGCCAGTCCCAGCGGGGCCCAGCGGCCCCGAACCCCCAAGGACGCGACTGTCCAGAAAGTCGTCTCGAGCAGAACCAGAACCGGATAGCCCGGTGCGGTGAACTCCGGAACCCAAGCCAGTGCGACGACGAAGTGGCTCAGCCCGACCACCGCGCCGACCAGAACCCTCGACCTCCACTCGAGGTCGATCAGCAGCCAACCCCACAGTCCGATGCCGAGCACGGCGAGCGGCCACCACCCCCACGGCGGCAGCGCCCCGGCGATCATCAACCCCGCCAGCAGCGCGAGCCCCAACCGGGGCCACGGTCGCGCCGGCGCGACGGTTGAACCGAGGCTGCTCAGCAGTTGACCGCGACGTTCAGCGCTCGGCAGATTTCGTGCATCCGCGCGTCGGACAGCGTCGTTATGTATTCGACGAGACGTGCGCGGCTGACGAGCTCTGGAGTATCGAGAGAGAGGACGCACTTTCGCGGTATCCCGTCGGTCTCATCCAGCATTACTTCCGACGGGAGACCGCGAACTCGAGTGGTCGCAGGGGCAACCAGAACTACCGGTAGCCGCGGCAGCGCCTGGGGTCTGGTGAGGACGACGGCGGGGCGTCTGCCGGCGGTTTCGGTCTCGACCCACCAAGCCTCACCCCACCCGACTTGCCGCTCCTCGCTCACTGGTCCCGCGGTCGTCCTGACCGCTCCGACTCCAGTTCCCGGTGGAACGCCTCTACGTCGCCCCATTCATCCGGCATGCCCCAGGGCTGGGCCGCGTACGCAGCCGCGTAAGCCTTCTCGATTTCATCCGGGACATCGCTCGCCAGGTGGTGGCTTACAGCCTCCCGCACAACGCTGGACCGGGAGACGCCGTCCCGCCTCGCCCGGCGATCCAGCCGATCGATCAGCTCCTCTGGGAGCTGAACCATGGTGGGCTTCATAGCCATAGCGATATCATATGACAGGGGAATCTGGCCGCCTGGCCGCCTTATCGCTCGGGTCCACGGCCAGGCTGGGCGGATCCCCGGCTCCGACGGGCGTGATCCAGCCATTACTGCGATTCGGCCTGGGGCGCTTCTACTGCGAAAAGTTCGGCTTGCGCTTCTCCTTGTGGCTGGCCAGGCCTTCCTGCACCTCGGGGCCGGTGAAGCCGTAGAACTCGAGGGCCAGGGAGGCGTCGAAGATGGCCCCCGCGACCTGGCGGTACCAGTTGTTGAGCGACTGCTTCGTCCATCGGATGGCAGTGGGGGCACCGGCCGCCAGCTCGGTGGCGATGTCGAGGGCCTCCTCGTGGACCTTGTCGTCGTCGACGGCCAGCGACACCAGCCCGATGCGCTCGGCCTCCTCACCGGTGAGGGGCCGGCAGGTGAGCAGGTAGTACTTCGCCTTGGCCATCCCGCAGAGCAGGGGCCAGCAAATGGCCGCATGGTCACCGGCGGCCACGCCGAGGCGAGTGTGGCCGTCGACGATCTTGGCGCTCCGGGCCGCCACCGAGATGTCGGCCAGCATGGCCACCACGAGACCGGCTCCGACAGCTGGCCCGTGGATGGCGGAAACGATGGGCTTCGAGCAGTCGATGACGTTGTAGACGAGGTCGCGGGCCTCGCGCATGACCCGGTTGCGCATCTCGTGGTCCGAGACCAGGGCTTCGATCATGGCGAAGTCGCCCCCGGCCGAGAAAGCCTTGCCCGCGCCCTGGATCACCGCGGCCCGGACCGAATCGTCCCGGTCGACGGCCCGCCAGACCTCGGCGAGGTCCCGGTGCATATCGGCGCTGACGGCGTTCAGGTTCGGGGCGTCGAGCACGATCCGCAGCACCCCGTCGGCCGGCCGCTCGAACTTCAGGGTCGGGAAGGCTGCGTACGGATCACTCACGACCCGCAACCGTACGTTGCCTCATTACGCGGCGAAGGCGGGGCCTTTCGGCCCCGCCTTCGGAGACTGCGTACTGCTACTGCGTTCAGCTGCTGACTGGGCTCTTTCCGAAGCGGCGCAGGCGCCGGCCGGTGATGATGAGTCCGAGGCCCATGAGGACCAGTTCCATCGTGTCCAGGCCGGTGTAGGCCAGTTCGCTGCCCGATTCCGTGCCGGCGGTGCCGGCGGCAGATCCGGTTGCTGCGGTTGCTGCGGCCGAGCCACCAGCGGCGGCTGCGGTTGAAGTCAGTACTGCGGCAGCTCGGCCGGCGGCCGCTCCGAGGACAGTTGCGTCATCGTCGGTGCGAGTCGTGGCGTCGCGGGCCAGGTCTTCCTTGCCAACTTCGGGGACTGCAGGTGCTGCCGGTCCGACCGGCTGGACGGCGCCACCCTCTGCGCCGGCGTCTCCAAGGACGGTCGGGGCACCGGTGTTGTCGTCGGTGTCGTTGTCTTCCGTCTCGGTGGCGTCAACATCGCTCTCAACGTCGTTGTCAGCGTCGTTGTCTTCGGTCGGCTCGACCACCGGGTCACAGTCACCTTCGTGCCCGGGGCCTTCACCGGTGTGGCCAACGCCACGGGTGTTGTCGTGGGCTTCGCAGATCGGGGTGGGGCACTCGTGTCCCGGTCCCGTGCCGTCGTGGCCCTCGCCGCGTGCGTCGCCGTGACGGTCGCACACGTTGTCGTCGGTGCGGTCGTGGTCCCGAGGACCGTTACCGCAAGGCTGCATGCCACCGGGGTTGCCGCTGGAGGGCGGGCAAACAGGGTGACCGCAGTCCGGTCGACGCTCTGCGTTGCCGCAGGGCTTGTCGTTTCCATTGCCATGGCGGTTGTCGTTGCCACCGGCGTTGGAGTGCGCGGGGGGGGTTCCGGGGTTCGGGTTGCCACCAGCGCTGTTGTTGCCGTTGTCGTTGCCACCGGCGTTGGAGTGCGCCGGGGGGGTTCCGGGGTTCGGGTTGCCACCGGCGCTGTTGTTGCCGTTGTCGTTGCCACCGGCGTTGGAGTTGGCCGGGGGTGCTGCGGCCACAGCGGGAGCGCCGCCATTGCCATTGCCGTTGTCGTTACCGGCTGCTGCGTTGTTCTGAGCCGGAGCTGCAGCCTGCGGGGGAAGTGCCGCTGCGCCGCCGCCGTTGTCACCGGTGCCGCCGTTGGCAGCACCGTTGCCGTTGCCGTTGCCGCCGGCGTTGGATCCGGGGGCCGCAGCTGCGACTGCTGCCCCGTTGCCGTTGCCGTTGCCGCCGGCGTTACCGCCGCCGTTTCCGCCCCCGCCCACGCCACCGCCGGCGGCCTGGGCGCTGGCGGACCCAGCGGGTCCGAACATGAATCCCAGGGCGAGCAAGGCAAGCAAGCCCAGGGAGCCCATAAGGGCGCGCTTTACCAGAGTCATTTCAGGGGTTCTCCTTCGCCGTCCGTGCCACCCAGCCGGGGACCGGATAAACGTTTCTGTGTCGTCCGGAGTCCTTGTTGTTGAAGGCTCCGCTGAGGGCCAGATACCCGTTCGGACTAGTGCCAAACAACCGGGTGCCCTAGGTCACAGGCAGGTGCATTTTCGCGCGCTCTCCGTGGCGAATCAGGCCGCCGGCAACTCCTGCTCGGTGGACTCCACCGAAGCGAACAAGTCGCCGCGCTCTTCGATCCGGGCCAGCACGTCTTGGGTCTCGAACACCAGCGGATCACGTCCGTCCGCCGCGGCCTCTACTTCTTCCCAGGACACCGGAGTGGAAACCGTCGGGCGCGCCTTGGCGCGCAGCGAATACACGCACACCGTCGTCTTGTGCATGTCGTTCTGGCTCCAGTCGATGAAGACTTTTCCGGGCCGCAGCGCCTTCGCCATCTTCGAAACCACGGCCTTCGGCTGCTCCTTCTCGAGCCGCTCGGCCAGCCCGCGGGCGAAATCCTTGGTGCCCCCGGGCCCCTCATAGGTGACCTCGGTGTTCAGCGGCACGTACGGCTGGAGACCCTTGGATCCCGACGTCTTCACCCACATTTCGAGCCCCGTCTCGGCGAGGACCTCACGTAGCCGCAGGGCAACCTGAGCGCATTCCGCCACACCCGTGCCTGGCCCCGGGTCCAGGTCGAAGACGACGGCCGTCGGCCGCTCGATCGGGGCCCGCGATAAGGACGTGTGGAGCTCGAGGCTGGCCATGTTCGCCACCCAGACCACCGATGCCAGCTCGTCGACCAGGCAATACGGAACCTCGCCCTTGTTGCGCTCACTCCATACCGACAGTGTCCGCATCCATTTCGGGCGATGGCTGGGGCAGCGCTTCTCATAGAAGAACTTCTCGTCGACCCCGTTCGGGTACCGCTTGAGGGTCAGGGGCCGCCCGGACAAATGGGTCAGCAGCACGGGGGCGATCCGGCTGTAGTAGTCGATGACCTGGGCTTTTGTGAATCCGACCGCCGGATAGAGGACCTTGTCCAGGTTGGAAAGCTTGAGCTGGCGGCCCTCTATCTCTACGAGGGTCACCCGCCGCTACGAGGCCTTCTTGCGCTTCGCCGGCTTCGCTTCCTCGGCGCCATCCGCGTCTTCGGCCTTGGCGGCGGAGCGTGACTTCTTCGCCGCCTCGAGGCTGGCCTCCAACGCCGCCATCAGGTCGACGACAGGTGCGGGGCTGTCCCCTGGCGCGGGCTGGGTGACGATCTCCTCGCCCTCCGCCTTGCGCTCGATCATCTCTACGACCTGCTCCCGGTAGTCGTCCTGGTACTGGCTGGGGTCGAACTTGGTCGACAGCGAATCGATGAGCTGCTGGGCCATCTTCATCTCCCGCTCGGAGACGGCCTGGTCGCCCCCCGGGATCTCGCCGAGGTCCTCGATGGGAGCGATCTCGTCGGCGTAGTTCATGGTGGAGAGCACGAGTACGTCGTCGACGGGGCGAAGGGCGGCCAGGTACTGCTTGGTGCGCATGACCACCTTGGCGATGCCGACCTTCCCGGACTCCTTCATCGCATTGACCAGCAGGCGGTAGGACTTGGCCCCCCGCTCGTCGGGCATGACGTAGTAGCTGGCGTCGTAGTACAGGGGGTCGATATCGACCAGATCGACGAAGTCCTCGATACCGATGGTGTGGGTGCCCTCGGGGGTCAGGGCCTCCAGCTCCGCAGGGTCGATCACCACGTACTGGCCTGGGGAGATCTCGTAACCCTTGACGATCTCGTCGTAGGGCACCTCGGCCTCGTCGACCGGGCACCACCGCTTCTGCTTGATGCGCGCCCCGTCCGGAGCGTGGAGCTGGTGGAATCGGACGTCCGCGTGGCGCACCGCAGTGTGGAGGCGCACGGGGACGTTCACGAGGCCGAAGCTGATGGCTCCGGACCAGAGTGAGCGCGGCATGGGTCAATTCTCTCCCATAACCGGCTCCCGTACCACTTGGCCTGGGTCTTTGTCGTCACGAAGGCCGAAATAGACCGGATGTCGGAGGGTTCCGGTCGACGTCCACTCGCTGAATCCGACCTCTGCCACGAGCCGCGGCTCCACCCAGCGGGCTCCGGGGAGCCGCGGATTATCGGCGAAAGGCGAGTCCTCGCGGCCGAGCGGCTCCAGCTGGTCCAGGAGCTCGCGGAGCACCTTGAACGTGAAACCCGTGCCCACCCGCCCTGCGTAGTGGAGCCCCAGCCCCGGCTGGTGGTAGCCGACCAGAATCGCGCCCAAGGAGTTGAAGCGGTTGCCCTCGCCGGGGAGCCAGCCGCCGATCACCAGCTCCTGGCGCTGCTTGTTCTTCACCTTCTTCCATGTGCGGGCCCGCTTGCCCGGCTCGTACTTGCTACCGAGGCGCTTGGCCACAATGCCCTCGAGGCCCTGGATCCGGCTGGCTTCGAGCAGGTCGGCGCCGTCCTCGGGGTCGTCCCACACGGCAGGCGGCACCTGCCACAGACCGCCCGTGAGCTCCAATCCCTCCAGTCGGGCACGGCGGTCCTCGTAAGCGAGCGACGTGAGGTCCTCGCCGTCGAGCCACAGGACGTCGAAGAGCATGTAGGCCACGGGGTGGCTGGCGACGCGGCTGCGCACATCGGCAGCAGACGTCAGGTGCATGCGGTGCTGCAGGGCCCCGAAACTGACGCGACCCCGCTCGTCGAACCCCACGATCTCACCGTCAAGTACAACTTCATGGTTCGCGAGCGCGGCGGGAACCGCGCCCTCGCCCACGATTTCGGGGTACCTGGGGGTGAAGTCCTTGAGGTTTCGGCTCTCCAGCTTTATGGACGAGCCCCGCACGTAGGCGAGGGACCGCACCCCATCCCATTTGACTTCGTACGACCAGCCGGCCTCACCCGGCATCTCCCCGATGGTCGCCAGCATCGGCCTTACGCCGGCCGGCATCGGGGTGGTCATCTCGGGTGAGTTTCGCGCCGAGGGGCCGCGGGAAAAGCAGCAGCATGTTGCTACTCATTCTTCTCGTGGTTCTGATCCTCGTCGCCCTGGGCGGGGGAGTCGGGTACGCGGACTACCGCGCCCCGGGCCTCACCCTCGGGCTGATCCTCCTACTCGTCCTGGTGGCGCTGCTGGCCACAGGCGCGGTCAGCGTTTAATGGCCCGCGTCGTCAGCCGCGGCACCCCCGCGGCCAACCGCCGAGTAGCGGGCCGAGCCGGCCAGGTGCTGGACAACGGCATCCCTGTCGCCCGTCGCACCAGGCGCCGGGTCGTTCAGGAGGAGGTCCCGGTGCGCTCGGTAGTGGTCGAGGAGCCGATCGACGTGGTCGTGGACCGGCCGCTGGTTCGCCGCGAGGCGTGGAGCCCGGCGCAGCTTGTGTCGATGGCGGTCGGAGCCGCGCTTCTCCTACTGGGAGCCGTCGCGCTCGCCAAGGCCGCTTCCGGCGCGGGCGGGTTCACCGGCCACGAAGTGAGTGTGGCGGGCTTCCACCACACCGGCATGCTCGGACTTATCGAGCTCTTCGTCGGACTCACCCTCATCGGGATTGGGGCCGTCCCAGGCGGCGCCCGACAGGTGATGGTCATGTTCGGGGTGCTGCTCGCCGGCTTCGGCTTGCTGGTGGCGGTGGCCGGCAACGACTTGCACGCCGCGTTGGGTACCCACGGCGGGCACGCCGTGCTCTACCTCCTGGCGGGAACCCTGTTGATCGTGGCGGCCACCGTGTCGCCCCTCGTCCTGCCGGGCACCCGTCGCCGAGTCGTCGAAGAACCCGCGATCGATCTGACGGAGCGCCGGCTGTAGCGCTCCCCCCGCTGAGGCGGGGGGCGTAGACTGTCCTGCTTTGTCTAACAAGCACAAGGACCTGGGGGACGAGCAGGCCCATATCGACCACGCCTACCGGCGGCTGGACGACATGCGGTCCCGCGCCGAGGAAATGCTTCGTTCCGCGCTCGGATCCGAGGGCGGGCGCATTCCCACCCCCGCGGCCATCGAGGAGCGCGAGACCGCGGTTCGCACCGCTCTCCTCCGGCTCGAACAACTCGACATAGGTCGGGAGCCCCTGTGTTTCGGGCGGATCGACCAGGTGGGGGGCGACGCTTTCCACCTCGGCAGGCTGGCCGTGGCCAGTGAGGAACACGATCCGCTGATCGTCGACTGGCGGGCCCCCGTCGCCGAGCCCTTCTACCGGGCCACCGGCCGGCACCCTCTCGGGTTGCGCCGGCGGCGGCACTTCCTCGCCGAGGGGCGGCGGCTACTGGCCATCGAGGACGAGCACTTCGGCGTCGAGGGCGAAGCGCCGGGCGAGAACATCGAGGATGGTGACGAGGCGGGGCTCGGCCTGGTCGGCACCGGCGTACTGCTGGCGGCGCTGGAGCGGTCGCGGACCGGACGCATGCGCGACATCGTCGCCACGGTCCAGCGCGAGCAGGACGAAATCATCCGCGCCCCACTGCCCGGCGTCCTGGTCGTGCAGGGCGGCCCGGGTACCGGCAAGACAGCGGTCGCGCTCCACCGCGCCGCGTACCTGCTCTACACCCACCGATTTCCGCTGGAGCGCCAGGGCGTGCTCGTCGTGGGGCCGAACCCGCTCTTCCTCACCTACATCTCCCACGTCCTGCCGTCGCTCGGTGAGACCGGAGTGGCCCTGACCACCGTCGAAGGACTCAGGCCCGAAGTGCGCGCCCGTCGGACCGAGCCGGTCGTCGTGGCCCGCGTGAAGGGCGACGCCCGGATGGCGCGGGTGATCTCGCGCGCGGTGCGAAACCGGCAGCGGGCCCTGCCGGTCGAGGTCGAAGTGGGCGTCGAGGGTCACACGGTGCGCCTCACCCCGGACCTCACGCGCACGGTCGTGGCGATCGCGCAACGTCGGCCGGGCACGCACAACTCGCGGCGGCGGGTGGTCGAGACGCACTTGTGGAAGCGGCTCCATCACCAGTGGCAGGCGGCCGCCGAGCGGCGCCAGCGCGCCGGGCTGGGAGACAGCCTGGAGATGACGGTCGAGGATCTGCGCGCCCACCTGCGCCGGCGGCCCGAAGTGCTTTCCGCGCTGGATCGGATGTGGCCGGTTCTGAATCCCCAACAGCTGCTGCACGACCTGTTCGGTGCGCCCGCGCTCATCCGGCTGGCGTCACACGGGGTGCTTACCCCGGAGGAGGAGGCGCTCCTCGAGCGGCCCCGTTCCGAAGCGGTCGACGAAGTCCAGTGGGCGTCGGCCGATATCCCCTTGCTCGACGAGGCGGCGGTCCTGCTCGGGCCGATCCCGGACAAGACCAAGAAGCCGGACGGCCCGGCCGACGGGGCGCCCCGCGGCTACGGCCACATCGTCGTCGACGAGGCGCAGGATCTGAGCCCGATGGCGCTGCGCATGCTGTCGCGTCGGTCCATCTCCGGGTCGATGACCATCGTCGGCGACCTCGGCCAAGCCACTGGGGCGATCGCGCCGGAGCAGTGGGACGACGTCGACTCGCACCTTCCGGCCCGGCATCGCCTCGCCATGCTCACGGTCAACTACCGCACGCCGTCGGAGATCATGGATCTCGCGGCGGGCGTGCTCGCCGTCGCCGCGCCGGAGCTGTCGGCACCCGACTCGGTGCGCTCCACGGGAGAACAGCCGGTGATCCAGGAGGTCCCGGGTGCAGTTCTCGCCAAGGAAGTTGCGGCCGCCGCCGCCGGGTTTGGCGCGGGCGACGACGCCGGGCTCGTCGGCGTGATCTGTCCGCCCTCGTTGCTCGGCTCCGTGGAGGAGGCGTTGCGGGCGGCAGGCGTCGTCTTCGGCGAGCCCGATCGCGGCGGACTGGATGAAACCGTCACGCTCGTCCCCGTCGAGGTTTGCAAGGGGCTCGAGTTCGACTCGATCGTCGTCGTGGAGCCCGCGGCGGTGGTGGAGGAGTCGGCCCAGGGCCATCGCGCCCTCTTCGTGGCCCTCACCCGGGCCACGCAAAACCTGCACGTCGTTCACTCCCGCCCGCTCCCCCAAGGGATGAAAGGAGACATCGCCGTAGACTGACGGCATGGCCGCGCTCAGCATTGCTCTTATCGGCACCGGCGCGGCCGCCACCGACTACGTCCGAGTCATCGGCGAGTCGCCGCGGGCCAAGCTCGACGTCGTAATCGACGAGGACCTGGAGGCCGCGTCGGTGCTGGCCGACCGGGCCGGGTGCGTCATGGCGACGGACCTCGACGCCATCGAGGGCTGCCAGGTGGCCATCGTCACCGCGCCGCCCGACACGCACTACGCGACGGTCACCCGACTTCTCGAGGCCGGCATTCCCACCCTCGTGCAGGCGCCGCTCGCGGCAGACATTCGTGAGGCAACTGCCCTCGTGGAGTTTTCCCGCCAGCGCGATGTTCCTCTGAGCTGCGCTTTCCTCGAACGGTTCAACGCGGCGCTCAAAGCGGCGCGGGGGATGCTCGACGAACCGCCCATCCACCTCGTCGCCCTGCGCCATGCGCCGCACGACCCCCGGGCCACCACCTCAGTGGTGCACGACCTCATGGTCCACGACATCGATCTGGCCATCCAGCTCGGAGGCGGCCCGAACGTCGAATCAGTGCGGGCGGCCACTTTGGTGCCCCCGGGCTTCGAGACCGTCGAACTGGCCGACGCGATCATCACCTTCGGCTCAGGACTCATCGCCACCTTCTCGGCCAGCCGCATCAGCCACCGCGCCCGCCGCGAGCTCACCATCGCCACGACGAACAAGCTGATCGAGGTCGACCTTCTGCGCTTCCACGTGCAGGTCACCCGGCACATGTCGGCCCACCACCTCCTCGAGGGCGGGACCCCGACGTACCGGGAGAACATCGTCGTCGACAGCCCGTTCGTGTACCAGAGCGGCGAGCCGGTGGCGCTGCAGCTCGAGCAGCTGCTGGATCTGGCCGAAGGCCGGATCGACGCCGCGGCGATCCGCAACGGCCTGCTCCCGCCCCACACCCACGCCGCGAAGGTCGAAGCCAAGTAGCCGGGACCCTCCCGCGCCCGGAACGTGACAAAAGGCACGTTTATGGGCCGTCATGAAGGGTTCTTCGCCCTGTCTTTGATGTATCCGCTGACAACAGCGGCGGGCAGCGTGCCCTGAGCCGAGGATTCGGCTGACTAGTCAAGAGAGACGGCGAATTGGGCACTTATGGGGGATTGGCGGCGGCGGCTACGGCCCGTCACGCTCGGGTCGTGGGTTCACAGCGGCTGGTTCACCGCGTCGCGGCGAGCGTCGTGGTCGGGCTGGCGCTCGCGGTCACGGCGCTGCCTGCCGCTGCGGCAGAAGAGACCGGGGCGGCCACCACAGAGATCATCGTGTCGGTGGAGCCGGGAGCGGACGCTTCCGAGATCGCCGGCCACGCCGGAGCCGACATCGTCCGCGCCGTGCCGGGCCGTCCCGACCTCGCGGTGATGCGGGTCCCCGCCGCGAATGCCGCGGCGGCCACCGACGAGCTCGACTCCAACTCGGGTGTCGCCTTCGCGGCGCCCAACCCCGTGGCCCACATGACGGCCGCCACCAACGACCCCCTCCTGGCCCGTCAGTGGCACCTGCTGGAGCGGGCCAAGGCCGAAGGTTCGGCCAACTGGGTTCCGGTGGCTTCGGCGACCTTGGGGTCGGGCGCGACTGTCGCCATCCTCGACACCGGCGTCACTTCCCACCCGGACATCGACGGGATCCTTGCCGGCAAGGACTTCATCTCGAACGACCTCGACGCCAGCGACCCGCACGGCCACGGCACACACGTTGCCGGCACCGTCGCCGAGTCCGCAGGCAACGGCCTGGGTGCGGCTGGTGTGGCCCCAGGAGCATCGGTCCTGCCGGTGCGAGTCCTGGACGAAAGCGGCAACGCCGCTTACGACAAGATTTTCTCCGGCCTCGCGTTTGCAGTGGAAGCCGGGGTCGATGTCATCAACATGAGCCTCGCCGGCCCGTCCGACGCCGGCATGTGTGACGCGGTCAGCCGCGCCGTGGCGGCCGGCGTCATCGTCGTCGCGGCCACGGGTAACGAGGGCGGACCGGTGGGTTACCCCGCGGCCTGCCCCGACGCCATCGCGGTGGGCGCCGTCACCATGCAGGGCGCCATCGCGCCGTACTCGAACACCGGATCGAGCGTCGATCTCACCGCGCCGGGTGGCGTCGGGGAGGACACGAACCTCGACCTCGCGCCGGACGGGATCCTGCAGTACTCGGTGTTCAACGCACAGCCCGGCTACTACTACTCCGAGGGCACCTCGATGGCCAGCCCGCACGTGGCGGGCGCCGCGGCGATCGTCCGCTCCATCCGCCCGTCGGCCACGCCCGCCCAGGTCCGCCAGGTGCTCACCTCGACGGCAACCGACAAGGGAGCCGCTGGAACCGACTCCACCTTCGGTGCCGGCATCCTCAACATCGCTTCGGTGGTCAGCGCGGCGAACGCGCTGCCCACGTCGGCACCGGCTCCCGCGCCGGCTCCCGCCCCCGCGCCGGCTCCGGCCCCGGCACCCACGACCACGCCGGCTCCCGCCCCGGCACCCACGACCACGCCGACGACCCAGCCCTCTCCCACGACCCCCACGACTCAGCCCGCGCCGAGCACCACGACTCCCACCACGCAGCCCGACTCCGGGACCTCCGCCCCCTCGACTTCGCCTGACACGGGTGGGCAGACATCGCCCGCGACGGACCCGGCCGATGTGGGCCGACTGGCGGGGGCTGACCGCTTCGCCACCGCGGCAGCGGTTTCGGCCGCCCGCTTCGGCACCGGCGCACAGCACGTTTGGCTCGCTACTGGGGCCGGTTACGCCGACGCTCTGTCCACCGGTGCGGCCGCCGGACGCCAGGGCGGCCCGTTGCTACTGGTCGAGGGCTGCGCCATGCCGGCCGCGACCGCGGCAGAGCTCGCCCGCCTCGATCCGTCGGCCATCACCGTGGTCGGTGGACCCGCCGCGGTCTGCGACGGGGTTCTGGAGCACGCCCGCTCGATAACGGGCGTTCGCCCCTCCCGCGTTGCCGGAGCCGACCGCTTCGACACGGCGGCTGCGCTCTCCCGCACCTTCTGGGCGGGCGGGGCTTCGACCGTGACCCTGGCTTCCGCGGCCGGCTTCGCCGACTCACTCGGCGGCGGCGCCCTCGGAGCCGAGGAGGACTCCCCGCTCCTGCTGGCCGCGGCTTGCGACCTGCCCGCGGCGAGCGCGGATGAGCTGTCCCGGCTGCGGCCGGCGACGGTGCTGGTCATGGGCGGGCAGGGCGCAGTCTGTGACGGAGTGCTCGACCGGGTCCGCACCCTGACGGGCGCCTCAGTCATCCGACTGGCGGGCGGCGACCGCTTCGCCACCGCGGCGGCCGCGTCGAGCCAGGGTTGGACGTCTGGCAGCGATGTCGTGTACATCGCCTCCGGCCAGGGCTTCGCCGACGGCCTGTCCGCCGGTGTGGCAGCTGCGGCCGACGGGGCCCCGCTTCTCCTGGTGCCCGCCTGCGGCACCCTCCCGGTGTCGGTGCGCAACGAGATCGAGCGCCTCGCCGCCGACCGGATCTTCGCCGTGGGCGGACAATCCGCCATCTGCCCCGAGATGCTCTCCCAGGTGTCCGCCGTCTAGTTGGCTTGGGGACCGTCCGCTGGCGCGGCTCGCTCCTCAAGTGCGGCGGGGCCCCAATCCCGCGGCCGCGGCACCAGGCTGGGGTATGGGAACTGTCACGCCCGCCCCTCGGCGCGCGCTCTCCGTGAGGTGTGACGAAGGTCTTAGGCGTGGACGCCTACGGTGTGACCAACGTCGTGTTGCGGTGTACCCGGACACTGCCGAAGATAAACAGAGCGGGGCAAATTGCCCCCTGAGCAGGGCTGGAATGCCGGAGGGCGCTGGAAGTGGGCGATTTTGGGGGGCGGGTGGCCAAGGCGGCTACTGCCACGGTCGTTCTGCTGGCGCTTGCTCTGACCGCCCTGCCCGCGTCTGCAGAAGCGGCCGCCCCGGTCGCCACGACCGAGATCACCGTATCGCTGCGCCCGGGCGCCCAGGCGGCTCAAATCGCTGACACGGCCGGCGGCGACGTCGCTCGGCGGGTGCCGGGTCGTCCGGACCTCGCCGTTCTGCGAGTGCCGCGTGCCCAGGCTGCGGCGGTCACCGCCCAGCTCGGGTCCCGCCCCGATGTGGCCTTCGCCGCCGCCAACCCGGTGGCCCGTATCGCCGCCGCGACCAATGATCCGCTGCTCAAGTCGCAGTGGCATCTCCAGGACCGGTCCTCGGCGGCCGGCTCGGCCAACTGGCTGCCGGTCGGCGCGGCCGACCTGGGCGCGGGAGCCACCGTCGCCATCCTCGACACGGGCGTCACCGGCCACTCCGACATCGACGGTCTCCTGCCCGGCCGGGACTTCATCGCCGACGACTCGGACCCGACGGACCCGCACGGCCACGGCACGCACGTCGCCGGCACCGTCGCCGAGACGTCCGGCAACGGAGTGGGAGCCGCCGGCATCGCCCCGGGCGCCTCCGTCCTGCCGGTGCGCGTGCTCGACGAGAGCGGTAACGCCTCCTACGACAAGATCTTCGCCGGGTTGGCCTACGCGGTCGAAGCCGGTGCCGACGTGGTGAACCTGAGCCTGGCCGGCAGCACCGATGCCGGGATGTGCGACGCGGTCCATCGCACCGTCGCCGCCGGCGTGATCGTCGTCGCGGCCACCGGCAACGACGGCGCCTCGGTGGGTTACCCCGCCGCCTGCCCCGACGCCATCGCAGTGGGCGCGGTGACCATGACCGGCGCCCTGGCCTCGTACTCCAACTCCGGACCCAGCGTCGACCTGACCGCGCCCGGTGGCGAGTCCGAGGACACGAACCTCGACCTCGCCCCCGACGGAATCCTGCAGTACTCGGTGTTCAACGGTAAGGGCGGCTACTACTACTCAGCCGGCACGTCGATGGCCAGCCCCCACGTTGCCGCGGCGGCCACCATTGTCCGCTCCATCCGCCCGTCGGCCACCCCCGCCCAGGTCCGCCAGGTGCTCACCTCGACCGCGACGGACAAGGGGAGCGCAGGGCCGGACTCGAGTTTCGGCGCCGGAATTCTCGACGTCGCCGCGGTGGTCGCGGCCGCCAACGCTCTGCCCACCGCCGCGCCCGCCAGCCCGCCCGCCACCACTGCTCCGCCGGCCACGCCGAGCGAGCCGGCTACCACGGAGCCGGCCACCGAGCCCGACTCGGCGCCCCAACCCGCCCCGGCCCCCGATGACGGCGCGGCCCGTCCCGGCAGCCCGGCGAAGAACGGCAACTCACCGGCGGCCGAGACGGCCGATGTGCAGCGCCTGTCCGGCACCGACCGGTTCGCCACCGCGGCAGCGGTGTCCGCGGCACGGTTCGGTTCAGGATCGGCCCACGTGTGGCTGGCGACCGGGGCCGGTTACGCCGACGCGCTGTCGACCGGTGCGGCAGCCGGCCGCCTTTCGGGCCCGCTTCTGCTGGTCGAAGGCTGCGGCATGCCCAGCGCCACGGCCTCCGAGCTTTCCCGGCTGCGTCCCAGCTCCATCACCGTCGTCGGCGGGGGCGCCGCGGTATGCGACGGCGTGCTCGATCACGCGCGGGCCATCACCGGCGTTCAGCCCGGCCGAGTCGCAGGAGCCGATCGCTTCGAGACGGCCGCCGCGCTGTCCCGCGCCCACTGGGGCTCCGGCTCGCCGGTTGTCGTGCTGGCTTCGGCCGCTGGATTCGCCGACTCGCTGAGCGGGGGCGCCCTCGGTTCCTCCCAGGAGGCCCCGCTGCTTCTGAGCGGCACGTGCACGCTGCCGCAGACCACGGCGAGCGAGCTCACCCGACTCCGCCCGGCCAATGTGCTGGTGATGGGCGGGCAGGGCGCGATTTGCGACGACGTTCTTGCCCAAGTCGCGGGAGTCACCGGCGCGGCGGTCACCCGGGTGTCGGGAGCCGACCGCTTCTCGACCGCCGCCGCGGCGGGGGCTCTCGGCTGGCCCTCTGCCGGCACCGTGTTCGTGGCATCCGGCGCGGGCTTCGCTGACGGCTTGGCGGCCGGCGCAGCCGCGGCGGTGGCCGGCGCGCCGCTGCTGCTGGTGCCGTCGTGCGGCGCGGTGCCCACGGCAGTCACCGACGCGTTGCTGCGCCTGTCACCGGATCACGTGGTAGCCGTCGGCGGCGAAGCCGCCATCTGCGCGGAGACGCTCTCCCAGCTCTGATCACTGGCGCCTCGGGCAAGCCCTACGGCGCTTGCGGTGGGGACCCCAACCCCACCGCCCGGCGGGCAGGGGATAGGAACAGTTGCGCCTAGCGAAGGTCCTTCACGATTTCGCCGTTCTTGATGACGAGAACGATGCGGTCGGGGTTGTCGAACAGATCGGGATCGGTGAGCGGGTCTCCCTCGACGGCGATCAGGTCGGCCTTCTTGCCCGGTTCGACGGTGCCGATATCGGGGCGGCGCAGCACCTTCGCGTTCGTGGCCGTCGCAGAAACGATGGCCTCCATGGGGCCGAGGATCTCGGCCTTCATCGTCAACTCCAGCCCTCGGCGGTTCTGACCGGGTCCGAGGATGTCCGACCCCGAGCCGATCGTGACGCCGGCATCCCGGGCCAGCTTCATGGAGGCCGCCATCGCTTCTTCGATGCCGGCCATGCGCGGCAAGAAGTCGTCGGGAATGCCCCATGCTTCAGCCTCGGTGATGAACAGGCGAGTGACGGCGAGGGTGGGCACGAGGATGGCTCCGGCCGCGGCCATCCTCGCGGCGGTGGCTTCATCGAGGTAGGTGCCGTGCTCGAAGCACTCGACGCCCGCTTCGAGCCCGTTGAGAATGGCGCGGGCGTGGTGCGCATGCGCGGTCACGTAGGTGTCGCGCGCCTTGGCCTCTTCCACGGCGGCCCGCAACTCCTCGACAGAGAACTGCGTGTCGGTGATCTTGTCGGTGTACGACGCGACTCCTCCGGAGATGCACACCTTGATCTGTGTGGCGCCGCGCTGGAGCACGATGCGCGCCGCGCGTCGAACTTCGTCCGGCCCGTCGCAGGTGATACCGCCCTGCACGAGCCCGGGTACGCCGTGGGCGTGGGGATGGTCGACCCACGGAGAGCCGTGATCCGCGTGGCCCCCCTTCTGCGAGAGCAGCGGACCTGACGGCAGGATCTCCGGGCCGCGGACCAAGCCGAGAGCGACCGTGCTTGCCACGCCGCCATCGATGCCGCCGACGTCGCGCACCGTGGTGAACCCTCCGTCCAGTGCCAACCCGCAGTTGGCGAATATCTGCGCGGCCAGCACGGCCGGCGCGGTGCGGTCCCCCTCGCCGACATCGACGATGCCCAGGTGGCTGTGCGCGTCGATGAGACCCGGCAGCAGCGTCAGTCCGTCGGCGTCGATGGTCTCCGATCCCGACGGCACCTTCGCGTCGCCCCCCACGTCGTCGAAGACCCCGTTCGCCATCGACACGGTTGCCTTCGCAACCGGATCCGTACCCGTCCCGTCGATAAGCCCTGCGCCGCGTATGAGAAGTGACATCGCGGTCGAGGTTAGATCCGGATGGGAAGTGGCGCGGAGGGAGCGTTGGCTCCCCCCGCGCCGAAGTTGGCTACAGGCTGCGCCGACGCAGTCGCGGCTCGCTCGAGCCAGCCTTGGCGAGACCGCGGCTGACCAAATAGGCGATGGTCATGAAAGCGACGTAGCGCCAACCGTCATCACGCGACAAGCTGTCGCGCCCGTTTTCGTAGGTGAAGAAGAGAAGCGTTACGACTCCGAAGAGGTACACCCAGAATTCGCTCGTACCGGTGCCTCGTCGAGCTTCGCTCTCTTCGTAGAAGGTCACCTCGTCGTCGTCACCGTGGTTGTAGTGCTCGTTCGAGCCGTTGGTGACGTTCGGCCCTGTGACGTTGGTGTCGAGCGTCATCGCTGAGCACCCGAGGGCACGTTGCGCTCGCGGATGCGGTCGTCGTGACGGTCGCGGCGCGGAAGGCCGGCCAGGCCGAGAAGGCCGGCGAGGCCGAGAAGGCCGAGCTTGCCGCTGTCGCCGTCTTCGTCGTTGACATCGCTCTGCTGGGTGTTGGGGTCGTTGTTCTGCTGCTGAGCCCATACCGCGTCAGCTGGTCCGAAGAGCAGGCCGAGCGACAGCAGCGCGGAAATAAGAAGTTTCTTCATCTAACTGGTCCTTTCGGTTCCGAACCCAGGCGCGCGCACAGACATCTCCGTACGCCGTTAGCTGTGGGTTCAACCGGGCCAGGGTCAGGTGTCCTCTACCCACCCCTGGGCGGGGTCAATCCGCGGCTCGCGCCAGGTTCTCGATCTCGACGCGCGGGATGTCGCCGGCCGGTTGGAAACCGAGCACCTGCGCGTAGAAGCTCAGCTCCGCGCAATAGGCGGAGATGACGGACTCGGCCTTGCGGAAGCCATGGCCCTCGCCCTCGTAGGCGATGTAGGCGACGGGCATGCCCTTCTTGCGGAGTGTCTCCACGATCAGCTCCGATTGGTTGGGCGGCACGATCTTGTCGTCCTGCCCCTGGAGGAGCAGCAACGGGAAGGCGATCTTGTCCGCGTGGTACATCGCGGAACGCTCCTTGTAGACGTCGAGCGCGTCCGGTAGCGGACCTACGAGGCCGTCGATGTAGCGGGACTCGAACTTGTGGGTGTCGCGCACGAACACCTCAAGATCGGAGATGCCGTACAACGCGCAGCCCGCGGCGAACGGAAGGTCGGGTCGGATAGCCGCCACCAGGGTGGTCCATCCGCCCGCGCTTCCGCCGCGGATGACGACACGATCGGGGGCAGCGTCACCGCGCTCGCAGAGGAACTTGGCCGCGGCGTAGCTATCCTCCACGTCGACGACTCCCCACGTGCCGTTGAGCCGGTTGCGGTATTCGCGCCCGTAGCCCGCGGAGCCGCCGTAGTTCACGTCGACGACGGCGAAACCACGCGTTGTCCAAAATTGCGTGCCGAGGTCGAGTGTCGACGAGACCCCACCTGTCGGGCCACCGTGCACCTTGACCACGAGCGGCGGCCGCTCATGGGCGGGCCCTTCCAACCCGGGATTCTTCGGCGCGTAGTACAACGCGTGCGCCGTCTTGGATCCGTCGAGCGTCGGGAATTCGATGGGCTCGGCGATCGAGACGACCGCGGGGTCGAGGTTCGACTCGCGGGAGCGACGCTTCACATCGACCGCGCCACTGCGTAGATCGACGACGGCCACGCAACCGAACTCGGTCGGTGAGGCGCCGGTGAGCGCGACGTGATCGTCATCTACGGCGCGCAACGAACCCATGGCGGTGAAGGGCGTCGTGACCTCCCGGAGGTCACCGGGCGAGGCGGGGTCGAGGACCCCGAGATGCGAAGCCCCCTTCTCACCCCACGTGACCGCCAGCTTCCCGCTGGGAAGCACGCAGTACGACGATCCACCGAAGCCCCATTGCGGCCCCGCGAACTCCGCGTCCATCGGGCAGAGCGCAATGGTTGTTGCCGGCTCCTCCGTCGACCAGCGGTACAGGTTCCACCAGTTGGAGCGATCAGACGCGAAGACCAACGAGCCGTCGGGCAGCCAGCGGGCCTGGGTCGGCGCCTCGGACTTGCCCCCGGCGATGAGGAGCTCCTTGCGGAGGCTCAGACCGGACGCGCCCGCAAGGTCGAGGTCCGCGACCCACAGCTCCGCGCCATCCCAGGGCATGTTCGGGTGGTCCCAGGTCATCCAACTGAGCCGTCGACCGTCGGGCGACAGACGGGGCGCGGCGTAGAAGTCGTGTCCCGAGGCGAGTACCTGGGCATCGGTGGGCGTCGAGTCCTCGCCCCACGGAACCGCGATGGCCACGAGCTCGTTGACCGCCTCGACCATTCCGTCGGGGCCCTCGCCAGGCTCGCCCGAGTGGCGCTCCCGGACGCAGATCAGGAACCGGCCGTTCTTGGTCGGTTCGAAGTCCGCGTAGCGGTCACCCCGCGGGTGCAACGGGTCCTTGGTGATGGGGGTGGGCTCGCTCGGCGCAGCGCCTCCGAATTCGACGCTGTAGACGCGCTGGTCGGCGAAGTTCGAGAAGAACAGGTTGTGGCCACGTATGCGCCAGGCTCCGCCCCCGTATTCGTGCACCGACGTACGCGCGTTGAAGCCCTGCGGAATCAGATCAGTCGCCGGCGGGGTCCCGGAGCCCTTCGTCAAGCCTTCTCGGACGACGACCTGCCGGCCGGCCTCGCTGGGCCGGCCCTCGGCCCAGCAGACCTGGCCGTCGTCGTCGACCCAGGTCTCGCTCAATCCGACCGACCCCGCGACGAGGTCGTCGGGCGAGATGGGTGATTCCCAGGTTCCGTAGGGCTTGGTGGTCGGCATGACCGGCGAGGCTACGTGCCTCGCGCCGGTTCAGGTTTGTGAGATCGAGATAGAACCGCTGATCGATTCCAGCCGAACGCGACTTCCGCGGGCTTCGGAGGCCAGCAGATTCGGCGAGTCGTCGAAGTCCTGGATCCCGTCGGCTTCGATTTCCCCGTCGGCGGTTCTCGCCGTAACCGCGTGCGGCCCGTCGAGCTCGACGTCGATGTCGCCCACGACCGTGTCGATGTCCAGGGCCAACGCCCCGACTTCCGCGGCGATGTCTCCTGAAACACTCCGTACGGCGACCTCGGATTCGGCCGGGATTGCGATCTCGAGCGGGTCGTCGCCGTCAGGGATCTGAAGCCGTGCAAGGTCGCGCTCCTCGAAGATCTCGAAGCCCTCCTCGGCGCCGATGACCACCTGGGAGTTGCGCGACCTCGTGAGGACGAGATCCCTCGAACCGGCTTGGATCACCAGGCGGCGTCCATCGAGGTCGTATCGCTGGGTCTGCTCGGGCAGCTCCTGGTCCGGCGCGTCCGGCTCGGCCGGCACCCCCGGCGGGTCGACCTGAACGTCGAATCTCGGACCGCCGTCGCGGTTGTTGGAGGCAATGCCGACGACCGCGAGCATGACCAGGATTCCGATCGTCGCGTTCTTGCTCATGCGATCGCGGGAGAGGAGCAACACGCCGGCGGCGACGACCATCAGAGGGAAGAAGAGCGAACCTCCGACTCCGTCGAACAGGTCCTGCGCGAGGTGGAAGCCGAAGAAGGCGGCGGGCAGCCACGCCCAGCCCTGCTTGCGGGCCAGGGCGAGCCACACGAAGAAGCCGACAGCTCCGATCTGGAACAGGCTCACACCGGCGAAGGCGGTGATGGCGAGGACCACGCCGATGGCGACGATCAGGCCGCCCCAGAGGTCGTTTCGGCCGCGGGTCACGGGAGTCATAGGGCCAACCGTATGGATGAGCGGGCGCCGCGTCGTCCTACCGGACGGCGATTCGTGGCCTCATTCGGAGGGAGGACGCGGTGCGCCGCGCAAGTGTTCCTATCCCCCGACCACAGCCGCGCAGCGGGGGTTGGGGGTCCCCCGCCGCACCGCGACGAGCCGAAGGGGGAGGAGCCAATCACTCCGGGAGCATTCCGGATTCGTAGGCGAGGACGACGGCCTGGATGCGGTCGCGCAGATCGAGCTTCATGAGGATGTGCGCCACATGGGTCTTGACCGTCGTCTCCGAGATGAAGAGGGACTCGGCGATCTCGGAGTTCGTGCAGCCCTTGGCGACCTCCATGAACACTTCGAGCTCGCGGTCGGTGAGTACTTCGGCGACACGGGCCGCGGCCTTGCCCCCCGGCCGGTCCGGCCGCGCCGCGAACTCCGTCAGCAGGCGCTTCGTCATGCGCGGCTCCACCAGACCTTCGCCGCGAGCGACGCAGCGCACCGCGTCGATGAGATCGTCAGGGGGAACGTCCTTCAAAAGGAAGCCGCTGGCGCCGGCGCGGATGCCTTCGAACAGGTACTCGTCGAGATCGAAGGTGGTGAGAATCAGCACGCGTGAGTGCCCCGCGCTGACAACGCGCCGTGTGGCTTCGACGCCGTCCATGTTCGGCATGCGTACGTCCATCAGAACGACGTCAGGGCGGTGCTCCGCGGCCAAGCGCTCGGCTTCGGCCCCGTCGGCCGCTTCGGCAATGACCTCGATGTCGTCCTCGGACTCGAGGATCATCTTGAATCCCGATCGGATCAGCGCCTGGTCGTCAGCAACCACCACGCGGATCATGAGGTTGTGACGTCCGTCAGGAGATCAGTGCTGCGGTGAGGAGGGGGATCTCGGCGTGAACCTGCCAGCCTCGGCCTTCCGGACCGGGTCCCGCGGTGACGCTGCCCCCGACTGTCGCCAGGCGCTCACGCATACCCAGAATGCCGTGACCGTCGCTTCGGTGCGTCGGTTCGGGCGCGCCGACACCGTCGTCCTCGATCCGGATGTCGACGGCGTCGGGCAGGTACATCAACGACACCTCCACCCGACTGGCCTTGGCGTGGCGGATCACGTTGGTGAGCGCTTCCTGCACCACCCGGTAGACGATCAGCCCCGTACCTGCGTTCAGTTCGGGACGCACGCCGAGCACGCTGTAGGACACCTGCAGGCCCGCGTCGTTCATCGACTCCACCAGGGCTCCTATGTCGTCGAGCCCCGGCATAGGCGCCAGCGCGGCCGGAGTGGATTCGGTCGGCGACTTGGGCTGTGCGTGCTTGGTCGACGCCGCTTCGATGGACGCGTCAGCACCGCGTAAGACCGAAACGATGCCGCGCAGTTCGGCCAGGCTCTGACGGCCCGTCTCTTCGGCGGTAGCCAGCGCGGCGTCAGCGGCCTCGGGCTTCTTCTTGGCGACCTTGCGGGCCGCCGCGATCTGAACGGTCATCAGGCTGACGCCGTGGGCCACCACGTCGTGCAGCTCGCGGGCGATCCGCACCCGCTCCTCCGCGATGGCCAACTGTCCACTGCGATCCTCGTCCACCTTCAGCTGCTTACTCCGACCGAGGAGAACGGAGGCGCCGAGACCGATGAAGAGGATCGGCCAGATGATGACCAGGTTCACGGTCCAGATCCCCGCTGCCTCCATGAAGAACGAGAGCCCGATCACGAAGAAGACGAGCCCGGCGATGAATCGCCGCGAGTTGTATTCGTGGACGGGCATTACGCACGCTCCACGGTGATGGCTCCGGCGCTGACGCTGAGGTCGAGTTCCAGCCGAGAGGCCGCGTCGTCAAAGTCTGTGGACTGATAGTCCAGGTCCTCGCCGAGTCCCTCGGCGCGTTGTTCGAACAGCTCGATCTCGCCAGGCCCGTCTATGTCGGCGTGGACGCGCACGGAAAGGTCTTGCGGGAGAAGTACATGCAACTCGCCGACGCGAACATTCGCCTCTACCTGGCGCTGGATCTGCCCGAGCTCCAATTCCCGTAGATCCAAGGTGAGGTCACCGACACTCAGGTCGTACTGCTCCCGCAACGCGTCCGCGGTCGCCGGCATATAGAGGCGATCACCAATGGCGTGTCCTCTGACCGGGCTGCTTATACCCGACGACATCGCGAGTCCGACTGTCAACACGATGCCGAGGGCGATCAGCGGCTTGGTCAGGCCCGCCTTGGCGGTGCCGACCATCGCC
>DATLBX010000157.1:0-10168 GCA_035526705.1 Acidimicrobiales bacterium | reverse complement strand
TCGCCCCAGGGACGGTTTGCTGAAGGGGCCAGGCTGCTGGACGGCCGCATCGTCGAGGACGTGCAGGCCTACGGGAAGCACCTGCTGGTCGATTTCGGCGACGTCGACCTTCACGTGCACCTCGGATTGGCGGGTTCGATCTTCGAAGCCGCTCCCGCGGGAACCCCCGGTTCCGGGGTCCGACTGCGGATAGCCGTCGATCCATCGGGCCCGACGTGGGACGTAGTCGCCCCCATCCGGTGCGAGGTGTGGCGAGGCGATGAGCGGAATCTTCTCCTGACCCGACTGGGGCCCGACCCGCTCCGCGGCGACGATCCGCAGCCGGCCTTCGCCAAGATCGCTTCCAGTGGCAGACCTATAGGCGCCCTGCTGCTCGACCAGAGTGTGATGGCCGGCGTCGGCAACGTCTTTCGCGCCGAGGTCCTACACCGATGTGGCCTCCACCCTGAGCGGAAGGGATCCTCGCTCACCGAAGAGGACCTGCACTGCCTCTGGACCAAGGTGACCCACCTGATGGAGCGGGCGACCGCGGAGGGTCGGATCATCACAGTCGAGGCGCCGGATGGAGTGGCGCGGAATGACCTAGACCCCGCCGAAGGCCGCTACGTCTACAAGCAGGAGCGGTGTCGCGAATGCGGGGCCGAGGTCACGACGTGGACGCTCGGTAACCGAATCGCCTACGCCTGTCAGATCTGCCAGCCGGGTCCCTGATGCAGACGTTTCTTCCTTATGCGGACTTCGGGCAAAGCGCTGCCGTCCTCGACCCGCTTCGGCTCGGCAAGCAACGAGTGGAGGCAATGCAGATCATTCGCGCCCTCACCCGGCCCGTGTACGGCTGGAAGCACCATCCCGCCGTGCTCATGTGGCAGGGCTACGAAGAGGCCCTGGGGGCCTACGCCGTCGCCATCTGCCGAGAGTGGTGCCGGCGCGGCCACGCGGACACCTGCGAGGTGAAGATCCTGGACGATCTGGCGATCGCTGCCGTGCGGGTGCCACCCCGTAACCAGTGCGAGCTCGACGCCGCCGAGGCGCTACCTCCCTGGCTGGGCGACGACGCGGTGCACCGCAGTCACCGATCCGCTCTTCTTCGTAAGGACCCCGACTGGTACAGCGCGACGTTCGACGACGTGCCGGATGATCTCCCCTACGTCTGGCCGGTGCGCCACGTCGCGCCGTGAGCCAACGACGACAGCTCGTGGTGGACGGGCGCTCGGCTCGTCCCGTCGAAGTGCCTGTCAGACACTTCTACCCGGCGGCACTCGGGCGGACCGCCCCCACCAGCAGCGCAACGCCGACGAGCACCAGGGGCACCGCCGCGAAGTCGCCGCTGTGAATACCCCGATCTGCCGTCAGGGTGGCCACTACTCCACCCAGACGAAGCGCGAACACCACCGTTCCGGCGAACGCGAGGCAAGCCATCCCCAACGCGAATTCGCATACGGGCGCGACGTACCCGGAAGATGTCATCGCACTACGTAATGCAGCGACGGAGGGCGTCGCGCACAGCGTCGCTCACCGACGAGCCGCCGCCGTAGAGGACGCCCTCGGCGATAGGTGGCCGCCGCGCCACTAGGTACTCGCCGAGCGAGGCCGGGACGGTATCGGGCAGCACGAGCAGCATCGGGCCCTGACGGCGGGCTATGTGGGCGCCGCCGCCCAACGCATCCGGAAAGTTGGAACGGCTGGCGAAGCCGACTACCGCCGGCTCCGGGAAGAAGCGTTCGGCGACCCGACGGGCCGTGTCGGGCGCGTCCACGCCAACGATGCCGGTGAAGTCCGGTCGAGCCCGCGACGCTGGCCCCCCGATGGCGTAACGCGTGCCGCCCGGGTGGGAGGCGAGGTAGTCCTCGGTCGGCTGGCGGTTGGAGGTGCCGGCGGTGAGCAGAATCGCCGCGTCCTGTGTGGAGGCCGCCGGGGCGGCGGCGAGCGCGTCCGCGAAGTCGAGTCCCGTCGTCAGCATGATGTTGGCGGGCTCCCCCATGGCCATGGCGACCGCGACCGCCGTCGCGAAGCGGTCTTCGCCGAAGTGGCGGCGGACCTGGAAGCCCAGCGATTGCAACTCGGTCTCGACCCCGGGCGCAAGCGCCGCCGGTCCACCGAGAAGGTGCACCGTGCCTCCGGCCGGCACGCCCCGCTGGATCTCTTCGCGGACCGCGGCGTCGAGCGCCTCGGATCGCGTGAGGAGCAGCGGACCCCCCGCCTGCGCGGCGAGCGGACCTCCCGCGAGGGCGTCGGGGAAGGTGTCGGCGCGCGCCACCACGGCAGCATCGGCGCTTCCGGCCTCCGGAAATGCATTGCGCGAAACCTCGACCGCGGTCGCAATGCGGTCGCCGCCTGACAGGCGGGTCACAGGGTCCAGGGTCGACGACGTCGGCGTCGCGCACGCGGGCGTTGGAGTGGGGCCGCCGCCGCCGTCAGGCGCGGCGGTCGAGCGAACTGCGGCGGCGGCGTCGATAATCCCTGCGCCGGAGACGGTGTCGTGCCCGGTCGGGCCGATGTCTTGTGCGGTCGCCATCAGACGGTGGGCGATCGTCACATTCGAAGCGGCCGGATCCGCCGCCTTCACCAGTGCTGCGGCTCCGGCCGCCAGCCACGTGTGGGCGAACCCGACTCTGTAGCCCACGCCCCCTCCGGGCGCCAGGCCGACGACGGCGTCAGTCCGAGCGCCGGTCGGGCTACCGGTGGGCGCGGCGATGTCGACGTAGGACTTGGCCTGTTGATCGGCGGCGGGTTGGCCGTCTCGGTCTGTCGCGGCGACGCCGAGCACCCCCTCATAGGCCGCCGGGTAGGAGTCCGCAGAGCCCGCCGAACTCACGGGGGCGACGACGAGAGAGCCTTTCGACTGGGCGTACGCGACCGCCGCGGCCACGGGGTCGCTGGGAAACTGCGTGGAGAGGCTGATTGCGATCACGTGGGCGCCGGCATCGGCCGCGGCGCGGAGGCCCGCGGCGACCTCCCCGGTCCGCGAGCCTCCTTCGGGTACATCGATCTTTACCGGCAGCACTCGCGTGTCCCAGCCCAGGCCGGCTACACCGACCCCGTTGCTGGTTGCGGCGGCTACGGCCCCCGCGGCGTAGGTGCCCGTGCCTGCGTCGGTGTTGCCACCTGGGAGCGGGGCTGCCGTCCCGCCGGTGGTCTGGATGCCCGGGGCCAGCTTGCCAGCGAGGTCGGGATGGTCGGCATCGACGCCCTCGTCGAGCACCGCGACGATCACCGAAGATGACCCACGCGTCACATCCCATGCCGCCGGAGCTCGCATTGCGTCGAGATACCACTGCTCCCCATACAAGGGATCATCGGGGGTCAGCGCGCCTGCGGGTGCGGACGGAACTAACGCCATCGATAGGGACAGAAGAAGTCCGCCGGCCAGGAGTCGGAGGAACGCCGCGCCTCTCACGGCGACGAAGCTACCTGCGACGGACCCAGGGTCGACCAACCGGTCGAGGTTCGGCGGGGACTCGCATTGTCGCCGCGACGGAATCAGATTCCGAGCTTCCGCCGCGTCTCGGTTTCGACCAGGCCCAGCTCACCCAAGGGGTTGCTGGACTGGATCTGGCCCATCCGGGGTAGCGGTTGGACCATGACCACCGAATCTCCGCCCGGGCCTTGCTCGCCCCGAGCCACCTGAACTCGTGACTCCGAGCGAAGAGCTTGCCGGACGACCCGTCGAAGCCCCGGAAAGGTCGCCACTGTTGATCATCGGGGGCGCCGAGGACCGCGAGGGCGAGAAGGTGATTCTCCGCCGGTTCGTGGAACTTTCCGGTGGCGACGAAGCGCAGATCGCCATCATCGGAACGGCCACCACCGTGCCCGGCGAAGTCGGGCCGCTCTATCTCGACGCATTCGATGATCTCGGCGCTGGCTGCGCGCAGTTCCTCAGCCTCAGTGGCCGGCGCGAGGCCAACTCGTCCCACGCCGTCGACGTGATCACGCAGGCGACCGGGGTGTTCTTCACCGGCGGAGACCAGTCGCGGATAGCGAGCGTGCTGGGGGGCTCCCGCGTCGACTCCGTCCTTCACGAGCGTCACAAGGCCGGCCAGCTGGTCATTGCCGGGACCAGCGCGGGTGCCGCCATGATGTCGAGCACGATGATCCTCCGAGGCGGGGATCTCGTTCCTTCGATGACCGCGGTGCAAACCGGACCCGGCCTGGGATTCGTCGAGGGAGTGGTGATCGACATGCACTTCGCCGAGCGCGGTCGGCTCAGCCGCCTCTTGGCGGCCGTCGCACTGCGCCCCCAGGAGTTGGGCATCGGGATCGACGAGGACACCGCGTTAGAGGTGGATGGGTCCGTGCTTACGGTGCTCGGCCGGGGGGCTGTCACCCTCGTCGACGCCAGTCAGGACGCTTCGGTAATGGCGCCAGCGGAGGGCCGCGAGGGACCCATCGCGCTGACCGGGGTGCGGCTCCACGTACTTCCGAGCGGCTACACGTTCAATCTTTCGACCCGCCATCCACAGATCATCGAGGCGCCGGAAAACGCCACTGACCGCAGCGCGCCGCCGGCTTCATGACGCGACTTCTGATCGGTAGCGCCAACGCGCTGTCGGGCCTTGCTCCGGCCGCCGATCTGCTCACGAGCGGAGGTAGCGCCGTCGCCGCCGTGGAGTTGGCGATCCGGGCGGCGGAGGACAACCTGGCAGACCACACCGTGGGCTCCGGTGGGTACCCCAACATCCTCGGCGAAGTCGAACTCGACGCGTCGATCATGGAGGGGGCGACCCGCCAGGCCGGCGCGGTGGCCGCAGTCAAGGGGTGCGCCAACCCAATCACTCTCGCGAGGATGGTCATGGAGCGGCTCCCTCACGTAATGCTGGTCGGTGAGGGGGCAGCGCGTTTCGCGAGGGAATGCGCAATGGTCCCGAGGGAGCTGCTCACCGAGCCAGCCGCAGCGACGTGGCGGCGCGGCATCAGCGCACTGCCTCGAGACGCGCTCGCAGGCCCGCTGGCGTCGCACGTGCACCACCTGGTTTTGGATCCTGAGCACGTGACCGGCACGGTGAACGTCATCGCGCGTGACGAGGCGGGCCGGATGGCTTCCGGAGCAAGCACTAGTGGCTGGGCGTGGAAATATCCCGGCAGGTGCGGGGACTCCGCCTCCATCGGCGCTGGCAACTTCTGCGACGATCGCTTCGGTGCCGCAGCCTGCACCGGTTGGGGCGAACTGGCCATGCGCACAGCGGGTGCCGCCGGCATTGTTTCGGCGCTCCGCCATGGCGCGGAGCTCGAAGAAGCCTGTCGCCGATTGCTCACCGATCTCCCAGATCCGGGCGTGGCCGCCGACGATGTCCCGCTACACGTGGTCGCGGTCGACGCGGCCGGCGCGCACCTGGCGGCGTCGACCACCAGCGATGCGCGCTACGCGCTCTGGGAGGACGGCATGGCAAATCCCGAAGAGCGTCCGCGACTGACGGTGCAACCGTGAGCGCAGAGCCGATGACGGTGGAGGGTCCACGGCCGGACCTGAAAATCGTGAGTCGCAGGGTATATCGGGGCCCGAATTACTGGTCGTACGAGCCGGCCATCAACCTCACCGTCGAGCTCGGATCCCTGGAGGATTGGCCGAGCGATCGCATCAGCGGGTTCACCGACCGGCTTTTGGAGATGCTCCCCGGGCTGACCGAGCACAACTGCTCACGCGGCCACCCCGGAGGCTTCGTGGAACGGCTACGAGAGGGCACCTGGACAGGCCACGTCGCCGAACATATTGCCCTCGCGTTGCAGCGGCTGACCGGAGCAGACATCGGCCGGGGCAAGACGCGCGGGACCGGCACTGTCGGGCAGTACTACGTCATCTACGGGTTCGCCGATGAACGCGTCGGGTTGGCCGCTGGAGAGCTGGCCGTGCGGATTGTGAACCACCTGGTCGAGCCGGATCCGACTTTCGACTTCACTGCCGAGCTCGAGCAACTAATCCGCATGTCCAACCGCTCCGCCTTCGGACCGTCCACCCAAGCCATCATCGATGAGGCGGTGAGTCGTGACATCCCGTATTTGAGACTCAACGGTGAGTCACTGGTGCAACTCGGTCAGGGAGTGCACCAGCGCCGCATCCGGGCGACCATGACGTCAGGCACCAGCTCGCTCGCTGTGGAGCTCGCCGGCGACAAGCAGCTGACGAATCGGCTCCTCGCGTCCGCGGGACTTCCGGTGCCGAAGAGTGGCACGTGTCGCACCGAGGACGAAGCCTGGGAGGTGGCACGCCGAATAGGTCTGCCGGTTGTGCTCAAGCCTCTCGACGGCAATCATGGTCGTGGTGTCGTCGTCCACCTGAACACCGAAGCCGAAGTCAGGGCGGCCTTTCACATCGCGGCCCGGCAGGCGAAGCGCGGCACGGTGGTAGTCGAGACCTTTGCTTCTGGCAAGGACTACCGCGCCCTTGTGGTCGGCGGGGCAATTGTCGCCATTGCGGAGCGGGTCCCGGCACACGTCGTCGGCGACGGCAGCTCGACGGTGGCCGAGCTCGTGGAGGAGGCCAACCGGGACCCCCGACGCGGCATCGGCCATGAGAACATCCTCACGCGCATAACGGTGAACGAGGCGGCCATCGAGCTGGCGCGCTCCCAAGGCTGGGAGATGGGGAGCGTCCCGCCCGAGGGCACAACCGTTCAATTGGCACTGACCGCCAACTTGTCGACCGGCGGCATTTCGATCGACCGCACCAACGAGGCGCATCCCGACAACGTTGAGATCGCGGAGCAGGCTGCTCAGGTCATCGGCCTGGACGTCGCGGGTATCGACTTCGTAGCCACCGATATCTCGCGGCCTGTGCGGGACAACGGCGGAGTCATCATCGAAGTCAACGCCGCGCCGGGCTTCCGAATGCACACTCACCCCACGATCGGTGAGCCGCAATATGTCGCCAAGCCTGTCGTCGATCTGCTGTTTCCCCCGGGTGCGCCAAGTCGGATCCCGATCATCGGCATCACCGGAACGAACGGAAAGACCACGACCGCACGGATGGTCGCCCACATCCTGAAAACGAACGGCCGTAAGGTGGGCATGACCTCTTCCGATGGCGTCGTGATCGATCAAAGACTCGTGATGCGCGCCGATGCCGCCGGACCCAAGTCCGCGCGAATGGTGCTCCAGAACCCCCGCGTGGATTGCGCAGTCTTCGAAGTGGCGCGCGGCGGAATCCTCAGAGAGGGGCTGGGCTACGAGCACAACGACGTGGCCGTGGTGCTGAACGTCGCGCCGGACCACCTCGGCGTAGGAGGCATCGAGAACGTCCGGCAGCTCGCAGCGCTCAAGCGCGTGGTCGTCGAAGCGGTGCGACGCGACGGCTTCGCCGTTCTGAACGCCGACGATCCGTTGGTGGCCCGGATGGCTCGCGCTTGCTCCGGGGAGGTGGTGTACTTCACGCTGGCAGAGGTCAACCCCCTGGTGGAGAAACATTGCCGACGCGGGGGACGAGCCGTCGTGCTCGAGGACGGGCCGGACGGCGAGGTCATGGTCGTCCGGCACGGGCCGCGGCGCCTCGAGCTCACGAGAGCGGACCTACTTCCCGCCACGTACCGGGGGCTGGCGCGGATGAATATCCAGAACGGACTAGCCGCTGCCGGTGCCGCGTACGCATTTGGGGTACCTCTCAACGACATCCGTCAGGGCTTGCGCACCTTCCAACCGTCGTTCGAGCTGGCCCCCGGCCGCCTCAACATGGCCGAGGTCGGAGGCAGCCGGGTGGTCATGGACTACGCGCACAATGCCGCCGGCATGCGAGCCCTGGGAGAGTTCGTGGACGGCCTGCTGTCCAGATCGGATGGGGCGAAGCGGCCTCGCGCCGTGGGGGTTATCGGAACTGCGGGCGACCGGAGAGATCAGGATTTGCGCGAACTGGGCGAGGTTGCAGCGCAGCACTTCGACGTTGTCTTCGTCCGCGAAGACGCCCGTCTGCGCGGACGCGCTCCTGGTGAGGCCGCCGCATTGGTTGCCGACGGGGCAAGGGCCAGCAGCGAGAACGGGGGGCGCTGTCAGGCCGTGCACGTCGTGCATTCCGAGCTCGACGCAGTACGAGCCGCCATGGCCGAAACCCAGCCGGGAGAGGTTGCGGTGCTCTGCGTGGACGACCATGCTGCCGTCTGGGACCTCCTGCGCTCAGAGGATCTCGGCACTCCCGTCGGCGGGTGACGATCCCATGTCAACGGCGAATTCGGTGGGCGCCGCGCCGATTGCATCCAACCACGCCGCCATCTCGACTCGTTCGGCGTGGCACATGATTGCGCACACATCCCCGGCCGCGGCGCGCTCCACCACCGTCCGGGCCGCGTCGACCTCAGTGGGCAAACTCAGGGGCGTTGCCTTTCCGCCGGCCTCGGCGCCTGCACGCAGCAGCCCGAAGTGCTCGTCTGCGGGACGGCCCCGGGGGGCTGACTCTCGCTCCGCTATCACCAGAGTGTCCGACGTCTGAGCCCCTATCCGGGCCAACCCGAAGATCAAGTCGGCGGGCCTGTCACCGAGCCCGTTGAGAACGAGGTGGACCTGTCCGTCAGTCCCGACGAGCGCCCTGGCCAACTCCATGAGCGCGGTGAGGCCCTCTTCGTTATGGCCGTAGTCGACCAGAATCACGATGCCGCGGAACTGAAAGGCGTTCATCCGCCCTGGGTTGTGGGCGGCCGATGGGGTGAAGCTCTGTAGCCCGGCCACAACCGACGGCAGAGGAATGCCGCACCCGAGCGCGGCTGCCGCTGCGGCCAGGGCATTGGCCACGCTGTGGCGAGACTTGCCGCCAAAGGTGATGGGTATCGCGGTGATGTCCAGCACGGGACGCCACGTGGCGTCGACGTGATCGCGCCATACGACTTCGTGGTCCCGAAGCGATATGGCGGCGCCGCCCTCGCGGAGCACCAACTCGAGGCCCGGAGACGCCATGGAGAGCGCAAATCCGAAGGGACGCGCCGACGTAGCCCGGCGCATGGCCAGAGCAAGGGGGTCCTCCGCATTCACTACGACTACACCGGAGGGACGCGTCGCTCCAACCACCGCGCTCTTGACTTCAGCCATGTCACCAAGCGTGTCGACGCCGTCGCTCCCCAGATGATCCGCCGCGATGTTGGTGACGACTGACACGTCGAAATCTGTGGCGCCGAGCCCGCGACGCAGAATTCCACCCCTGGCGATCTCCAGGGCCGCGAAGGTGGCGCCGGGTATCCCGAGGGCCCGCCGCACGCCAAGGAACCCGGTCCAGTCGCCTCGCTCCACCGCCACGCTTCCGTCGTACACACCGTCGGAATCGCACCGTGCCACTCGGTGACCAGCCTGGCCCGCGATGTGAGCGGCGAGACGGGTCACAGTGGTCTTACCGTTGGTGCCCGTGACGGCGATCGTGGGAATCGTGGGCGCTGGGACCGACGGCGGATCATCAGCCACGATGGCTCGGCATCGGTCCGCCGCAACCGTGGCGACGGCGCCGATATCTTCGCCGCCGAGCACAGCAGCCAAACCATCACTCAGCGCCAGGGCGAAGGCTTCCGACTGCTGACGGTCGTGTCGAGGGAAGGCGATCAGCAGCCCGCCGTCTCGTCCGCCACGCGCCACTAGATCCGCGCTGATGGCGGCCGGAAACTTCGCCTGCGCCACGATCGCAGCGGCCAGTTCGCCGGCCAGCTTCTCGGCCGACCTTTGGGCATGTGCGGTCGGCAGGCACAGCGAGAGGGCGACGGCCGGACCAGGCAAGAAGCGATTTGGACCGTCGAGGATGCGAATGTCGCGCCGGATGTCGTCGCCTGGCGTCGCGGCGGGCACCATGTGCGAGCCACTACCCGCCGTCGACCTAATTCACGCCTTGGCCTTGAATAGCCGGCCCGTGGACCTCGAGACGAGACTTTCGCCCCGTGCGTCCGGGATCCGTAGATTTCTGGCGTGACGGGTTCCGTTTTCGACATCGCAGGCGTGGATGACCTCTTCGCGCTGGAACCTCCCGAGTTCACGAAGGCGCGTAACGCTCTGGCCGCCAAGGTCCGCAAGGAGGGCAACCGCGCCGCGGCAGATGCGATCAAGAAACTCCCCCGGCCCTCGGCCATGGCGTGGGCCTTGAACCGGGTGGCGCGGGAGCATCCCGACGCGATCGAAGAGGTTCTCGCCCTCGGAGAACGAGTCCGCGAGGCGCAGGCCAGTGCGCTGGAAGGTGGTGATCCGGGCGCTCTTCGGGAGGCAACCGCGGCGCGGC
>DATLBX010000156.1:0-9065 GCA_035526705.1 Acidimicrobiales bacterium | reverse complement strand
CGAGCCGGAATCACGCCTTCGGACTTGAAGCCGATGTCGAGCAGAACCTCGTCCTTGTCGACCTTCACCACGGTGCCGGTGACGATGTCGCCGTCTTCGAACTCGACGATCGTCTTGTCGATCATGTCCTCGAAGGACATGCCGTCGAGGTCGTCGGAGATGACCTGGCGAGGGGTGTACTCACCTGCCTCGTCGAAGGTGCCCATGGGCTCTTCGGTCGGGTTGGCGGCGATGGGACTACGTGCTTGGTCGGACATGGCGGGTCGGTTGGCTCTCTTTGTCAGGACGGTTCATCCTCGGCTACTCGTCACGAGGACTCTGAATCACGCGGCGCGTGCTTGCCCAAAAGGCTACAGGCTGGACGCCTAGCCCTTGGCGTCCTCCCAGGAATCACCCCAGGCGAGATTGACGTCGAGGCCGACGCACAGTTCGCAGGCTCCGGTCATCGCGTCGCGCGTGACCTGCTCCGCTACGACCTCCTCGTCCGGTGGGACCTCCAGCAGCACTTCGTCGTGCACTTGGAGAACGAGCCGGGACTCCAGACCTCGGGATTCGATTTCACCGTCGAGACGCACCAGCGCAACCTTGAAGATGTCCGCGGCAAGACCCTGGATGCCGGCGTTCATGGCTTGGCGCTCGCCGGCTTGTCGAACGCGGAAGTTCGTCGCGGATAGTTCGGGGATCTGACGCCGACGGCCGAACAGGGTCTCGGTGTATCCGCGTTCCCGCGCTTCGGCAACCGTGCGCTCCATGTAGGCCTTCACCGTCGGGAAGGCAATGAAGTAGGCGGCGAGAATCTCGGCGGCTTCCTCGACGGGGATGCGCAGGCGTTGGGCGAGGCCGAAAGATTCCATCCCGTAGGCGAGGCCGTAGGAGACCATCTTCGCCTTGGAGCGCTGGCCGAGGTCGACGTCGCCGGGCTCGACTCCGAAGATGCGCGAAGCGGTGGCGGTGTGCACGTCGTGCCCGCTGGTGAAGGCTTCGATCAGTCCAGGGTCTTCCGCGAGGTGGGCGATTATCCGCAATTCGATCTGGTTGTAGTCCGCGACCAGGAGTCGCCATGCCTCCCGCGGGACGAAGGCGCGACGGAAGCGACGGCCTTCCTCGGTACGAATCGGCACGTTGTGCAGGTTCGGCCGGTCGGAGGACAGGCGGCCGGTCCGGGCCACCGTCTGATTGAACGTGGCGTGGATGCGTCCGTCCGACGCCACCTCCGAGAGAAGACTCTCGCCGTAGGTGGAGCGGAGCTTCTCGACCTCGCGGTAGCGCAACAGCTTCTCGATGATGGGGTGCTGGCCGACCAGCTTCTCGAGTGAGGCGGCGTCGGTGGAGAAGCCTGTTTTGGTCTTCTTCTGGGGCTGCAGACCGAGCTTGACGAAGAGCACCTCACGCAACTGAGGCGTGGAGTTGACCTTGAAGGGCTCCCCCGCGAGTTCCTGGATCTCGACGTCGAGCCGCCGGACTTCGTCGGTCAGGCCGGCGGACAGCTCCTTCAGGTAGGCGGCGTCGACCGCGATGCCCGTCTCCTCCATGCGATGGAGGACCCGCACGAGCGGTCGTTCGATCTCGCGGTACAGATTGGCCAGCCCGCGCGCCTCGAGGGCGGCCGAGAGCTCGGGGACCAGCCGGCGCACCGCCTCGGCGCGAAGGGCGGCGCGCATCGCGCGATCGGATCCCCCACCGACGTCGAGCGCCAGCTGACCCTTCGTCTCACCTTCGCCCTGGGGCTCCAGCTCGATGCCGAGATGGCGACGGGCCAGATCCTCGAGGAGGTACTGATTCTCCGACGGTTCGATCAGATACGCCGCTACCGCAGTGTCGATACCGAGGCAGGAAAACGAAATGCCCACGGTTGCGAGGCCGCGCATCACTTCTTTGGATCCGTGGGCGTGCACCTCGATCGAGCTCGTGCTGAGTGCAAGCGTGAGGGCCTTGGCGACCGCCGGGTCCGACAGCACGGAGGCCTCGATCCACGGCACGGCGGCCTCGCCGACCGCGACGGCCAAGCCCGTGACGGGCGACCGACCTTCGACGCCCTCCCACGCCAGCGCGACGGCTGGTGACTCCGCCACGTCGCCACTCCCGATTCGCTTCGCCAGTGCCACCGCAGCCGCCTCATCAAGGCGGTCCACGTCGGCCTCGAGGAGATCACCGGACCCCGTGCTGCCGGGTGCCTCGTCGATGTGCTCGGGGCCAAGTGCCTCCACCAGACGACCCCAGAGTTGTGGCCCGAACTCGAGGAACTTGAAGAGCTCTCTCAGCTTCTCCTGATCGAACCCGCCCATGCGGAGCTCGTCGGGATCGCAAGACACAGCCGCGTCGCGCACCAACGGCGTGGCGGTTGCATTTCGCCGGACGATGGGCTCGTGCTCCGTGAGGTTCTGGCGGAGCTTCGGAGTGCACTCGTCCAAGTGGGCGAACACCCCGTCGAGGTCGCCGTAGGTGTTGATCAGTTTTGCCGCTGTCTTCGCGCCGACGCCGGGGACGCCGGGGAGGTTGTCCGACGGGTCGCCGCGGAGCGCGGCGTATTGCGGATAGAGGTTCGGCAGGACGCCGGTTCGCTCGAGAACTCCTGCCTCATCGAGCAGCACGTAGTCGCTCACCCCTCGCAGGACATACAGAACGCGCACGTGCGGGTCCTCGACGAGTTGGAACTCGTCGCGGTCGCCGGTTACGACGATGACGTCGTCGCCGCGATCGCGGGCTTGTGATGCGAGCGTGGCGATCACATCGTCGGCCTCCATACCCGCGAGGTCGACGATGGGGATGTTGAGCGCGTCAACGACCTGACGAACGAGGCCCATCTGCTGGCGGAGGATGTCGGGTGCCGCGGACCGGCCCGCCTTGTAGTCCGGTACGAGCTCGTGGCGAAAGGTCGGCTCGGGACGGTCGAAGGCGACCGCGATGGCATCGGGTTGATGGTCCTTGAAGAGGTTCACCAGCATGGAGGTGAAGCCGTAGACCGCGTTGGTCACCTGGCCCGACGCCGTGGCCATGTCGGTCGGAAGGGCAAAGAAGGCCCTATAGGCGAGTGAGTTGCCGTCGAGCAGGAGGAGCTTGGTCATGCGTTCAGGTCACATGACCGCGAAGACGGCCTTCATCCCTTCGTCGAAGTGGGTCTTGGTTTCGGAGATGGCGATCTGGCAGCGCATCTCGTAGGTGCCGGCGGTCAACTCGAGGGAGATCTCGGCGGACTCGCCGGACGGAATTGGCTTGATGCCACCGACCTCGTTTCCGTCGGCGTCGAAGATCACGATCTCGTGGGCGCTGGGGCCGTTGTTGCTCGCCTCGATGCGCAATTTGGGCCCGGTGATGGTCGCCGGCATGTCCACGAAGGCGTAGTCGCGCATGGAGATCTTGGCGATGTCGGTCGCTTCGGCGGCGGGGAACGTCGCGTTCTCGTGTTCGTGATCGCCCGGGTCCGCAAGCTCGCCGCCTTCGCCGGGGTCGGCTTCTGTGGCCGTGGTGCCCGCACCTGATGCCGTCGTCTGTGTCCCGTTGTCTCCGTGGTCCTCGGCGTGCTCCCCCTTTTCCGAGCACGCCCCGACGCCTAGCGCAATCAACAGGATGCAGATGAGCGAAACCCCACGCTTCACGGCTGACGCTCTCCGCTGATCACCTGGTCGGCGATCTCCTTCATCTTCAAGCGGTTGTCCATCGCGGTGCTGCGAATCCAGACGAAGGCCTGCTCCTCGGTCCACCCGTGCTGATCCATGAGCATCCCCTTGGCGCGGTCCACGGCCTTGCGGGTCTCCAGCTTCTGCTGCAGGTCCTGGTTCTCGCTCTCCAGCGCCTTCATCTCGCGGAAGCGGGCCATGGCGACTTCGATCGCGCTGACGAGCTCGTCCTTGCGGAAGGGCTTGGCCAAATACGCGAGGACACCGGCGTCACGGGCTTCCTCGATGAGATTGCGCTGGCTGAACGCGGTGAGGATCACGACCGCGGTCTCGCCGGCCTCCGTGATCTGCCGGGCGGCCGACAGGCCGTCGAGTCCTGGCATGCGGATGTCGAGAACGGCCAGGTCGGCCGAATGCTCTTTGACCAGCGTGACCGCCTCATCGCCCCGTCCTGTTTCGCCGACGACCTCGTAGCCCTCCTCCTCGAGCATCTCCTTGATGTCCAGGCGAATGAGCGCTTCGTCCTCCGCGATTACAACTTTCGTTCCCACTCAGGAAACCCTTTCGTCAGTTGGGGCCGGATCTTGCGCCGGCAGTTCCTCGAGCAGTTCCTCCTGGAGGCGGCGCAGACGGGCGATGTGGGCGACGAGATCGGCGCGGCTGCGGGCGATCGCCTGCGAGTGGCGCTCGGCCTCGCTGAATTCGCGCTGATCTGCCTTGGACTCGGTCACCAGGGCCCGCATCCTTGCGTCGTCCGTGGCCTCCTCGAACCACGCGACCTGCTCGTCGAGTGCCGCCAGCTCCTCTCGAGCGCGGGCCAGGCGCTCCCCGGCCTGGATCAGTTCGCGCTCGACCAGATCGCGTTTGACCCGGAGGCGGGCTTCATTTCGGCGGCGGCCTGGCATCTCGGGCGAGTGTAGGCCGGGCGTTTCAGGACTCCCCGGGCCGGGCGGCCTATACCTTCGCTGGTCTGTGCGGAAGCTGATCGTCCTCGGGCTCATGTGGGGATGGTCCTTCTTCTTCATCAAAATCGCCCTACAGGGCATGACCCCCTCGGCGGTGGTTTTGGGACGGCTGATTTTCGGTGCCGCCATCGTGGTTCTCAGCCTCCTGGTCACTCGGACGGGACTGCCCCGCAGGTGGGAGGTCTGGAAGCACCTCGTGTTCATGGCTCTGGTCACGAACGTCGTGCCCTTCAGCCTTTTCGCCTGGGCGCAGGAGCGGATCACTTCCTCGCTCACGTCGGTGCTGAACGCTTCGACCGCGCTGATGGCGGCGATCGTCGCGACGATTTTCCTAGGCGAGAAGCTGAAGGGATCCCAGGCCGCCGGGCTGGTGCTCGGATTCCTCGGGGTTGGGATCGCCGCAGGGCTGGGGGCGGGTGATGTGGCGGGCTCATCGCTCACCGGAACGCTGGCGGGACTCGGGGCCGCCTTTTGCTACGCCATCGGGTTCGCCTACTCGCAGCACCACGACCTGGGTGCCAGACCGGAGGCCACTACGGCCGGCCAACTACTGATCGGCGCCGCGGTCATGGCGCCGTTCGGGGTCGGAACCTCGATCACCCACGGGATCGCGTTGACGCCGACGCGATTTTTGGCCGTGTTCATTCTCGGGGTCTTCGGCACGGGCGTCGGCTACCTCATCTATTACCGGATGATCGCGGAGGTGGGGGCCGCCAGAGCCTCGATCGTGACCTATCTGGTGCCCGTCGTCGGGTTGGTGGTAGGAGTGACGGTCGCTGACGAGCCTTTCTCATGGCGGCTGGTCATTGGAGGCTTGCTGATCGTCGGAGGGGTGATCGCGGTGCAGGGCAATTTGCCGGCGTGGATGAAGGGCAAAGGCCCCGGGGTGCTCGCGGCGTTGACAGCGCTCGTCGGGATGGGGCTCGGCGGCTGCGCCGCGGGTGAGCCTGAGTCGCAGGACACCACTACGTCGAGCACGGCGGCGAGCGCCGCCGAGGGCTGCGGGAACATCGTCGAGGAGAAGCTGGACCCACAGAGCGGGCGGCATCTGTTGCCGGGGGCACCGGTGCCCAGCTTCCTGTCCGATCCGCCGACTTCGGGCGCTCACACGAGCGGAGGGGCGTGGGAGTCCGGAGTGGTGGCCGAGCCCATCGACCCACCGACCCAGGTGCAGATCCTGGAGGGCGGCCTCGTGCTGATTCAGTTCGCCTCCGGACAATTGACCTCGGACGAGGTCGACGACCTTGCCGTTCTGGCGGAGACCAACGAGCAGATCGTCGTGGCGCCGCACGACTCGTTACCGGCGCCCGTGGTCGCGACGGCGTGGGTCCACAAGATGCTGTGCGAAGACGTCGACACCAAAGCGTTGACGGACTTCGCCGCGCGGTTCGCCGGCCAGGGCGGGGCCGACCACTAGGGCAGCGCACTCGGGAGGACGGAGCCGTAGGCTCCCCCGCCCATGGCAATCAATCCCGGCGCAGTGGGCGCGGTCGGAGAACCGGTCGAGCGCTCTTGGACTTCGAAAGACTGCTTGCTCTACGCACTGGGCGTGGGCACGGGGGCGGACGATCCGCTCTCCGAGTTGGAGTTCACGACGGAGAACAGCCACGGCATCGAACAGAAGGTGCTGCCGAGCTACGCGGTGATCGCCGGCTCAGCTGGAGCGCCATGGAAGGAAGTCGGCGAATTCGACTTCGCGAAGTTGGTGCACGGAGAGCAGTCCTTCGAGGTCTTTGGCCCGATTTCCGCGAATGGCCGTGTCTCGGTGACGGGGCGGATCGCCGAGATCTGGGACAAAGGGAAGGGCGCAGTGGTTGTGACCGAGTGCGACTCGGTCGACCCGGACTCCGGCGAGCTGCGCTTCAGGACCCGGGCATCGGCCTTCATTCGGGGCGAGGGCGGATTCGGCGGCGAGCGGGGCCCGTCGTCGGCCGGTTCCCAGGTGCCGGACCGAGATCCGGATCATGTCGTGACGTATCGGACCCGCCCCGACCAGGCGTTGCTCTACCGCCTGTCGGGGGACCGCAACGCGCTGCACTCCGACCCTGCTTTCGCGGCGCGGGCCGGGTTCGACCGGCCGATCCTGCACGGGTTGTGCACCTTCGGTTTCACCGGGCGGGCCTTGCTGCACTCGCTCTGCTCGGGTGATCCGGCGCGATTTCGTTCGATGTCGGCGCGGTTTACGTCCCCGGTGTACCCGGGCGACGGGCTCACAGTGAAGATCTGGACCGAAGGTGAGGGCGAGGCGGTCTTCCGCACGGAGACGCAGCGGGCGGAGATCGCCGTCGATCAGGGTCGGTGCACATTCGCGGCCTCGGGCGGGTAGGAAGATCGAATGCTGATCGCGTCTAAGTCGTTGTGGGTCGCCCAGACCAACTGTTGGGTGGTTGCTGCCGGGCCGGGACAGGAGTGCGTGATTGTCGATATCCCGCCGGAGCCCCAGGTTGCATTGGACCTGGTGCGCGAGCACGACCTGCGGGTCGCCGCGGTGATCGCCACGCATGGACACATCGACCACGTCGGTGGAATCGGCGAAGCGGTGCGGGACTCGAATCCGCAGGCGCCGGTGCACATCCACGGCGATGACCGACACATGCTGGTCGATCCAATCGGCGCCTCCGGCGGGCTGGGTCAGATGCTCGAACAGTCCGGGCTGGACACCCGGCCGCCGGAGGTGATCGAGGGACTGGACCACGGCGATGTGGTTTCAGGAGCGGGCTTGAAGTTCCGCTCGATTCACACGCCCGGCCACACTCGAGGGTCGGTTTGCCTGCTGCTCGAGGTCGAGGGGGAGGCTCCCGTGCTGTTTTCCGGCGACCACTTGTTCAAGGGCTCGATCGGGCGCACCGATCTTCCGGGCGGGAGCTTCGAGCAGTTGATGCAGTCGATGGAGGAGCGAATCCTTCCGCTCGACGATGTTGTGCGAGTGCTGCCTGGCCACGGCGAGGTCACAACAATCGGCGAAGAGCGGCGAACGAACCCGTTCCTGGCACAGTTCGCCGGAGCGACCCCCTACCGCCAAGGCTGAGGCCGCGAGGCGATTAGGGATCGGCAGCCGGCGAACGCGGAGTCGCCTCGGACCGAGTTGCTCCGCGCTGTCGCGCCGCCTTCTCCCGCGCTATCACGCGGGCGATGGCGACGACTATGAGGCCGAAGCCGGGCACGACCCATGGCGGGATCAAGATGTTGAGCACCGCGGCAGCAATGGCGAGTGGGATCGATGCGGCGCGCACCAGATAGATGCCGAGCAAGACGATGAACGCGCCGGCGACTGCGACGAGTGGAGCGGTGTTGGCGAGCCAGTGGGCATCGTTCAGCGCCGGCGATTCGACTATCCGGCCGGTGGCGGTGGTCGCCTGGCCGGTAGCTATCAGAGCATCGATGACACGCGCGTTGCCGATCGCGATGGCGACGCCGGCGCCTAGCCAGATCGATAGGCCGCCGAGCACGATGGGAGATCGGCGGGCCGCGGGAGTCGTCCAAAGGAGCACTGCGGCGATCGCCGTGGCGAGAAAGACGAAGGTCCCGCTGCTCAAGTGCCCGGCTGCGTGGCCCGCGACCTCGTAGCGGCCGGTGTAGAGCACCGCCTGGCACGCGAGGGACAGGGCGAGAGCGACTGGGAGTGGCCACCAGCGCCGAATCGTCGCGATCAGGGTGAGCTCCCTCGATGGCCGGCGTCGTACGGGCCGGGTCAGGGAGAGCGTAGGGCCGGCCCTATCGTCGATGCATGCCTTTGAAGTCCGGAGACAAGCCGCCCGCGTTCACCTTGAAGGACCAGTCGGGATCCGCCGTCAAGTTGTCGGACTTCAAGGGCCAGAAGGTCCTCATCTACTTCTATCCGAAGGCAGATACGCCGGGATGCACGGCGCAGGCGTGCGGGCTGCGCGACATCGCCGACGACATCGGCGAAGCCGTCGTCCTTGGCGTCAGTCCCGATGCCCCCGAGAAGTTGGCGAAGTTCGATGCGAAGTACTCGCTGGGCTTCACGCTTTTGTCGGATGCGGAGCACGCGGTTGCGGAAGCGTGGGAGACGTGGGGCGAGAAGTCGCTGTATGGACGCAAATACATGGGAGTGATCCGTTCTGCGTTCTTGATCGACGAGAAGGGTCGGGTCGCGGAGGCTTGGTACCGGATCAGCCCGAAGGACACGCCCAAGAAACTCCTCGCCGCGCTGGCGGCGTGACGGCATGGGGGTAATCCCCTTCTATGGCGCGCAGGACCGCCGGTTGTTCGACATCGAGCGCGCCGCGATGGACCGGCCCGGTCGTGTCATCGCCGCGTTGGACGAGTTGCTGCCGCGACACGGAGTGGTGTTGGATGTCGGGGCGGGCGACGGGTTCACGGCCGAGCGGTTGACCACGAGCGAACGAAGCGTTACCGCTCTTGAGCCGGCAGCAGGCATGCGCTCCCTCGCTCGACCCGTGCGTTAGATCGGTGGCGAAGCCGAGTACCTGCCGTTGCGCGATGCGTCAGTCGACGCCGC
>DATLBX010000155.1:0-5757 GCA_035526705.1 Acidimicrobiales bacterium | reverse complement strand
CCTTCATACGAGTTCCTCAACGGTCACGAGATGGGGTACGCGGGCGATCATGCCCCGGATCTCAGGCCGGTCGGGAAGCACCCTGCTCTTGCCGATGCGACCGAGCCCGAGGGCGCGCAGCGTGCCGCGGTGAACAGGGCGAGTTCCGATGCCCGACTTCACCTGCACCACCTTCAGCTGAGCCATCAGGCCACTTCCTTGGGCACGTGGGGGCCACGACGGGTCTCGTTGTAGGCATTGAGGAGACCCTTGGGGGTGACTTCCTCGGGCGACTTCCCACGTAGACGGGCGATCTCGTCAGGACGCTTGAGGTCGCGGAGGCCGGCGACGGTGGCGTGGGCGACATTGATGCCGTTGGACGAGCCGAGCGACTTGGCCAGAATGTCGCGAATACCGGCGGCCTCGAGGATGGCGCGCGCCGCGCCACCGGCGATGACACCGGTTCCGGGGGCGGCCGGCTTGAGAAGCACCCGACCCGCGCCACGCCGGCCGATTACGGGGTGGGTGATGGTCGTGCCCGCCAGCGGCACGTCGAAGAAGTTCTTCTTGGCTTCCTCGATGCCCTTCTGGATCGCGGCCGGCACTTCCTTGGCCTTGCCGTAGCCAAGTCCGACCTTGCCGCTGCCGTCACCGACGACCACGAGCGCGGTGAACGAGAAGCGCCGGCCGCCTTTGACGACTTTGGCGACCCGGTTGATGTCGATGACGCGTTCTTCGTACTGAGATTCAGCCATGTCCTAGAACTCCAGTCCTGCTTCTCTTGCCGCCTCAGCGAGGGCCGCGACTCGACCGTGATACAGGAAGCCGCCGCGATCGAAGACTACGCGAGTTACGCCCGCCGCCTTGGCCCGCTCGGCGACGAGGCGTCCCACCTTCGACGCGGCCTCCTTGGTGGCTGTGGGCCCGGCGCGCAGATCGGCCTCAACGGTGCCCGCCGCGGCGAGTGTGCGCCCGGCGGTGTCGTCGATGACTTGGGCGACGATGTTGCGGTTCGAGCGGTGCACCGCGAGACGAGGACGCTCCGCAGTGCCCTGCACCCGGCGCCGCACGCGCCGGTGCCGACGGAGCCTGGCCTCTCTCTTCGAAGATTTTGAAGCTGTCACTTGGCGGCCTTCCCCGCCTTGCGCCGCACGACTTCGCCGGCGTAGCGAACTCCCTTGCCCTTGTAGGGCTCGGGCTTGCGGAGGGCACGAATGTCAGCTGCCACTTGCCCGACCGCTTGCTTGTCATTGCCGATCACGACGATACGAGTAGGGGTCGGCACCTCGAAGGTGATCCCCTCGGGGGCCTGCACCGGAACCGAGTGACTGAACCCGAGGGCCATGTCGAGCCGGTTCGGGCCTTGCGCGGTGGCGCGGTACCCGACGCCGACGATCTCGAGCTCCTTGCGGAAACCCTCGGTCACACCGACGATCATGTTGTCGACCAGCGATCGGGTAAGCCCATGCAGGGCCCGGTGGCGGCGCTCGTCATCGGGCCGCTCGACGTGGAGCGTGCCGTCCTCCTGGCGCACAGTGATGTCGGGCGGTAGCTCGCGCTCGAGCACGCCCTTCGGGCCTTTGACCGCGATGTGGCGGTCGGCCACAGTCACGTCGACGCCTGCGGGCAGCGAGATCGGCGAACGTCCGATGCGAGACATCAGCGCGCCTGCTTCCCGCTCGGGCCCTGGCTCGTAATCACCAGACGTAGCACAGGACTTCTCCTCCGACCCGGCGCTCGCGCGCCTCCCGATCGGTCATCAACCCGTTGCTCGTTGATAGCACGGCGACGCCAAGGCCACCGAGAACTCTGGGCAGCCGGTCGGCCTTGGTGTAGACCCGCAGGCCGGGCTTGGACACACGCTTCAAGCCAGAAATCGTCGGCGTGCGCTCCTCGTTGTACTTCATCACTATTTCGAGCGTGCGGCCGGGCCGCGTCGGCTCGTCACGGACACTGAAGTCCGCAATGTAACCCTCCCTGCGGAGGATGGCGGCCAACGCCTCCTTGAGCTTCGACGACGGCATGCGAACTGAGTCCTGCATGGCGACATTGCCGTTGCGCAGCCGCGTCAGCATGTCGGCGACTGGATCTGTCATTGTCATACGCGGCCTCCTTTCCTCACCAGCTGGCCTTCGTGACGCCAGGTACTTCTCCGTTGTGGACCATCTCTCTCAGACAGATACGGCACAGCCCGAACTTCTTGTAGACGGCTCGAGGCCGGCCACAGCGCCGGCAGCGCGTATAGGCGCGCACCCGGAACTTGGGCTTGCGCTGCTGCTTTTGAATCAGTGCCTTCTTAGCCACGAGCGTCACTCCAAGAGATTCGAGTCATTGAGCCCCATCCCGACGGAAGGGGAAACCGAAAGCGTCGAGTAGCGCCTTGCCTTCGGCGTTGTCGCGAGCGCTTGTCACGATGGTGATGTCCATCCCCCGGATCGCGTCGACCTTGTCGTAGTCGATCTCGGGAAAAACGAGTTGCTCGTTCACCCCGAAGGTGTAGTTACCCCGACCGTCAAAAGCCGTAGCCGAGAGGCCCCGGAAGTCACGCATGCGAGGGATGGCGAGGCTGATCAGGCGATCGAGGAACTCCCACATCCGGTCGCCCCGCAAGGTGACCTTGGCCCCGATCTCCTGACCTTCCCGCAACTTGAAACCGGCGATCGAGTTACGCGCCTTGGTTACGAACGGCTTCTGACCGGTGATCGCAGTCAGGTCGGTGACGGCCCCGTCGAGCAGCGACTTCTGCTGGGTGGCCCCACCGACGCCCATGTTGAGGACGATCTTCTGCAACCGGGGAACCTGCATCACGTTGGCCAGCCCGAGCTGCTCCTGAAGGGCGGCGCGGATCTCACTGAGATAGCGCTGCTTGAGGCGAGGCAATTCTTTCGTCGGCGTAGTAGTAGTCATCAGACGTCGCTCCCGCACTTCTTGCAGATCCGCACCTTGGTGCCGTCGCCCTCGAAGCGGTAACCGATGCGAGTCGGCCCGCAACTGGGGCAGAGCAGCGCGACGTTGGCCGCCGGGATCGGCATGTCCTTGTCGATGATGCCGCCCTGCATCGTCGCCCGGGTCGAGCGCTGGTGCTTCTTGGCCACGTTGACGCCGTCGACAATCACCTTGTTGCGATCAGGAATGACGCGCATGATCTCGCCGTCCTTGCCTCGGTCCTTGCCGGTGAGCACCTTGACTCGATCGCCTTTTCGCAACTTCATCAGAGCACCTCGGGCGCGAGAGAGATGATCCGCATGAACCGCTTGTCGCGCAGTTCCCTTCCGACGGGACCGAAGATGCGCGTGCCTCGCGGCTGCAGCTGGTCGTTGATCAGCACTGCCGCGTTCTCGTCGAAACGGATGTAGGAACCGTCGGGACGGCGGCGCTCCTTTTTGGTTCGCACGACCACACACTTGACCACGTCGCCGCGCTTCACCGACGCACCGGGGATGGCGTCTTTCACGGTCGCGACGAAGATGTCGCCGATGGACGCGTAGCGCCGCTTGGAGCCACCCAGCACCTTGATGCAGAGGACCTCCTTGGCGCCGGAGTTGTCCGCGACCCGAAGGCGCGACTCCTGTTGAATCACTGGATCCTCACGTTCGCGGGACTCACTTTGCGCGCTCGAGGACTTCGAGCACTCGCCAGCGCTTCAGCTTGGACAAGGGGCGAATCTCGACAAGGCGAACCCGGTCGCCGACATTGACCTCGTTGGTCGCGTCGTGAGCCTGGTAACGCTTCGTGCGCTGCACCGTCTTCGCGTAGCGCCGGTGCCGGACGCGCTCGATCACCGCGACGACCGCGGTCTTATCCATGGCGTTCGAGACGACGACCCCTTCGCGGATCTTGCGTCGGTTGGGGCGTTCAGGGTCAGAGCGACCCTCTGTGCTGGGATCAGCCACCATCTTCCTCCGGTGTCGTCGACTCTTCGTCGGTCTCGGTGCGCTCGGCGTCGGCCTTGCGGCTGGCCGCAACCCGCGCCCGGCGGCCACGGCGGGAGTCGTCGACCTCCGGCTCGGCCCTACTGGCCTTGGTGACCTTGCCAGCCGGTTCCGGCGCGCCGTCGACGCTTTCAGCCGCCTCGATCTCACGCTCACGAAGGATCGTCTTGAGCCGGGCGATGTCGCGCTTGAGGTCGCCGAGTCGCGAGTAGTTGTCGAGCTGGCCGGTGACGTGCTGGAACCGAAGGTTGAACATCTCGTGCTTGGCCTCGGCGAGGCGCATGTACACCTCGTCGTCGTTCATGTCCCGGATCTCAGCGACGTCGGTCACGAAACCTCCTCTGAACGGAGGATGACCTTGGCCTTGATCGGAAGCTTCTGGATCGCTCGCGACATGGCCTCACGGGCGAGTTCCTCGCTGACGCCCGCGAGTTCGAACATGATGCGACCCGGCTTCACGACTGCGACCCAGTGTTCAGGGTTGCCCTTGCCCGAGCCCATCCGGGTCTCTGCCGGCTTGGCGGTCACCGGCTTGTCGGGGAAGATCGTGATCCAGACCTTTCCACCCCTCTTGATGTGGCGGGTCATCGCGATACGAGCTGCCTCGATCTGGCGGGCGGTGATCCAACCCGGCTCGAGTGCCTGGACGCCGTAGTCGCCGTACATGATGCGCGAACCACCCTTGGCCACGCCCGTGAGGCGGCCTCGGTGCTGCTTGCGGTGCTTGACCTTCTTCGGCATCAACATGGCGTCAGTCGTCCTCGGGACGGAAGTGAGGGGTCTCGTGGTGCTGGCGCGTACGGCGCTCGATCTCCTCCTCGTCGGCAAGCAACTTCTCGAGCTCGGGATCGGCTTCCTTGACAACCGGCGCGGCATCGGCTGCGGGGTCGTCGGTGGGCACCGGTGTCGTAGTGCCCGGCTCTTCCGTCTCGGGGCGGCGACGGCCGCCACCGGCGGAGATGATGCGGCGGGGCCGAGCATCACCCGACGTCTCGCCGACCGCCATGGCGGCCTCGCGCGAGATCTTGTCCTCGGTCGAGGTCTTGTAGGGAAGGATGTCGCCCTTGTAGATCCAGGTCTTCACCCCGATGCGACCGAAGGTCGTGCGGGCTTCCCGGAAGCCGTAGTCGATGTCGGAGCGAAGGGTGTGCAGGGGTACCCGGCCTTCGCGGTACCACTCGCTTCGCGCCATCTCCGAGCCACCGAGGCGTCCCGAACACTGCACCCGAATCCCGAGCGCGCCGGCCTTCTGCGCCGTCTGCACTGCCCGCTTCATGGCCCGGCGAAAGCTCACTCGGCCAGCGAGCTGGTCGGCGACGCCCTGTGCGATGAGCGCGGCGTCGAGCTCGGGCTGCTTGATCTCTTGGATGTTCAGCTGGATCTTCGGATTGCCGCTCATCGTCGCCAGGTCGGTGCGCAGACGGTCGGCCTCGGCGCCGCGGCGGCCGATGACGATTCCGGGGCGCGCCGTGTGGACATCGACTCGCAGACGATCACGGGTGCGCTCGACCTCGATGCGGCTGATCGCGGCGTGCGGCAGCTGGTTCATGAGGTAGTCGCGGATCTTCCAGTCCTCGACGAGGTAGTCGGTGTACTCGCGCTCGGTGAACCACCGTGACTTCCAGTCGGTGGTCACGCCTAGACGGAACCCGTAGGGATTTACCTTCTGGCCCATCTATGCCTCGTCCTTCTTCTCATCGCTGCTGTCGTCGGCTTCGGCTGTCGCCGGTGCGTCGGCCTCGGGAGCAGGCTCGGCTTCGACCTCCGCCTCGGCTTCGGTCGACTCTGCCTCGTCAGTAGCGGCCGAATCTTCGACCTCTTCGACTTCTTCGGGTGTGTCGGATTC
>DATLBX010000154.1:0-66912 GCA_035526705.1 Acidimicrobiales bacterium | reverse complement strand
GTCGATCGCCTGGCGGCGCGATACCTCGCGATTTACGAAGCTGCCAATCGCCCGGTTCGTTCTGGGGACGCATAGACCGACATATCGCCGCATCCGTCCCCGGAAAGAGTCAGCCCGCCACGCCGGCGGTGTCGGAGGGCCAGTTGGGTTGAAGCAGATGCCACTGCTCGGGGGCACGGCGGATCAGGGTCTCCAACTCATAGGCCAGTAGCTGGGTGATGCGGGCGACGTCGTCCGCCAGGCGGGGGCCGACGCGTTCGACCGGAACGCGCTCGTGCACGATGCCGTGATAACCGCCGTCCGGTCGGAAGTAGACGCCGACCGGGAGGATCGGCGCACCGGTTCTGAGTGCCAGCACCGCCGGCCCGCCCGGCAACGTCGTGCGCTCACCGAAGAACTCGACCTCCGGCCCGGTGCCCGTGAGATCCCGGTCCGACACCAGCGCGACGACGTGGTTCTGCTTGAGGGCGCGGAGCACCGCGGCGCCGGAGTTGTCGTCGACCGCGATGACGTTCATGCCCATGTCGGCCCGCAGCTGACGGAACCACTCGAACAACTCCGGCGGATCCAGCCGCTCGACGACAACGGTCATCGGGTGACCCTGCGCCGCGAGCCACGCACCACCGAAGTCCCATCCGCCGAGGTGCGGCAGCGCCATGATCGCTCCATTGCCCGCGGCGCGCGCCTCGAGAATCAGTTCGAAGCCTTCGTGCTTCATCTGCGCATCCATCACGGCCTTGCTCCGCCCTGGCAACCGAAACGACTCCAGCCAGTAGCGGGCGTAGGACTCGAATCCGTCGCGGACGAGGGCGTCGAGCTCCTCGGGCGTCGCGCCCGCCCCGAGTACGCGCGACAGGTGTCGGCGAAGCATGTTGCGGCGGCCGGGAAGCTGGCGCAGAAGTAAGCGGCCAATTCCCTGCGCCGCTGGATCAGTGATCCCTCCCGGAAGGCCGCGGGCCGCGGCAGCTCCGGCCCGATAGGCCAAATACGTCGCGCGGTCGGTGGCGCGTCGACGTATGCCCTGACGCGGAGGGGTGCTCCGACGTTCGACTGGCGAGCTCAGCGAACGGGTGGGCGGCGTCGCTCGCGCCGAGGCCGTAGCGCGGGTCGGTGGCGCGTCACCTCGGAACCGTCAGCGCGACGGAACGTGGGGGTGGACGACGCGATGTCGCGCAAGTCCCGCCACGTCATCCAACGGTCGCGCGGCACGCGGGGAGTGGCCTGGCGCCAGACGAGAGCGAAGCGCTGGACCGCGGTGAGCGCGGTCAGCACCAACATGACCCAGAGGATCGGGATAAGGAAGGCAGGAACAAGAAACGCGACCGCCAGCAGGAGCAGCCGCTCGGCCCGCTCCATCAGGCCGCCCTTGCCGGCGAAGCCGAGTGACTCGGCCCGCGCCCTCTCGTAGGACACCAGCATCGCCAACGCGGCCACCGCGAAGGCCAGCACCGGGGCGCCGCCGCCCTGGGTCACCGACAGGTGCCAGGCCACGCCGCCGAGCACCGATGCGTCCGCCACCCGATCTGCCACCGAGTCGAAGAACGCGCCGCGGGCCGAGGCGCGTCCGGACGCTTTCGCGACTGCACCGTCGAGCACGTCTGGGAGAGCGGAAAGCGCCAGCAGGAGAAGTCCCCAGCGGAACTCCCCCACGGCTACGGCGACCGCAGTCGCTGCGGCGAATACCAGGCCGGCGGCAGTCAGTAGGTCCGGGGAAAGGCCGCTTCGCGCCAAACCACTGCCTACCGGCTTGAGCCCCCGCTCGAAATCGTCCCGCCACTTCTTGTCCAGCACCCCGTCAGGGTAGTAGCCGAGGCGTCGCGGCCCGGGTAGCCGAGGCCGACCCTCGGTATCGTGAGCCGCATATGGACTCCTTTCCCACTCAGAAGATCCGTAACGTTGCCCTGGTAGGCCACGGCGGAGCCGGGAAGACCACGCTGGTCGAGGCCCTGCTCCTTTGCAGCGGAGGCACCAGCCGCCTGGGAAGGGTGGAAGACGGCTCGACGACGACGGACTTCGACCCCGAAGAAGTCAAACGGGGGATCTCGGTCGGCCTGGCGATGGCACCGATCGAGTGGAAGGGCCACAAGATCAACCTGCTCGACTGCCCGGGCTACGCCGACTTCTTCTGCGAGGTGGAGTCCGCACTCACCGTCGCCGATCTCGCGGTGTTCGTCGTTTCTGCGGTGGAGGGGGTCGAGGTCCAGACGGAGGCGGCGTGGAAGCTCGCGGCCGAGCGCGGCATCCCCCGGATGGTTTTCGTCTCGAAGCTCGACCGCGAACGCGCCGGCTTCGAGCGCACGCTCGACCAGCTCCGGTCGGTGTTCGGGGCGGGAATCGCTCCGCTGGAACTGCCCATCGGCGAGGAGGCAGCCCTGCGCGGCGTCGCCGACCTTTTGACCGACACCGCCATCACTTATGAAGAGGGAAAAGCCACGACCGGCGAAATACCCGAAGACATGGAGGCACTCGAGCACCAAGTGCACGACAACCTGGTCGAGGGAATCGTCGTGGCCGACGACGACCTGATGACGCGCTACCTCGATGGGGACATCCCGAACCCGAAGGAACTCGAGGACACGCTCGCCAAGGGCGTGGCGGCGGCGTCGGTTTTTCCCGTCGTTTGCGGCTCGGCGACCAAGGGCATCGCTATCGACCGGCTCGCCGACTTCATCTGCGAGATCGGGCCCTCCCCGCTCGACCGTCCGCCGGTGATCGTCGAAGCCGGGGGTACGACCCAAGAGATCTCGCCCGACTCCTCGCAGTCACCGCTGGCTTACGTCTTCAAGACGATCGCCGACCCGTACGTCGGGAAGTTGTCGGTCTTCAAGGTTCTGACCGGAACACTGCGGGCCGACGCCGTGATGGTGAACACTCGTGCCCACTCCGACGAGCGGCTGCACACCCTGGTCACTTTGAAGGGCAAGGAGCAGCTCGCGGTGAAGGAGCTCGCGGCCGGCGACATCGGTGCGGTCGCCAAGCTGGCCCACACCATCACCGGCGACACGTTGGCCCCGAAAGGCACACCCGTGGCTGTCCCCCGGCCACAGGCCGCCAACCCCGCGTTGACCATCGCCATCGTCCCGCATTCCAAAGGCGATGAGGACAAACTGATGACCGCGCTCCACAAGCTGTGCGACGAAGACCCCGCCTTGAGCGTGCGTCGGGACGATGAGACGCACCAGACCCTGTTGTCAGGCAGCGGCGAGACCCACCTTGCAATCGTCCTGGAGCGTCTGACGCGCAAATACTCGGTCGCGGTCGACACCGAAGACGTGAAGGTTCCGTACCGCGAGACCATCTCTGCCACTGCGGAAGCCGAAGGCAAGTACAAGAAGCAGACGGGCGGACACGGGCAGTTCGGCATTGCCGACATTCGTATCGAGCCGCTCGAGCGCGGCGCGGGTTTCGTGTTCCAAGATTCGATCGTGGGGGGCGCAATCCCCCGCCAGTTCATTCCAGCGGTCGAGAAGGGCATCGCCGAAACGATGGCGAGCGCCGGCGTGCGCGGCTTCCCCGTCGTGGACGTGAAAGTCACGCTCTACGACGGGAAGTTCCACGCGGTCGACTCTTCCGAGATGAGTTTCAAGATGGCCGGCTCGATTGGATTCCGAGAGGCGATGGCGAAAGCCCAACCCGTGGTGCTCGAACCGATCTCTCTGCTCGAGGTGATCGTGCCGACCGCGCAGCAGGGCGACATCATGGGAGACCTCAACTCGCGTCGGGGGCGGGTCCAGGGCACCGATTCCATCGGAGACGGGGAACAGAAGATCACCGCCCTAGTCCCGACCGCTGAGATCCTGCGCTACGCGATCGACCTGCGCTCACTCACCGGCGGGCGGGGCCGCTTCACCGCGACCCACGATCACTACGACCTGCTGCCGTCCCACCTACTCGACAAGGTGGCTCCCGCGAAGGCGGAGGCAGGCGCGCACTAAGCCGTGAGGCAGGCACGCACTACTCGGGTGCGACGGTCTCCTTCAAGTGCTCGACCACAGAACCGTCCGCCGCGTCGACGATCACCACTCCCCGGCGCGCCTGAGCTCCGCTCTCGTCATGGATGAGCACCCGCCAGACCGGTCGGCCGAGTAAGCCGCGCCACGCCAACTGGGCGCGCCCCGTGCCCGCGGGCAGATCCGTGATCTGCTTCGCAGTGGCAATCGCCCCGTCCTCCCATACCCGCACCCCTCGAGCGGACGCGGCGAAATACCCGGCCAACAGGGCGAAGCCCACGGCCGCGGCAACAAAGCCGGAGTTGACCAGCACGCCGCCTTCGCCCCGCGTGAACCACAGGGCTGCGCTAAGGGCCGCGGCAACAGCGAATACGAGGGCGGGCCGCTTGCGCCGGGCGTTGTCCGGAACGCTGTACTTGCCCCGGACTGCCGACGGAACCAGATCCTCGGGCAGCTCATCCCCCAGCTTCGGTTCCTCAGTACCGCTCATCGGCACCTAGGACCCCGAAGTTGGGCGCGTCATCCGGGCCACGCGCCCTTGACGCGGTCGTAGGTGGCCCCCAGGGCCTCGGGCAGGACACGGGTCTCGGCCACGGTGGTCATGAAATTGGTGTCCGCGTCCCAGCGCGGTACGACGTGCAGGTGCAAGTGGCCGGGCACGCCCGCGCCTGCGGCTGCTCCGAGGTTCGCGCCGACGTTCATCGCGTCAGGCGAATAGGCAGACTTCAGGGCCCGTACGGCGCGGCCCAGCGCCTGCCACACCTCGGCGGACTCCTCCGTCGCCAATCCTTCTATCTCCCCCACATGACGGGTCGGCAGGACCATCAAATGTCCGGACGAGTACGGGTAAGCGTTGAGCACAACCGCAGCCAGACGGCCCCGCCACACCACGAAGGCGTCCTTGTCCGAGGACGAATCGAGGACTCCACACAGCACGCACCCGTCGGCCTTCGGGCTGTCGAGGTACGAGCTACGCCAACCCGCCCACAGCCGCTCGAGGCCGGGCCCGCGCTCTGTCTGGTCAGACGCGTCGGCCACTCAGTCCCTCACCTTGTTGCGGACCTCAGCGGCGAGCCGCTGGACGAACTCGTCGAGGGGTACTCCCCGCTGCGCTTTGTCCTGGCCGCGCTGGTTGACCCCGACGGTGCCTCCCTCCACGTCTTCTCCGCCGACGACAAGCACGTAGGGCACCTTCTGAAGCTTCCCCTTGCGCACGCGGTCGCCCAAGGTGGAGTCCGGAGCGTCGAGCTGGGCGCGCAGCCCGACCTCGCGCAACTTCGCCACGACGGTTTCGCCGTAATCGGCGTGTGCTTCCGCCACCGGGAGCACCAGGGCGTGAACCGGACACAGCCATGTGGGCAGCGCGCCTGCGGTGTGTTCGACAAGAGTGGCGAGGAACCGCTCGATGGACCCATAGATGGCGCGGTGGATCATCACCGGGCGGTGGCGGGCATTGTCCGCGCCGACGTAACCAAGGTCGAATCGTTCCGGCAGGGCGAAGTCGCACTGAACGGTGGTGAGCTGCCAGCTGCGGCCGATGGCGTCGCGGAAGTGGAAGTCGATCTTCGGTCCGTAGAAGGCCCCCTCGCCCGCAGCGACTTCGAACTCGCGTCCCGAGCGTTCGAGCGCGGCGCGTAGTGCAGCCTCCGCCTTCTCCCACATTTCGGGAGTGCCGATCGCGGCTCCAGGCCTGGTCGACAGCTCGATCTTGGCGGGAGCGAGACCGAACGGTTCGTACTGCTCGATCACGAGATCCATCACCGCACACAGCTCCTGCACGAGCTGGTCCTCGCGGCAGAAGACATGGCTGTCGTCCTGAGTGAAGCCCCGCGGCCGCTGCACGCCGTGCAGCACGCCCGACTTCTCGTGCCGATAGACCGTGCCGAGCTCGAACATCCGAATGGGGAGATCTCGGTACGACCGTTGGTTGGCCTTGTAGGACAAGACGTGGAACGGACAGTTCATCGGCTTAACGCGGTAGCTCACCCCTTCCTCGAGTTCCATGCCGGGGTACATGGAGTCCGCGTATTTCTCGAGGTGGCCCGAGGTCTCCCACAGTCCCTCGCGGGCCAAGTGCGGAGTCGACACAAAGGTGTATCCCCGCTTCTCGTGCAGGTCCTCGGCGTAACGCACGAGCTCGCGGCGGACGACGGCTCCGTTGTGGTGGTAGATCACCAAGCCCTGGCCGAGCTCCGGCGGCAGCGACCACAACTCGAGCTCGGCACCAAGCTTGCGGTGGTCGCGCTTCGCCGCCTCCTCGAGGTTCTTCAGATGCTCCTCGAGCGCCGCGGCCGACTCCCAGGCGGTCCCGTAGATGCGTTGCAGCTGCGGCCGCTTCTCGTCCTGTCGCCAGTAGGCGCCGGCGACGGTCATCAGTTTGAAATGACCCAGCCGGCTAGTGGCGGGCACGTGAGGACCCCGACACAAGTCCACGAATTCGCCGCCGCTGCCAGGATTGCGGTAGACGCTCACCGCGTCGCCCGACGCACCCTCGCCGTCGTCTACGCCCTCGATGATCTCCCGCTTGTAGGGCTGGTCGGCGAACAGCTCCAGTCCCTCATCGGTCGACATCTCGTCGCGCACGAAGGGCTGGTCGTCTTTGACGATCTCGCGCATGCGCGCCTCGATCCGTTCGAGGTCTGCGTCGGTGAACCGTTCGTCGCCGGGCAACGAGAAGTCGTAATAGAAGCCGTTCTCAATGGGCGGACCGATGGCGAAGTGCGCGCCCGGCCACAGGTCGAGCACCGCCTGAGCCATGACGTGCGCGGTGGAGTGCCGCAGGATGTGCCGCCCCTCTTCGCTGTTCGAGGTGACGATGCTGACCTGATCACCGTCGCGCAGCGGCCGGCTGAGGTCGACCTGTTGGTCGCCAACCACGGCCGCCACCGCCGCCTTGGCCAAGCCTCGACCGATCGAGGCCGCCAGGTCGGCCGCCGTGGCACCGGTCTCGAGGTCGCGGGTCGAACCGTCCGGAAGCGAGACCTTGATCGATGCCATCGGTGGAGATTACGGCGAAGGGCTCCGGGCGCCCGCCCAATTGAATGCGGCGAAGGGCTCCGGGCCCCCGCCCAATTGAATACGGCGAAGGGCTCCGGGCCCCCGCCCAATTGAATACGGCGAAGGGCTCCGGGCCCCAGCCACTTTGTACGACGAGGGAGTCAGCCGCCCTGCCTGATTTCCGGCACTCCCAGTAGTCCGAGAGCCGCTGATACGCCCGCGCCCCCGGTGACGGCGCGGTCGATCTCCTCCAACGCAGCAGGTGCATCCAGATCCTCATCCAGCGCGGCGCGCACCCCATCGAGCACCGCGTCGCCCTCCCCCTGCGCCCGCCAGCGCGCCAGGCGCTCGGTGGCCTCGGGCATCAATTCGTCGGTCCACTCCCAGTCATGCCGGTAATGGTGAGCAAGTAGCGCGACCCGAACGGCGGCAGCGTCCCACTCTTTGAGTAAGTCACTGACGAAGACGAGATTCCCGAGCGACTTCGACATCTTCTCGCCGCGCAGCGCGACCAACCCCGTGTGCATCCACAAGCGGGCAAGGGGCTGGCCCGTGACCGCCCTGGCTTGTGCCGCCTCGCACTCGTGGTGGGGAAAAACGAGGTCTCGGCCTCCGCCGTGGACGTCGAGGGTGGACCCGAGTTCACGGGTCGAGATCGCGGCGCATTCGATGTGCCAGCCGGGGCGGCCCCTCCCCCAGCGCGACTCCCACCAGGGCTCGCCGGGAGCCGAAGGCTGCCAAAGAACAACGTCCAGCGGATCGTGCTTGGCCGGGTCGTCCGGATTGCCGCCGTGCTCCGCTGCCAGAGAAAGCATCTGGTTCCGGTCGCATCGGCTCAGCTCACCGAAGCCCTCGGCTGTCGAGACGTCGAAGTACACCGCGCCGCCGGCCTGGTAGGCCTGGCCCTGGTCCAGCAGGCGATCGACGAACGTGAGGATGTCTGGGATCGCGCCGGTGGCACGCGGCTCCGACTCGACCGGGATCAAGTTGAGCGAGGCCATGTTGGCGTCGAAGCGCGCCATCTCTTCGGCAGCGAGATCCAGGTAAAAGACTCCCAACTCCCGTGAGCGCTTCAGCATGTCGTCGTCCACGTCCGTCACGTTCCGCACCACGCGACAGCGCCGGCCTGAGTCGATCAGGCGGCGTTGAAGCACGTCGTAGGCGAGGTAGGTCGCGGCGTGGCCGATGTGCTCCGCGTCGTACGGCGTGATGCCGCAGGTGTAGATGGTGACGGTGTCGCCGGGCTCGAACGCGACCGTCGAGCGGCGGGCCGTGTCGTAGAGCTTCAAGGGATCATTCGTCCGGGATTCCTGTCATGCGGAGCGAGGCGTGTGTCTTGTAACGCACATTGACCTCCCTTATCACCGCGACGAAGGACTCGAGTGACGCCGCGTTCGACAGTGGCCCCGCATCGATGCCCCTCAGCCCGGGTATCCGGGCGACGAGGTCCATCGTGGCCGCGGTCGCCTCCGCGTGGTCGGAGCACACCAGGACATCAGCCTCGAGAAGCTTTGAAAGGTCGCCGAGCTCCCGTGCGGGAAGGTGCTGGAACGCCGCGGCCACATGCGAGCCCGGGAGGCGGGCCGCTACCGACGCGGCGACAGATCCGCGAGGTGAAATCAGAGGCTCCCACTCGTCGCCGACGCGCGCCAGCGCGTTGGCCATGGAGATCACGACCTTCCCGTCGAGCTGCGTAGCCACCGAACCGGCCGTCGTAGCGGCGGAGTCCCAAGGGGTCGCCACCACGACCAGGTCGGCCTCTGCCGCGGTTTCGTTGTCTCCCCCGGTCACCGGGGCGAAGCTGCGGTCGGCCCACTTCTCGCGGAGCCCGGCGCAGATCTCCTCACCGCGCTCAGCCGAGCGCGACCCGATGACCACTGAGATACCGACATCGGCCAACCGAGCGGCCAGGGCACGCCCCGCCGGACCGGTGCCCCCCAGGATTCCGACCTTCACCCCAGGGAATCTACGCAGCTGGGCTTGACCGCGACGAGCCGAAGGCGGAGGAGCCGATTAACAGTATTGGCGGAGGGTGGGGTAAGGGTTGGTGGGTCCTCCGCCGCCCGGATGAATCTCGAAGTGCAGGTGCGGAGCGCCGCCTGAGGCGTTCCCGCTGTTGCCGACGTAACCGACGACGGTTCCGGCCGCCACCGCGCCGGACGCGGCATAACCCGAGAGGTGGGTGCCGAAGTAGGTGTTGCCGTCCTTGCCTGACAAGTAATACGAGAGACCGCCGAGCCCGGAGTTGTGGTGACGCACGGTGCCGGCGACGCTGGCCACAACGGGGGTGCCGCGCGGCGACATGATGTCGGTTCCCTGGTGTCGGCGTCCGCCCGAACGCGGGAAGCCCCAGTCGTTGGTGAACGAGCGAGATCCCTGCACCGGGCAGATCCAGTTGCCGCTGCCGATGACCCGTGCCGCTCCGCCGGACGCGGCTGGGCGAGCCGGCGACCGTGACGAACGACTGGCAGCCTCTCGCCGCTTCCGCTCAGCTTCGGCTTTGCGCTGGATCTCCTGAAGCCGAGCGAGCTCCCGCTCCGCCGCAGCCTGCTCGTTGCGGAGCTTGGCCACCGCGCCCTTGCGAGCTTCCGTGGCTCGGGCCAGCGCCGCCTTCTCGACCGACAGGTCCTCGACCAGAGCTTCGTAGCGGTCGATGGCGTCGGTGTCGCCCAAGCGGACGAAGCGGATCATCGCCTGGGTCCGGGCCGCCCGGGTGACGTCCTCAGCCTCGAGCCATGCGATCTCGGACCCGCCGCTTACGTATTGCCGCACCGCGAATTGCCGCACCTGGGACTCGAGCCCGGCGAGCTCGGCCGAAGTCCTGTCGGTCTTGGCCTGCAACTCAGTCGTTTTGTGCTCGATTGCGGCCAGCGCACCGACGGCTTGGGCATACCGGGCTGCGGCCGCGTTGGCCCTCCGCTGGGCGGCAGCAACGGAGCCGGCAGATTCGGCGGCACCGGCTCCGGGCGCGCCAAACACGCTGGTCGCGACCACGAAAGCAGCCACGGCGAGAGCCCACACCCCTCTTCGCACGGGCCAACACCCTACTCCTGGCTCGTCCGCCTTTGGCTCCTCGCATGCGGCGAGGACTCCAAACCCGCCGCGCGAGCGTGGGTGTCGGGGGATGGAAACAATTGGTTCCGCACTGGCGGGAGTAGTCTGAGCCGCGCTACCGACGGTTCAGCGAAGTCCGGTGTGACTCCGGTGCTGTCCCGCAACTGTGAATGTCCCGCCGCCCTCCAGGCGTCGGGAACGAGCCAGGTCGCCTGAGCCGACGGTCGCACGAGAAGCCTCGAGGAAGGGCAACCGTGCGTCAGGGGCCTCCCTGTCGACGATCCCATCACTCAGACGACAGGTGGCGAAGGGCCCCGGGCCCCCGCCCGACAGGTGGCGAAGGGCCCCGGGCCCCCGCCCATGAGGAGGAGAAGGCATGAAGAAAGCCCTGAGCACCCTGCTGGTCCTGTTGGCGCTGTTCGCGGCGGGTTGTGCGGACCGGCAGTCCGGCCCGCCGGTCCCCGAGACCCCGGCCGACAAGTCGGACTTCCCGGCAAAGATCAAGGCCGCCAACGGCACCGTCGAAATCAAGAGTCGCCCCAAGAAGATCGTCTCGCTGTCCGCGACGGCCACCGAGATGCTCTTCGCCATCGATGCGGGCGAGCAGGTCGTCGCCGTCGACAGCACCTCGAACTTCCCCGCCGAAGCGCCGAAGACCGACCTTTCGGCGTTCACACCAAACCTCGAAGCAATCGCGGGCTACGAACCTGACCTCGTAATCGCGTCGGACGACATCCAGGACCTCGTCGCCGGGCTCGGACGTCTGGGATTTCCCACGCTCCTGCTCCCCGCAGCAAAGAAGCTGGAGGACACCTACAGCCAGATCAAGTCCCTGGGCGCGGCTACCGGCCACCTCGATGACGCCGAACAACTCACCTCCTCGATGAAGGAGGAGATTTCGGAGCTCTCGGCCCGTGTCCCGGAGCCTGAAACTCCGCTGACCTATTTCCACGAGCTCGACAACACGCTCTACAGCGTCACCAGCGCGACGTTCGCCGGGGAGGTCTACGCGCTGGCCGGTCTACGCAACATCGCCGACGAGGTACCCGACCAGGCCGGCGGGTATCCGCAGCTGTCGAACGAGTTCATCATCGACGCCAACCCCGACCTGATCTTTCTCGCCGACACCAAGTGCTGCGGCCAGAGTCTCGAGACCGTCAGGGCGCGACCCGGGTGGGGAGGCATCAAAGCGGTGAAGGCCTCACGCGTCATCGCCCTGGATGACGACGTGGCCTCGCGATGGGGACCCCGCGTCGTGGAGTTCCTGCGCACCGTCGTCGAGGCAGTGGAACCCGCTCTCCAGGCGGCGTGAGCCGCAGAAGGCGAATCCTGCTCTGGGTGGGAGCTCTCGGAACAGCGGCAGCCGCGATAGTTCTCGGACTGTCCATCGGCGCGGTTCCGATTGCTCCTGCCAGAGCGGTGGCGCACGCCTTTGACTTCATGCCGGGCGTGCCGTCCGCCCGCCTGACGCCAACAGAGGCGACGATCATCGACGAACTTCGGCTGCCCCGCGTCGTCCTGGGGATGGTTGTCGGCTCGATGCTGGCCCTGTGCGGATGCGCCTACCAGGGTGTGTTCCGCAATCCGCTGGCGGACCCCTACCTTCTCGGCGCGGCGGCTGGAGCCGGGCTCGGGGCGACACTGGCCATCGGGTGGGGGCTGGGCGGAGCCGTCACCGCGTCAGCAGGGTTTTTCAATACCGTCCCGCTTTTCGCGTTCGTAGGGGCGCTCGCCGCAGTGGCGATCGCGTACACCTTGGGCGCCTCCGGCGAGAGGGGGCGCGCCCCGGCTTCACTCCTGCTGGCGGGCGTAGCGGTCGCTGCGATTGCGACGGCCGCTCAGACCTTCTTCCAGCAGCGCTACACCGAGACGATCAGGGAGGTGTACTCCTGGATCCTCGGAAGGCTCTCGACCGCGGGATGGGCCGAAGTCGTCCTGGTACTGCCGTACGCGGCCGTTGCCGCGATTCTCATCCTCGTCCATCGCAGGGCCCTCGACGTGATGGCCGTCGGCGACGACGAGGCCTCCGCACTCGGTCTCCGGGTTGACCGGACCCGCCTGATCATCGTTGTCGGTGCCTCCCTCGGCACCGCCGCTGCGGTGTCGGTCAGCGGCTTGATCGGGTTCGTGGGAATCATCGTGCCGCACACCATCCGGCTGTTCGGTGTCAGCAGCTACCGCTTGTTACTGCCGCTTTCCATGGTGATGGGCGGGTCGTTCCTGGTGGTGGCGGACGTAATCGCGCGGCGTGCGCTCTCCCCTGCCGAGATCCCCCTCGGCGTGGTGACGGCTCTCGCCGCGGCACCCTTCTTCCTCGCGCTCCTGTGGCCGGGACGGGAGCGGCTGACATGACCGAAGCCAGGGCGCTGCACATGGCCGGGGTGACCGTCCGGCTCGGCGGGGCCGAGGTCCTGTCCGGGGTCGATCTCGAAGTCGTGAGTGGAAAATGGCTCGGCGTGGTGGGGCCGAACGGAGCCGGCAAGAGCACCATGCTCCGGAGCATCGTCGGCCTGGCCCCATTGGCGAGTGGCGAGATTCGGATCGCAAACCGGCCGATGAGTCAGCTCTCGCACAGCACCCGCGCCAAGGAAGTCGCGCTCGTCGCCCAGGAGCCGGTGATCCCGGTCGGCATGAGCGTGCGGGACTACGTGTTGCTCGGCCGCAACCCGCACATCCCGTGGTTCGCGGTCGAGACGGCGAGGGATGTCCAAATCGTCCACGAGCTCATCGACGCACTCGAACTGGGCGCCTTCGCGCCACGGCCCGTTCAGACGCTGTCCGGCGGCGAGCGTCAACGCGCCGTCATAGCCCGAGCTCTCGCCCAAGAAGCCGCTCTCTTGTTGCTCGACGAACCGACCACGGGCCTGGACATCGGCCACGTCCAGGAGGCGCTGGAGCTCGTGGATCGAATGCGGCTCGAGCGAGGCCTCACGATTGTCTCGGCCATGCATGACCTGACGCTGGCGTCCCAGTACGCGGAGTCGCTGGTGATGCTCGATCGCGGCCGAGTGGTGGCGCAGGGTGCGCCGGTCGACGTGTTGACAGAAGAACGTCTTTCCGAGCACTACCGCGCCCGTGTCCACGTGCAGGTGGCGGACGCTGGGGCCGCGGGTGTGGTGGTGACTCCGACGCGCCCGCGCTCGATCCCTACGGCGAACTGTTCAGGGAGGTCCTAGGGCCGCGGTCGGGAGAAGCGTCCGACGCCGCGCACTGGGGCTTCGGTGACTTCGGCCAGGTCGAGCTGCATGGCGTGGGCCCTCCCGGCTACCGATCCGAGGAGCCGAGGCGCACGCACTGTCCTGCCGCCGAACCACCAGGCTCCCAGCAGGAGAAGGCCGAGGCCGAACATCGCGGCGAGTCGCTCGTTGCGATCGTCTGGTAGCGCCAACGGATTCGCCACCGCCGGCACGATCGGCGCCACGATGCGGGGCGTGGAGGTGGGGGGTGCGGTGGGAGTGATGGTCTCTGGCGCCGCGGTGCGCGATTCGTCGAGCACCGGGAAGGTCGTGTCGTATGGAACGAAGTCTCCGCCGGAGGGAACCGACTCCGTGGGCTCGTACGCCTCCGCCGAAGCGGGCACCGCTTCCGGAGCGCCGCTGCCGTCGGTGGTGAGGTTCGAGTCGCGCGGCGCGCTGAACGAGGCGGTGAAAGGAACAGGACCGACCGGGGCCAGAACGATGTCGTAAACCCCGGCTACGCGCTGCATCGTCGGATCGAGCTGCCAGGTCATCTCGGATCCGTCCTCGGAGACGGCCCCATCAGACTGCCGAGCGCAGTCGTATATGGGTTGGCCCTCCCACCGCCCCGCGCTGGCGCCGTCCCATTGCGTCAGCGCGACACAGGCGGCGATGGATGGAATGCCGTTGTTGCCCTCCGGCGCAAAGTCAAGGGTGAGAGTCCCCGCGCCGTAGGCGAGATAGCGCACCGCCCCCACACCGAACGGGCCCGACGGGTCGGCCGATATGAACAGGCCGTCGGAGGGAACCCCGGGCGGCGCGGGCGGGACGGCCAGGTTGTTGGGTACCTGGTTCGGCTTGTACCACCAGCCCGTGCTCTCGAGCGCGGCCTCAGCGGCTACCGGTGCGGACACGATGGCCCCCGACGCAGCCAGCAGAAGCACGCCGGCCGCCATAGTCACGATCCCCCTGAGCCTGCGCATCATCACTCCTATGTTCGCGCTCTCGGAACGCTTTTGCTGGACACTCTGTTGCTGACTCTTCGCCTGACGGCTCATCGTTGTCCGGCGGGGTCCGCATCCCCGCCAGGTGGCTGGCAGCGTCACGGCTGGAAGCTTCAAGCCTTCGCTTTCTTCGCCGGGCGCTTCCGGGGGACCTTCTTCTTGGCTGAGCCGTTGCTGCCGGAGCGGCCGCCCGAGCGGTTGATCACGTTCACGTCGCCGCCGAGGTAGGACGACACCACCCTCGGGTCCCGAATCACCCGGTCGGGGGTATCGCGCAGGACCACCGATCCGAGCTCGAGGGCCAGGATCTCGTCCGACACACTCGTAATCAAGGGCATGTCGTGCTCGATCACGAGCATGGCGCAGCCGGTCTCGGCCTGGATCCGCCGCAGCAGCGGTCCGAGCGCTTCGGTCTCGCGCTGGGCGATCCCCGATGAAGGCTCGTCGAGGATGAGGACGGCCGGGTCGTGGGCGATAGCCATCGCCAGATCGACGATCCGCCGGCTGCCCGTGGAGAGCTCGGAGACGAACTTGTCGCGATACGAGCTGAGGTTCATCATCTCGACCAGGTCGTCGACCGTGAAGGACACGTCCTCCTCCGTCTCCTGCGCCGCCGGGAGGTCGAGAACCGCAGAGAGGTGATCCCGAACTTCGAGGTGGCGTTCCAACCCGATGGCGATGTTCTCGGCGACGGTGAGGCTCGGGAATACGCGCGCGTCCTGGAAGCTCCGCCCCAGCCCGAGGGCGGCGCGACGATCAGGACCCCAATCGGTGACGTCGACGCCTTTGAAGAAGACGCGGCCCCCGTCGAGCGGCAGGAGCCCCGATATCAGGTCGAAGATCGTCGTTTTTCCTGCACCATTGGGACCGATCAGTCCGAGAATTTCCCCCTCCGCCAGGGTGAACGACACGTCGTCGACGGCGGTGATTCCACCGAATCGCTTCGTCAGGCCGATCACCTCGAGCACGGGTTCTCCGTGCGCGCGAGTCCGCCTTTTCGAGAGCGACGCCTTGGCCGCCGGCGCGGCCGACCCCCCTTTCGTCGCGGCGGCGCCTTCCAAGAAGACACTTCGGAGAATGTCCCCCCGTTCGAGAAGGTCGGCCGTCGGGCCCGAGAATCTCACCTCCCCCTTCTCCATGAAGTAGGCGCGCTGCGCAATGGTCAGCGCAACGTTCACCGACTGCTCGACGAGGATGACGGTGCAGCCCTCCGAGTGAATGGCGCGGACGATGCCGAGAAGTTGCTCGACGACCGTCGGCGCCAGGCCAAGGCTCAGCTCGTCGATGATCAGCAGACGCGGCTTCGCCACGAAGGCCATGCCCAGAGCCAGTTGCTGCTGCTCCCCCCCCGACATGTCCCCGGCCATCTGATCCCAGCGCTCGGCGAGTCGAGGAAACATCTCCAGAACTTTGGCTATGCGCGCGTCGATTTCCGACTGCGCCTCGCCGGCGTAGAGCCAGGTCGACGCGCGGAAGTGCTCTGCGACCGTGAGGGTCGGGAAGACGGCCTTGCCGCCGGGCACTTGGACGATGCCGGAGCGGGCCGCGGTCACTGCGTCCGCATGGGTCATGTCACGTCCGTCGAAGAAGATGCTTCCACCGATCGGCTCGACGAGTCCGCTGATGGCCTTCAGAAGAGTGGACTTACCCGCGCCGTTTGTGCCGAGTAAGGCGACGATCTCTCCTTCCTGGACCTCGAGGTCGACGCCGAAGAGCACTTGCACGCTGTCGTAGGCGACGTCGACGTTGCGGCAAACGAGCAGCGGAGGCTTGCCCCCACCGAGACGCTCCTGGTTCAAGCGTGAAGTGGTCTCCAACGTCGCCGCGGCGCGCGCCGCATCCCTCTCGAAGAACTTCGCCGCGGACGATGCCGCGATGCCAGCGAACGACGTGAGGAAGGCGAGAGCGACAGCCAACCCGCGGTACGACCCGTCTTCGCCGCCGAAGGCCCCGAAGACGAGCAGATAGCTGAGGCCACCCGCGCCGTAGATGAGAATGGCCCACGCGTACGACTGCGTCCGGACGCGCGGCGGCGCGACCGTGCCGACCACTGTGTAATACGCGGGCTGATAGAAGCCGTTGCCCGCGGACACGAGGAAAGCACCGACGAGCGCGACGGAGCTGACTGGACTGACGGCCACCAACATCAGCCCGACGAAGAACGGAATGGTGGCCGCCCCGACCACGATCGGCAACCGGCGGCCCTGGCCGTCCGCGACAGCGCGGTTGGCGAAGCGGGATCCGGCAATCAGCCCGGCCACCGTCCCGGCGCCGAAGACGAATTGCACCCACCCTCGGCCGAGTGCGTCGTAGTTGTAGACCTTCTCGAAGTAAAGGCTCAAGAGCGTGTCGAGTTGGAGCGTGCCCAGTCCGAAGAAGAACGCGCCGACCCAGAGACGGCGCAGCGTAGGAACGGCGAAGAGCTGCCGGCGGGCCTCGCCGTAGGACACAGGGTCGTCCCCGGCTTGGGCGATCGCCAACTCCGCATCGATGCTCTCGCCGCGGGCGGGCTCGCGCAGCCGAGCGGCCACGAAGAGCGCAATCGCGGTGGGCACGGCCAGCACGAAGAACGCGCTCTGCCATCCGAATGTCGCGCCCACGTATCCCGCGACAACGCCGGCGACGGGCGCGGTGGCGTTGGCCATGCGGTGAATTCCGAAAACCCGGGGGTGCGCCTCCCGGGGGTAGTAGTCCGCGAGGAGACTCGGGTGCACCGACTCGTTGCTGATCCGACCGACGCCGGAGAAGAAGCGGACGAGGTAGAGAAGGAAGAGCGCCGGGACCACACCGGTGAGAACCGCGGCCACGCCCCAGGCGACGCCGGCGATGATCGAGATGCGCACCCGGTTGAAGCGGTCCGCCAGGATGCCGATCGGCAACGCGGCAAACAGGGCGAGCACGCTGGCGATGGCCCGCAGCGTCGAGATGCCCTCGTCGGAGAGGTTGAAGGCATCCCGAATCTCGGGCGCCAGAGCGGCAAACGCCACCCGGTCGAACTCGTCGACGAAGTTCAGGGTGAAGAGAACCGCCAGCGGAACCAGCGAGGCACCGCCGACGACCGTCGTCAGCGACTTCCGCCGCGACCGGGGTGCCTCCGCGTCCACAGTCATTGCGTGCCCACCGGCTCCAGCGCCAGGGTGGTCTCACTGCTCTCCTCCGCTGCCTGAATCACGTGATCCTCGTCGTCGTCGAGGCGACGATCCGCGATGAGCGACGGGACCTCGATACCGCGACGGGCGGCCACCCAGCGGAGGAAGAGATCGCGGGTGCTGTAGAGCGCTTCGGCAAAGCCCCCGGGCAGGAAGAGCAGAACCGCGAGGATGCCGGGCCCGGTGACCAACAGGGAGAGGTTGTCGATGTGGGACTCACCGAAGTACTTGATCGACTGGATGACCGCCGCGCCCAGTACGGCGCCAGGCAGCGACGTGAGCCCGCCGACCACCGCGATGATGAAGATCTCGAGGCTGTTACCCACTCCATAGGTGACCCGGTCGATGGCACCGAGCTGATACCCCAGCAACACACCTCCTATTGAGGCCAGCGCGCCGGAAACCGCGAAGGCGGCCAAGCGGCTCCGCGCCAGGTTGATGGAGTAACTGGGGGCGGCCCGGGGGTTGTCGCGCACGGCTATGAGAACCCGCCCGGCGCGATTTCGGCGATAGGCCGAAGCTGCGAGCAGAACTATCACGAGGAACGTGAGGCAGAGGTAGTAGTAAGCGCGCTCGCCGGAGAGGTCGATGCGGCCCCACAGAATCGGACGGTTGATTCGGTTGCCGCTCTGCGGGAGGAGCGCCTCACCGAGTGGGTAGACGTTGTTGAGGACATAGCCGGAGACCGCTTGCGCGAAGGCCAGCGTGGTCACCGCGAGGAAAAGCCCTTGGACCCGGACTGCGGGGAGTCCGATGAGAACCGCGACCAATGTCCCGGCGCCGATGCCGGCGAACATCGTCAGGAAGAAGTCGACGTTGTGGTTGGCGGCCAGGCCGCCCGCAGTCGCCGCGGCAACGCCGACTATTCCGAATTGGCCGAGGCTGATCTGCCCCGCCCAACCGGTGAGAACCACCAGGGACACGGCCACGATGGCGTAGATCACGATAAGGGTGAGCAGACCGACCTGTGCCAGCCCCAGGATGTACGGAGCGGCCAGCGCAACGCCGACGATGACAACGCCGACTACACCCCGCGCGGCAACGATCTCCGGCGTGCGCCGAAGCTCGGGTGGGATGGCCTTGAACTCCTTGACCGTCTTGAACGAGCTGACTCCCGTGTCCTGGCCGCGGGAGAGCTTCGACTTCTGCACGAGAAGGGCCGCCAGGATGACGCAGAGCATGATCGCCCCGGCCAGAGTGTCGCTGCCCGTGTGGAAGACCGACGCCTGCGCCAGCACACCGATTCCCATGCCGGCGACGAGCGCGGTCGGAATCGATTCCATCCGCGCGATCACGGCGGAGGCCAGGGCATAGAGCAAAACGGTCGGCCCGAGGCTCCCGTCCGTCGGAACGCCGACCAGCGTGCTGCGCAAGAAGATGGTTATCGCGGCCATCGTTCCGGCGAGCGTCCAGGCGACGGTGCCTACCCGGCGAACCGGGATGCCCAACAACGACGCTCTGTCCGCATTCTCCGCGGAGGCGCGCAGCGCAATGCCGATGCGGGTGTACTTGAAGAAGACCGTCAGCGCGCCGATGACGAGGGCCACGACGAGAAGCGCGAAGGGGTAGTCGCCGCTGAAGCGCTCGTTGCCCAAGTTCAGGCGCATGTTCCGGAATGGCGTGGCGATTACCGATATCGGTTTGCCCTCGCTGCCCAGCCAGATAGGGATCAGCAGCGCGAAGTAAGCCAGCAACTGCGACAGTCCGATGGTTGCGACGGTGAGTATCAGCCGCGGGGCGGAGGCGAACCTCCGAATGATGCAGAAGTCGACGGCCGCCCCCAGCAACGCGCCGCCAATGGTCGCCAGCGGGAACGCGACGTACCAGGACCATCCCTTGAGCACGATCAACAGAACCGCGAGCACCGCCGGCACCGCTCCGAGGCCAGCTGCCGCGAAGTTGATGATCCGATTCGTGCGGTAGATCAGGATCACCGAAGCGCCGATCAGCCCGTAGAGCGCGCCGAGACAGGATCCGAAGAACAGGATCTGGATCGGCGCGTCGAACAGGAACCTGGCCAAGAGATAACTCCCGCCGAACGCGGCGACGATCTTGACGACCGGACCCGCGACGCGCTGTTCGAGGACCGAGCGGCCCGCGTCGACCAGTGCCGCCCCCCGGTGGGACGGGAACCACCCCGCCCTCAATCTTTCGAGCAACTAATTAGCGGGGTTTCTCGGGGATGGTGAACGGACCGGTCGGGAATTGGCCCTGCATATACCGCACGCCGTTGTTCAGCGTGACGTAGTGGCCCGGCTCCTGGTTGTAGGTCGATGGTTTGGTGGTGCTCCAGTACACCTCGCGCATGTCGTCGTTCCAGGCGTAGTCGCCCCGAGCAAACGATCGGCGGTTGAAGAAGATGTCCGTCGTCTGTGTTGCTCCACCTCGCGGTGGCTGGCGGAAGGCGCCGGCTTCGACGTTCGCCGGAGTCAGATTCGGGCCCGCGCCCTGAAGCATGCTGGCCAGCATGGCGAAGTACTCCCAGTCGAGCACCGAGCTGGCGTAGCTGTCCGGGATCTCCCCCGATTGGCCGCCGGCCTTCCAGACCCGCGTCGCCGCGTTGTTCCGGCGGTCCGGCTGGGCCGGAATCGACGAGAGCCCGAATGCGTTCTCGAATTGGTAGCCATCGGGCGGCAGCGTGTGGTCGTAGGCCTGCGCCGCGGGGTCTGAGTCCATGAAGCCGGAGCCGATCATGATGTGCTCGGGGTAGTAGCCCTGTTCCTCACAGGTCTGGTACAGGAAAATCGGCGCCACCAGGTCGCAGAAGCACATGATCGAAGTGGACTCGGGTGCCTCCCGCATCTTCGACACGGACAGCCGCCGCTGCTCTTCGGCTCTCGTGATGTCTTGGGAGTAATAGAACTCGTGCTCGACCTTCGCCCCGCATTTGGCGAGTTCGGATTTCAAGATATTGACGGCGAGCTTGTTCTCGGGGTCGTCGGTGGAAATGACGCCGAGCACCCGGGTCTTGCTGCGAATGTCGTCGGTCGGCGGATTCTGGCCAGCCCCGTCGCCGGTCTCGCCCGCGTACCGCGCCTTGCCACCGTGCATGCGCTTGCACCACCACTCACCGGCCATTTGCATGATGTCGTCGCCGCTCATGGTGATGTCCCAGTGGTACGGGCGGCGCTGCTGGCTGAAGACCTCGCGGAAATGCCACCCACCGAGGTTGAGCACCTTCAGGGCCGACAACTCGTCGAACGCGGGCGAAGCGAGCGACGTACGCCACAACACGGCGAACGGCTTTTCGGTCTGCACGAGTTGGCGCATTTCGTTGCGAAGGCACGGGTAGTCGGGTGGCACCGCGGCGCACTCCCCTTCCCATTCCTTGATCTCGAGCTTGCGCCCGTACAGCTCGTATTTATCGCTGATCACCTTCGCCGCTGCCGCGTTCAGCCGCTGGCGGTCCTCCGGAGCGGGATTGGAACCCTGGGCGCTCAAGAGCGCGTCGACCGCCGGGCCGAGGTTGCCGATGTAGACGACGATCTTGATCGTGTCCTTCGTGACGCCCTGATAGGTCGCGCCCCCGTTGTCGCCACTGAACTTCGGCACGCAGATCGGCGCGTAGTAATAGAAGGCGGGGTCGAACTGGCGACCGTCCACGCAGTGGGCCGTGCTGCCCGCCGCGACCGCCGGACCTCCGGCTCCCCCGCCCGCCGCGGCTCCGCCGCCATTTCCCGCACCGGAACCGGCCGACGCGCCGCCCGCGATCGTGCCGATGGTCGTGCCGTCGGCGCTGATGATCTGACCGGTGGTGGGATCGATGAAAGTCCCCTCCTCCGGTCCGGGGATGAAACCGCCCGGAGAGTCGCCGGCCGCGCCTGCCGCGACCGCCTGAGCATCGGGCCCCTTCGACGGCACTGCCGCGATGATCAGCAGCTGGATCGCGATGACGGCCACCAGCGGGCCGTAGCGGCGAGCGAGAGTTGCCCGATTCATGCCCATCGACCTCCGACGTCGGTGATTGATCCCTCAAAGGACAGTGTGACGCGCGTCACACGCGTTTTGTCGGCGCGACGCTAGAGGTTCAGGCTCCGCCGCGCTCAACGACCTACAGCTGGAGGCTCTTGACCTCCAAGAACTCCTCGAGCCCGAACTTGCCGAGCTCGCGGCCGTTGCCCGACTGCTTGTAGCCGCCGAAGGGGGCCACCGGGTTGAAGCTCCCGCCGTTGACCTCGACCTGGCCGGCGCGCAGCCGCCGGGCAACTGACTTGGCCCGCTCGGCGTCGCCCGACCACACGGCGCCCGCCAATCCGTAGACGGTGTCGTTGGCGATCTGGATCCCTTCCTCCTCCGTGTCGTAGGGAAGGATCGAGAGGACCGGGCCGAAGATCTCCTCCTGCGCGATCGTCATGCCGGTCGTCACCTCCGAGAACACGGTCGGCTTGACGAAGTAGCCCTTGTCGAGTCCGTCCGGTGCCTCGGGCCCTCCGGTGAGCAGCTTGGCCCCTTCGTCTACCCCCTTGCGGATGTAGTCCCTCACCCGCTCGCGTTGTACGTCGGAAGCAAGAGGCCCGAGGCGAGTGCCCTCGGCCAGCGGGTCACCGAGGGTGTAGGTCTCGGCGGTCTTGACCGCGATGTCCTCGACTTCGGCGAGGCGCGACCGCGGCACCAGCATGCGGGTCAGCGCGGAACAGGTCTGACCCGAGTTGAGGAAGGCAGCCCCCACACCGGCTTTGACCGCACGTTCGAGATCCGCGTCTTCGAGAATCAGATTCGGGGACTTGCCTCCGAGCTCGAGTGAGACGCGCTTGACGGATTGGGCGGCGAGCTCGCTCACCCGCTTGCCGGCGCGCGTGGAGCCCGTGAAGCTGATCATGTCGACCTCGGGGTGCGAGGCCAGCGCCTCGCCGACTACGGGCCCAGTACCCGTCACGAGGTTGAAGACACCTGCCGGCAGGCCGACCTCGTCGATGATCTCCGCCAGGATGAAGGCGCTGAGCGGCGCGACTTCCGACGGCTTGAGCACGACCGTGCATCCGGCCGCCAGCGCGGGTGCGACCTTCGCGGCGACCTGGTGCAACGGGTAGTTCCACGGTGTGATGGCCCCCACGACGCCAACGGGCTCGCGCACCACCAGAGAGTTCCCCACCTGCTCCTCGAACGGGAAGGACTCGAGGATCCCCGGGAGCGAGCCGAACGTCATCAGCGGTAGCCCGGCCTGAATCAGATTGGCGAGGTTGAGCGGCATCCCCACCTCGGCGGCGACGGTCTCCGCGATCTCGCCCATACGGGCCTGGAGTCCTTCGTTGATTCGCTGCAGGTATTTCGAGCGCTCTTCGAGGTCCACCTGGGACCACGACTGAAACGCGGCACGAGCCGCGGTTACGGCGCGGTCGATGTCCACGGGTGACCCATCCGGGATCCGCCCCATCACAGCTTCGGTGCCCGAGTTGTGCACGTCGATCGTGGCTCGCCCGTCGGGCTCCACCCACGCGCCGTCGATGTAGAGCTTGTCCCGCTCGATCATCCCTGTCTCCTATTCGACTTGTCCTGATGCAGAGCTCCAGTCTGCCGCTTCGCGCCACACTGTTGCTCTTGGCCTCAACTTGGAGTCGGCGGAAGTTCCTGCAAGCAGGTGGCCTGGCCGCCGCGTCCTTGCTCACCGGCCGAACCGTCTCGGCCGCGATCTCGGGCCGGGGGGCCGAGCGGCTCGCGCTGGCCTGGGTGCGCCCGCGTAACGCCGCGGACCTGACTGCATTGGCGGAGTTCGACCTGACCCACCTGGCACGGCCGGGGGGGCTGGAGGTTCTGCTCTGGCCCGGCGACGCGGCGCAACTCCGGGCTACGGGGATCCCGCACGAGATCACCGTCGGCGATCTGGTCGGCCGGGATCGGGCCCTGCGCGTGGCGAGTCCATCACCCCGTTCGGCTCGCCAACCCGGGGAGCGGGGCGACTACCGGGCCCTGCGGGATTACGAGAAGGACCTCCACGACCTGGCCTCCGCGCGCCCGGACATCGCCCGGGTCTTCGCGTTGCCCGAGCCATCGGAGGCGGGCCGAATCACCTACGGCATCGAGATCGCCGAGGCCGTCCGGCGGCCCGACGGCCGACCAACTTTGTATGTCGACGGCCTCCACCACGCGCGGGAGTGGCCCTCGGGTGAGATGGCGATCATGTTCGCCCACGACCTGGTCGCCGGGTTCGGCTCCGATGCGCAGGTCACTCGCCTCCTCCAGTCTTTGCGCGTGATCGTCGTGCCCGTCATGAACGTCGACGGCTTCACGTATTCCCGCACTCACCTTTACGACGACAACGACTACGGGCGCTCGTATCCCGCGGCTTATGCCGGATTCGGCGCGTACTGGCGAAAGAACCGCCGGACCCTCACCCAGGACCGGGGCCTCGGCCATCTCGACGGGCTCGCCGGTTACGGAGTCGACAACAATCGCAACTACGCGGTGGGTTTCGGCGGGCCCGGTACCAGTTCGAACCCCGCCCAAACGACCTACCGCGGGCCGTCGGCCTTCTCGGAACCCGAGACGCGCAACGTGGGCCGCGTGGTGCTGAGTCGGACCGTCACCGCCGCCTTGTCGCACCACACGTACGCCAATTTGGTTCTTCGTCCTTGGGGCAACACCCGCGACGACTCACCCGACGAGCCGCTGTTGAAGTCGCTCGGGGACGCGATGGCCGAACACAATGAATACACATCGCAAAAGGGAATCGACCTCTATCCGACAACGGGCACCATGTCGGACTGGGCCTACGCCGCAGTTGGCGCACTCGGGTATACGTTCGAGCACGGGACAGACAACTTCCATCCGCCGTACGCCGCGTTCATCCCCGAGAACTACGCCCGCAATCGGAAGCCGTTCTTGATGCTGGCCGAAGCGGCGGCCGATCCCGCCCACCACGCCGTCATCACCGGTCGCACGATGCGCGGCGGGAGCGGGTCCGAGGAAGCCGTCATCGTGCGGAAGGCGGTCTCGATGGCCACCGAAGGGGGCCGCCACGACGATCGTCTGGAAATTGCGATCAGCTCGCAACGTGACGGCCGGTTCGAGATCCATCTCGGCCCCAGCACTCCCCCGCTCGCCACGTCACCGGAGAATTATGAGGTAGTCGCGGGCCGATCGGCGGTCCCCGTCGTAGTGGCGCGCGGCGAACGGGTGGACCTCGGCCGCATCCCGGTCTCGTAGCGCGTCATCCGCCTAGCTGCCGCGACCCCTCCACCGTGGCCCGCCACGTATCGCGTCCGATCGTGTCGCGCTCCTCCGCCCACGCGCGGTGCAGCGTCTCCTCGCTCAGCGAACCCGCGAGAAATTGGCCGATGTGGCGTGCCGCGGCCGCGGCTGTCAAGCCGGCAAGGTCCATACCGAAACCGGTCCACGGATCCTGGTGCTGTCCGGCATCGCCGATCAGCAGCCAGCCAGGACCGCTGGCCCCTCGCACGTAGTTCGTCCCGGTCGGTCCACCGAACATCCGCGTCTGGTCGCGGCACAGGGAAAGGCGAGGGGCCAGGCCCTTGTGGGCGCGCAGACGCTCATCGAAGCGTGCGGCTAGATCGGTCTGAAGCCATTTGGCGCTCTGGCGGCTCACGGTGGCGGCGATGCATGTCCAACCGCGATCACTGGGGAATACGTACGCCATCTCGTCCTCGGCGGGCGAGAACTCGGCTGCGTCCGGCGCGCCTCCGTCCGGGGAGGTCCAACCCTTCACATATCTGTAGAAGAGCGAACGGTGGCCCTCCTCCTCCTCCTCGACCGGCGCGCCGACTGCGAGCGCGACGGTCGAACGCCGTCCGTCCGCGCCAACGACGAGCTTCGCGGTCAGCCGGGTTTCGCCCTGCGGCCCGCGCGTGTCCACGCCGACCACCTGCGCGCCGTCCTTCAGCACGTCGATGACAGTGGTGTCGGGCCAGTATTCGACGGTGGCTTCGCGGGCGGCACGCGCCACCAATAGCGGATCGAGTGTGGACCGCCGGACGGACAGGCAGTACCCCATCGAACCAGGATTCTGGGGAGGGCCCTCCACCGGATCCGGTTCCGAGCCCGAATGCACCCACTGCCGGGTGAGGCGAGGTGTGCCCTCCGCCAGGACTGCGTCGATGAGCCCGAGCGAGTCCAGCACCGATACAAGGCCGCCGCCGCGGAAGAAGTGAGTCGAGACAGTGGGAGTGCCGGCGGTGGCCTTATCGACAAGCGCAACACGTCGACCTTCGGCGCCGAGCAGGGCGGAGAGAACGCTGCCGGCCACGCGCGCGCCCACGACGACGACGTCGTAGTCCTTCTGCCCCCCCGGCGTGTTCGACACTCAGGGCGACGCTAGAACGGATCCGGGTGTTCGGCCCATCCGCCGACCGCCGATGCTCATGAGTGCTGGACTGAGCACCGTGATCGATCGCTCTGCAGTCGAAGAGGCCCTGGCCGCCGCGCCCACCGTTCCCGGTCTCAGTGTCGCCTGGCGCGCTGCCGACGGAGAAGTGGAGACCGCCGTCTTCGGGAAGATCACACCGGGCGGTCCTGACCTCACGCCGGAGACGATCTTCCAGGCGGGCTCCGTCAGTAAACCGGTGACGGCTGTCGGGATCCTGCGCCTCGTGGACCAGGGGGTGGTCGATCTGGATACCGACGTGAACGACATCCTCACTTCTTGGAAGGTGCCGCCCGTCGACGACTGGCAGCCGGTCGTCACATTGCGCCGGCTGCTGACCCACACCGCCGGCCTCACGGTGCACGGCTTCGGTGGGTACGCGCATGACGCCGATGTACCTACCGTTCCTCAGTTGCTCAACGGCGAGCCCCCGTCGAACTCGGGGGCGGTGCGCGTCGCGATGATGCCGGGACTGATCTGGAAGTACTCCGGAGGTGGCACCACGGTTGCCCAGCAACTGATCGTCGACGCCACGGGCACGCCCTTCCCCGAATTGCTTCGAGAGCTGGTTCTAGAACCCGCCGGGATGGGCGCGGCCACGTTCGAGCAACCCCTCCCCGCGCGCTTGCACGACCTCGCCGCGACCGCGCACCTTGCGGACGGTTCACCAGTCGTCGGCCGGTGGCACACCTACCCGGAGATGGCCGCCGCAGGACTGTGGTGCGCACCCAAGGACCTCGTCGCCTTCGCAGGGGCCGTCCAGAACGCGCTGAGCGGCGGCACCCACGCGCTGCTGTCGCCAGAGCTGGCGAAACTGCTCGTCACCGCCGCCTACCCCGAGGTCTCGGAGTCCATGGGCGTCGGCTTCTTCTTGAGCGGCGGTCCCACTGATGCCGGCCATGAGCGCTTCGGGCACGGTGGCGCCGATCACGGGTTCCTCACCGACCTGTCCGCGGACATCGCGGGCAGACGGGCCGCCGCGGCGATGGTGCACAGCTTCGCGGGCGGACCCGCCTTACGCGTCGCCGTGCAGGCGGCAGGAAGGGCGATTGGCTGGGCTGAGCCCGAGGATGCCGCGGCGCCACTGAGCGGGGTGGACGAGTCGGAGTTGATGGCCGCGCTTGCCGACGGATATCTCACCGAAGACGGCAGAACCTTCAAGCTCAGATACGAGGCAGGGCTTTCATTGATCGCTCCCGGCCAGCCGCCCCTGCCTTTGGAGATGATTTCGGTTCTCAACTGGATCAGCCGCTTGGGCCTCACGATGTCGTTCGAGGTCGCGGAAGGCCGCATCACCGGCATCTCCATTCACCAGGCCGGCACGACGATCAAGGCCAGGCGTTCGACATACGAGTCCGAGGCGTAGCCCCTCAGCCCGTCAGGGCAACCGTCTTGCCGCCTTGGATAGTGACCACGCGGTCGGCGAGATCCACCGTGCCCGGGCGGTGAGCGATCACGATCGCGGTGCGGCCCTCGAGCACGCGTCGCAGGGCGCGCGCCATATCCCGCTCCGTGGCGGGATCGAGGTTGGACGTCGCCTCGTCGAGGATGAGCACCGAAGGGTTGGCCAGGAGAGCTCGAGCCAAGGCAATCAGCTGACGCTCCCCCGCGGACACGCTGGCACCGCCGGTTCCGACCACAGTCTCGAGACCAGCCGGCAACGCGAGGAAGCGATCGAGCACCCCCAGTTCCGCGCACACTGCTTCGATTTGGGCGCGGGTCGCGTCGGGGCGGGCGAGGCCGATGTTCTCTGCGATCGAGCCATGGAAGAGGTAGCCCTCCTGCGGCACGAGGCAGACCGCAGACCGGTACGAGATCGGCTCGAGGCCGGCGACAGGTTGGCCATCGACCAGCACGCGCCCCGCGGCGGCGCGCTGGAAGCCGACGAGCACCTTCGCAAGGGTCGACTTCCCCGCGCCGCTCGGTCCGACGAGAGCGACGCGCTCGCCGGGTCGGATTTCGAGGTCGGCTCCATCGAGGACCCACGACGAGCCGGGCTCGCCGGTCCCCGGGTCGGGCTCGACATAACGGAACTTGACGCCTTCCATCGACACGTGCCCCGGACCCCGGTGAAAGGGCTCGCTGCCCCCCGACGCAATCCCCGCGGCGGTCTGGTCGATCAGGTGCAGGATCCTGCCCAGGCTCGCCGCCGCTGACTGCACGATCTCGACCAGCTCGGCCACCATGTGAATCGGCTCGAAGAGCCGCCCGACCAGCAGCCCGAACGCGACGGCCTGTCCCACGCTCAAGCGTCCCGCGTCGATCAACCAGGCGCCGGCCGCCAAGGTGATGACGAAACTCAGCGGATAGAGGATCTCCACCACGACGTAGTAAGCGATGTCGAAGCGGGCGACGCGCATGCGGGCGCCATAGGTCCTCTCGTTGAGTCGACGGAAGTCCTCGAGCCGCTCGTCTTCCAACGCGAAGGCCTGCACTACACGCAACCCACTCAAGTGCTCGTTCATGTGCCCGAACAGCTGGGCGACGCGCTCGCGTACGGACACCTGGGCGCTGTAGGCCACCCGCCGGTACCAGAGCGTGGCGATGACGACGGGTACGAGAGTCACCACGACCACGCCGGTGAGCTCGATTGATGCGGCCAGCATCGCGATCAGGGTCAGGACCCCGAGGAAGATGGTGCGCAGGACCATGGGTAAGGCCCATTCCGTGAAGCGCTGCAGGTTCTCGACGTCGTTGGTCGCACGTGCGAAGAGAGCCCCTGACTTTTCACGGGAAAAGAGATCCAGATCCGCCTCCACGATCGACCCCACCACCCGGGTGCGGATGTCACGGAGATATCGCTGGGCCCGCACGGCGGTGACGCCCAGCTCCAGCCGCGCCCCGAGAATGTTCGCGATAGCGACGATCGCCGCTGCTCCTGTCCCGAGGAGCAACAACCGCAAATCGCGGGCCACCACACCGCGGTCGATGGCAAACGAGATGCAGAACGGCAAGAGGACTGCGGTGCCGTTCGCCAAGGTGGATGCGGCCGCGATCTCCAGACAGGCGCGGCGGTTACGGGTGACCTCCCGCCCCAGCTTGGGCTTGTCCAACTCGTCGTCGGAAATTCGCCCACTCATACGGGTTGCGCGCTCAACGCCAATGCGTCGCGGTATCGCTCGAGGCCGAGCAACTCCTCGTGCGGGCCGCGCGCCGCGATGCGCCCGTCGGCCAGGAACACCACCTCGTCGACCAACTCGATCGTCGGCAGGTGGTTGGTGACGATCAATGTCGTGGTCCCGCCGATGATGCGCCTCAGCCCCGCGTGGATCATCTGCTGTGTGGCGGCGTCGACCGCAGACATCGGGTCGTCGAGCAACAGCACCCGCGGCTTCCGGAGCAGGGCTCGCGCGATGGCAAGGCGCTGACGCTGCCCGCCCGACAGGGTGAGGCCACGCTCACCGACGATGGTGTCGTAACCATCGGGCAAAGCATCGATGAACGGGGCCGCGCCCGCCACTTCCGCGGCGCGGCGAACGTCGTCGTCACCAGCGCGGTCGTCTCCTAGTGCGATGTTGTCCCACAGGCTCCCGGTGAACAGAACTGTGTCCTGGAAGACGAGTGAAACGGCGCGTCGGAGGGCGCGAGGCTCGATGGAAGCGACGTCTACCCCGTCGAGCGAGATAGTCCCGGACCAAGGTTCATAGAACCGGGGCACCAGCTGCAGGAGCGTGCTCTTGCCCACTCCGCTCGCTCCGACTAGCGCGGCCGAGCGACCGCCCTCCACGGCGAAGGACACGCCACGCAGGATGGGGTTGTCCCGGTGATAGCCGAAGCTCACTCCGTCGAACACGAGCCGGCCCGCCCCCTTCGGCAGCCGGCTTCCGTGCCACGGTGGCGCCGGCTCGACCGCGAGGACTTCGGCGATCCGTCCCGCTCCGGCGAAGGCCTGCCGGGCTCTGGCCACGTTGTGTCCGGCGAACCTGACCGGGCCGCCCAGCACGATCACGTACTGGAGGAAAGCGAACAGGTCGCCCTCCGAAAGGTGGCCACGGGTCGACAGCCACCCGCCGAAGCCGACGACGATGAGGATGGTCGCCGCGGGCGTGGCCATCACCCACCCGACGAACGCGGCCCGGCGTCGAGCCAGAACCTCACCGGCGACACTGACCGCGTCGGACTTCTCCCCCGCGAGCTCCGCCCGCTGGCGATCCAAGCCGAAGCCCTTGATGATCCGGATGCCTCCCACTGACTCTTCGACGAACCGGCCGTAGTCGCCCATCGCGGCTTGCACGCGCCCGGACATCACATCGAGGTTTCGTCCCCGGGAGATGGCCCACACCAGAGCGGGAACGAAAATCACCGCGACCGCAGTACCGAGCCGCCAGTCGATGAGGATCATCGCAACGGTGCCCGCGATCCAGAGCACCAGTGTCTGCACCATGTAAGGGATGACATCGGTGAGTTGCTCGACCACCGCGATGTCTGCCGAGGCGCGTGACATGAGGTCGCCGGCACCCACGCGGTCGTGGAACACCAGCGACAGCCGTTGGCAGTGCTCGTACAGCCGCTCGCGCAGATCTGCGGACACGCCGAGGCTCAGTCGGAATGCCTCGTATCGACGTAAGGCGCCGCCGCCGCCGCGGAGCAGCGCGATGAATCCGAAGATCACGAGATACATCGGTATGGCGCTGCTGTCGCCTTCGACAAGCACCTTGTCGACCAGCCGCCCCGCCGGGATGGGCATCGCCACGAGAGCTACCGCGTAGAGAATCCCGCCGACCGTCCCGTTCAGGCACGGCCTGATGCGTTGCCGTACCGCCTGGCGAATGAGCTGAGGCCCGGTCATCTTGTTGCCCGCCTGGGCGCCCCAACCCAGGCTCGTCCCGAGCGCCGGGTCCCTCCCCGGCGCCCGGCCGTCATCTCGTCACTGACCCCGTTTTGCGCGTCGGCGGGATTACCTGCGGCCCGGACCGGAAAGGGCGCGGCCGGAGAAGCTGCCGCTGTGCTCGCCGTCGCGCAGGACCTGCGTGCCGTTCACGAAGACATGGTTCATGCCGACCGCGTAACTGTGGGAGTTCTCATACGTCGCGGTGTCGACGAACTCGTCCGGGTCGAACACGACGACATCGGCGAACCAGCCGGGCTGAAGCTGGCCCCGCTTGTCGAGCTGCAGCGTCGAGGCAGGCAGGCCGGACATGCGGTGGATGCCCTCGCTCAAGCTCGCCAGCCCCAGGTCGCGGCAGTAGTGGCCGAGGAAGCGGGCGAACGTGCCGTAGGTCCGCGGGTGGCCGGGAGACTTCTCGCCCTCGGGCAATGCCTGGCTCGCAGAATCCGACCCGACGGAGATCCACGGTCGCTTGACCGCCTTCTGGATGTTGTCCTCGTCGATGATGAAGTACATGCAACCCACGCCGATGCCCTTCTCGATGAGATCGAGCATGGTGTCGACCGGATCGCGCCCGATCGAGTTGGCGTAGTCCTCGAGGGTCCGACCGGTCAGGGCCTTGGCTTCGGCAACGGCCGCCTCGTTCGCGGGGTCGGCCGCCCGACCGCCGGCCATGAACACACCGGAGCCGCCGCCCGAGGCCAGGTAGAGGTTTTCCCAGCCCTTGTTGATCTCCGTGGAGATCGCGGTGTGTATCTCCTTGCGCGTCGCGGGATCCGCCAACCGCTCGCGGAGCTTGTCCGCGCCGCCGCCGACGTACCGCGGAGGCACACACGCAGCCATGCCGGTACCACCCGCGGTGTAGGGATAGATGTCGGCCGAGATCGGCTCGCCGGCGCTGCGGGCTGCCTCGAGGGTGTCGAGGACCTTGTCCATCTTCGACCAGTTGTGCTTTCCCGCGGCCTTGAGGTGCCAGACCTCGGCGGCCAGCTGCCCCTCACGTGAGATGCGCAGGAGCTCGTCGATCGACTCTTCCCACTCGTCGCCCTCGCTGCGCAGGTGCGAGAAGTACTTGCCGCTGTACTTCCCCGCGACCTTGGCGAACTCGATGAGCTCGTCGGTCGGCGCGTAGCAACCGGGCGGGTAGATCAGCGCGCTGCCGATGCCCATCGCGCCGTCGGCCATCTCGTCTTCCACGAGGCCCTTCACCCGATCGAGCTCCGCCGGGGTCATGGGGCGGTCCTCGTAGCCCGAGCCGAGAATCCGTAGGGTCGTCGCGCCGATCAAGGAGCAGACGTTCTGGGTGACACCCTTCTTCTCCGCGTAGAGCAGGTACTCCCGCAGCGACTGCCAAGGCAGCTCGCCGCCGAACGCCTCTGCGAGGCGGGACTTGTTGTCGTCGGTGACGGGACCCATGGACCAGCCCTCGCCCATGAACTGCGTCGTCACCCCCTGCTTCAGGTCCGCCAACGACCGACCGTCCGACAGGATCGACATGTAGGAGTGGCTGAGCATGTTGATGAAGCCGGGGGACACCGCGTTGCCGGTGGCGTCGATGACGGTGCCGGCCTCGGCGACGTCCGCCTCGTCGAGATTGCCGATCTTGGCGATCGTGTCGCCGGCGATGGCCACGTCCGCCACTACCCCCGGCGAACCCGTTCCGTCATAAACCGTCCCACCCTTGATGACCACGTCGTAACTCATCGCCCCATCAAAGTCGCCCGACGACGCCTACGGGTTGGGCAATCGGACAACGCACGACGGAGTCTTCGTCGCCCTTGTGACACGCGCCTCGCAGCGCGGACTGCCATCTTGTTGGGCCATGGCGGTAACGGCTCTTCCTTCGCGGCGCGCCGGAACCTATCCGCCGCTCATGCTGGCCGGGCTCGCGATGCTCCTGCTACTCGCTGTTCTTCCGTCTGCGCTGAACCTGCCCCAGGCCAACCCGAGCCAGACGCTCGAATATGCCCCGGTGCCGCCGGAGGACGAGACGGTGACTCCGCCCGTGGGCAACTTCTCCAGCCTCGGCCTGGCCGGCGGTAGCTCCCTGGGCTCGACGCCGACGGACGAGGACCTGCCCCCTGCGGTCGAAGCGGCAGGGCGGGCCGTGAAGGCGCCGAGCACGAAGCGTTGCGTGGGCAACCCGCCCCGTCAGACCGAGGACCCGCTGTCGCCGCCCTGCGCAGCTTTCTTCAACGGGGACAACGGCGGTTCCACCTACGTGGGAGTCACCCGCGACGAGATCCGGATCCTCTTCTACTTCGACGGCGCCCCGGGACAGACCCCCTCATCGCGAGGTCAGGAGCCTCGGGCCGCCACCAAGTACGTGGACCTCGCCGAGCCGCCTGCGGAGGACGAGCAGGTCAACGCACGAATGCTCCGGCTCTACCAGCGCTACTTCAATGAGCGGTACCAGACCTATGGCCGATTCGTACATTTCTTCGTCTACTTCGACCGGACCGACATCACCACTGCCGAAGCACGCCGCGCGGACGCGGCGGAGAACTTCGAGCGAGTCAAGCCTTTCGCCGTCTTCAATCAATCGCTGAACGGATTCTCCGAGGAATACAACCGGGTCATGCTGCGCAAGAAGGTGCTGGTATTCACAGGTGCGCAGAACAGCCGGAACCAATGCTGCTCTCCTCAGTCCGACTTCCTGACCAACCCGGGGCTGCGGTGGGCCGTCGCCGCTTCGACCGAGCAATATCGGCCACAGATCTCAGACGTGGTGTGCAAGCAGATTGTCGGACGGCCGGTTTCGTACGGGGGCAACTCCCGCGATCAGGGCAATCCGCGAGTGCTCGGCCTCATCGTGAATCAGGTCGCCGACCACCCAGAGCGGTCCCGATTGGCCCGTCAGATCGAACAGGACGTGAAGGGCTGCGGCGGGAGCTTTGCCGTCGAGTGGGTCAACGACACCCTCTGCGAGTCCGCGGACAGCGCAGCAGCTGCGGTCGCCGAATTCCAGACGAACGGCGTCACGACGATCATCTGGCCGTCGGGGCCCGACCCAGCCACCGACGAGTGCGCCGGACTGCACTTCTCGAACGCCGCGGCCAGCGCCGGGTACCTTCCCGAGGTATTTATGGCCGGCGAAGGCGGCAGCGAGACAACCTTCAACGGTCAGGTGGTGAACCAAGAATTCTTTCGCCACACCATCGCGATCACTCCCTACACCCGCGCCGATCAGCTCGGGTCGCGTCCCTGCGTGCAAGCGGCGCGTGATTCCGACCCGAGCGCGCCGAGGATCGACGTCGAGACCTACGGGTGCGAGTTGTACGACGGCGTGCGGCTCATATTCACCGGCATTCAGGTCGCCGGGCCCAAGGTCACCCCAAAGTCGATGGACACGGGGTTCCATGCCATTCCGCCGGGTGATAGCCCGGACCCGCAGGTCGGCGCGTGCTTCTTCGCGGATGAGCGCGACTTCACCTGCGCGAAGGACTCGATGCTCGTCAAATGGGACCCCGCCGGCAAGGACCCAGGGGCGTCCGGCAGTGGATGCTGGCGAATGGTCGAGGACGGGAAGCGATATCGAGCGGGCCGTTGGCCGAGCCGCGACATCGCCGCCATTCTTCGCGCCGACGACCCTTGCAATCGCCAGGGATTCACGGTCTGACCTCCACTTCCAGTCGGCCGGATAGCTCTGCCGCAGTCGGCGCTCTGGCCGTGGCGATCGCGTTCCTCTTGGGCACCGCCCTGGTTGCCATTCCCGTGATCGGTGGGCGCGCCGTTGGGGGCGGAGAGCTCGCCGCGGTCGAGCGGCTCGACGGCCCGGCGGCCTCGCAACTCCGGTGGGTTCTGTCTCGGCTGGGCGAAGGTGCGAGCGAATCGGAACTTCGGCAACACTTCGCAGCCGCCTTTCTCGAAGCGGTGCCCGCGGACAAGTTGAATCCGATCTTGGTCCAGGTGGGTGCGGAGGGGCCCTTCGACGTGGAGACCGTCGAGCCGAACGGACCGACCGCCCTCTCCGTGACTCTGAAGGGCCCGCGCCACGGCGTTGCCATCAGCATCGCGGTCGAGCCCGAGCCCCCTCATCTCATCACGGGTCTGTTCTTCAAGCCCGTGGAGCGGCGCGTCCAGTCCGCCAACTTCGACGAACTCGTCGCCGCGCTGCGGAAAGCCGCCCCGGAAGTGACGTTCCTCGCGGCGGACGTCGTCGATGGGCAGTGCCGGACCGTTCACGCGGTGGACCCGGACAAGGCGCTGGCCTTGGGCTCCGCCTTCAAGCTGTACGTGCTCGGCGCGGTGGCCCAAGCGGTCATCCAGGGCGACCTCACCTGGGAACAAATGGTCCCCGTGCGCGACGACCAGCTGGTCCACACCTCCCAACGCTTCGGCGCGCAAACGACACGCCGCCAAGGCAGCGTCGAGGAGTTGGCGCAGGCGATGATCGAGGTGAGCGACAACACCGCGACCGACGTGCTTCTGGAGCTCGTCGGTCGGCACGCCGTCGAAGCCGCGCAAGCTCGGATGGGCATGAGCGCTCCGGCCGCCAACGTTCCATTTCTGTCGACCCGGGAGATGACGTTGCTGAAGTGGGGTCGCCCGCCGCTGGCCGCCGAATTCCTCGCCCAAGGCGATGCCGCGGCGCGGAGACGATTCTTGGACGAGCGGCTCAGCGGCCGGCCGGCGCGCGAGCAGGACGTCGACTTCACCCCGCACCCGAACCACATCGAGGCGATCGAATGGTTCGCTTCCGCGAGCGATCTCTGTCGCGCTCACCTGGCCCTCGCCGATCTGGCGCGCCGTCCAGTCCTTGCTCCGCTGGCGCAGATCCTCGGTACGAACCCGGGGCTCCCGTTCGAGCCCCAGCCGAAGCACGTCTCGTTCAAGGGTGGGTCGGAACCCGGCGTTCTCGCCGGCTCGTGGCTGATCGCCGGTCCAGACGACGAACGCGTGATGATCGTGATCCTGCTGCGCAACACCGCGGGAGCGATCGACACCGAGGCGCTGCGCGCCGCCGAGGACGCGTACCGCCTTCTCCTCGACTAGTCCTGAGTGGGCGCGGAGAGACTCGAACTCCCGACCTCTGCCGTGTGAAGGCAGCGCTCTAACCAACTGAGCCACGCGCCCTGGGAGGCGCCATCGTACCGGCGCGCCAGAATCGGGGGGTGCGGATCGCCCTGATCGCTCCTCCGTGGACGCCAGTGCCCCCCGAGCTCTACGGCGGCATCGAGCTGGTCATCGACCGCTTGGCGCGTGGGTTCGACCGTTTGGGACACGACGTACTGCTGTTCACGACGGGCGAGTCGACTTGTCCGGTGCCGAAAGCTTCGGTGCTGCCTCACGCGGAGGGACATCGCATCGGCGCCGCCGTGCCGGAGCTACGCCACGCTCTCGCGGCATACGAGGCGGTGCAGGACTACGACATCGTCCACGACCACACCGTCGTCGGCCCGTTCCTTGCCGAGCGCTTTCCAGATCTCCCCGTCGTCACGACCATCCACGGCGATCTCGAGGGCGAACTGGCCTACCTCTACTCCCGCATCGCCGACCGCGTCCCTCTGATTGCCATCTCCCACACCCAGCGGAACACGGTTCCGGACCTTCCGGTCGCCCGTGTCATCCACCACGGCCTTGACGCCGTGGACTTCCCGTTCGGCGCCGGCGGCGGTGACTACTGCCTATTCCTCGGACGCATGTCGCCCGACAAGGGCGCTCACCGCGCCATCGCCGCGGCCCGCAAGGCGGGGATCGGGCTGAGAATGGCGGCGAAGATGCGCGAGCCCGCGGAGCTCGAGTACTTCGAAAACGAGGTCGAGCCGCTCCTCGGCGAGGGCATCGAATACCTCGGCGAAGTGCCGCACCAACAGAAGCTCGAGCTGCTGGCCGGCGCTCGGGCTCTCCTGTTCCCGATCCGGTGGACCGAGCCCTTCGGGATGGTGATGATCGAGGCCATGGCCTGCGGCACGCCCGTGATCGCGTTTCCCGAAGGAGCGGTTCCGGAAGTCGTGGAGGACGGCAAGACCGGCTACATCGTCGAAGACGAGATGGAAATGGCCGAAGCAATCAATCGAGTCGACCAGATCGACCGAAAGGTCTGCCGAGGAGCGGTGGAGGGCTACTTCTCGACCGACCGAATGGTGGCCGAGCACATCGAGCTCTTCGAGTCCATCCTCGCGACGGCCTAACTTCCCGCGGGTCTCACCGGGAAGGGGGCGGGGCTCATCACCCCCAGCGCATCTTCGATGGCGGCCATCGCTCGCAGCACCGCGAGGTCGCCGTGTTGGGGACCGACGATCTGCAACCCGACGGGCAATCCAGCGCGGGTGTAACCGGCGCAGACTGTGCCGGCCGGCGACCGAGTCATGTTGAACGGGTAAGTGAACTGCACCCAGTTCGGATCCTCGGTTCCGTTGATGGTGCCGGGCTTGCCGAGCATCGGTGCGGTCGCGGCCGTAGTCGGGCAGAGCAGCAGACGCGAGCGGCGAAAGACCTCGATCAGTTTCAGATTCAGCTCGTGGCACCGGTCCTCGGCCCGCACGACGTCGATCGCCCCATCCGCGGCGGTGAATTCCATGAGAAGCAGCAGGTCCGGATCGACGCGCTGCGTCTGTTCCGGCGTCAAGGGGGCGAGGGTCCGTCGGTTGTAGGCGTTGGCCAGGCTGAGCCAGCTGAAGACGGGGTCCTCGTCGAAAACCGAGTCCACCAGCTCTACCTCTATTCCGAGCCCGGCGATTGTCTTGACCGCGTCGCTGCATATGTCGAGGATCTCGGCATCAACCGAGGCGTACCCGAGCGTCGGCGACCAGGCGATCCGAATCGGCAATCCCGGTTGAGCGACCGCCGCCGACCAGGACGCCTCGGGCATCGGCAGGGAGCGGAGGTCGGTGGGATCCGGTCCGATGACCGCGTCGAGCGCGACCGCAATGCTCCGCGCCGTGCGAGCCATCGGGCCACGGCTGTCGAGGTGGTGCCACGCCGGCGGCTCCGCTCCGCCGTGCGGCACGCGCCCCAGCGACGGCTTGAACCCCGAGAGCCCGCACAGCGCCGCGGGTATGCGGATGGATCCGCCACCGTCGGACCCGGTCGCAAGGGGCACCAGCCCGGCCGCCAACGCCGCCGCGCTCGCGCCGGAGGAGCCGCCCGGCGAGCGTTGCAGGTCCCAGGGGTTGCGCGACTCTCCGAAGCGGAGGTTGTTGGTGCGGGGTTGGTAGCCGAGTTCCGGCGTATTCGCCTTCCCGACGACGATGGCCCCGGCCGCCTTCAGGCGCGCCACCTGAACCGAGTCGGCTTCGGCTGCCGGAAGGTCAGAGGGTCCGAGCGCGGCTGAGCCCAACGACGTCGGCAGGCCCTTCGAGTCCTCCAGGTCCTTGACCAGAGCCGGCACGCCGGCCAGCGGACCGACGGCTTCGCCCGCGGCGATCCGCGCATCGATGATTCGGGCTGCGGCCAACGCGGCATCGTCGTCCCGGGCCACCACGCAGTTCAAGTCGCCGTCATGGCGGTCGATCAGGTCCAGGGACGCCCGCACCATTTCGCTGGCAGAAATTTCCCTGCTCGTCACGCGGCGCACTACGTCGTCGATGCTCAGTTTGCGGAAGTCGATGGGGCGATCCTGCCAGGCGAAGGCGGGACCGACCGCAGGTAGTGAAGTTTCGGAATACGGCCGGCGCGGGTACGCGTAGGGACATGCCTACCGGAGATGAAATCAAGGGCCGTGTAAAAGAAGCGGCCGGTGACCTGACCGACAACGACGACCTGAAGCGTGAAGGAAAGATCGACAAGGGCGAAGGCAAGGTCAAGGACGCCGTCGACAGCATCGGCGACACGGTCAAGGACTTGGTGGACCGAGACAACTAGGGGTTCACCGTAAGGACGTCAAAGGGGCCACCGCAAACGGCGGGTGGCCCCTTTGTCGCGTCTGTTCAGACCCGAGTCAGTACTGGTTGGACAGATTGCAGATGTCGTCGGGGTGTTTCATGTTGAGGATGTCTCCGTCCGGCCACTGACCGGGGAGGTAACGCCGACCGTTGTTGCCCACGCGGTAGCAACCCTGGAATCCCTTGAACGGTGCAGGACCGCCAGCGTTCGCCCCAGCCGCGGTCGGGTCCCACCATTGGGCAATCGCGTCCTTCACGCACGTGTAGTCGCCGGGCTCGTAGTAGCAGGACGGGATGAACCTGTCCGTCGACGGCTTGGGCGGAATGGCGCGAAACCCTTTCTCCACCGATGCCGGGGTCAGCTTCGGTCCGGCGACTTGAATCCCGGTGAAGAGCTGACGTAGGTCCGCGTATGCCTCGCACGCATTGTTCGGCTCGAACGAGTCGCGATCTATGTCCGGATCGACGGACTCGTATGCGTCGAGGCAGTTCGGATCGACCGGGAGACTGTCCGCGTTCATCAACTGCTGAGGCGTCACCACCCAGGCCCGCGACCACGCGTTCTGGTCCTGTCCGATCGCCCCGACCTCGCTTCGTTCGAATCCGCGGTAATCGGCGGTGAGCCACTCGGGGTAGTACCCGGCCGCGTTGGCGGCGCGGCTCATGTTGCTCTCCCAACAGCCCGGCCACACGATGGTGCTCACGTTGCTCGCCTGGAACTGGGCGATGGCCGCGGTGGCCTCGTCCTCGTTATTTCCCACGCTGAGGTTGGGGCAAGTCGGATAGGTCGCTTCCGCGACATATCGCACTCCGCAGGCCTCGGTCTCCTTACGGACGAGGTCGGCGATCACCTTGTAATGCTTCATTTGAGGGTTGTTCGTTTCCAACCAGCCGAACACCCGGGGGTTGCCGTTCTGCCCCGCGTTCCCCGAGAAGCTGGCGGGATAGGGCTTGGCCTTCGTGCAGATCCAACTCGAGAAAGCTTTGGCGACGCGTTCCGCCGAGGGCGCGAAGCTCCACACCAAGCCAGCGTGCTCCCGGTACGTGGCGTCAGCGCGCAAGTCTCTCCCGCCGAAATTCATCACTTCGCGGCGCGCCATCGCGTCGACGAACGCCTTCGAGTTGCCGAACACGTAATCCACCGAGGCAAACGGATCGACGGTCTTGATGATCTCGCCGGCAGTGGCCCGTCGACCCTCGACGCTGGCATCGCGGCCGAAGTGCACGAACATGTGCACGAATCGGCCGTAGGTCTGGTACCGGTCGTTGAAGTACGTCTGCCAGACGCGGAAGAAGTGGACGCGTGTGGGCTCACCCCCCTCCGGGGGTGGTTTCGCCAGATCGAAGGTGGTGTTCGTCGGCATGTCCTCGCAGGGCGCGTTGTAGTAACACTCCCGGCCCCCGCCGCCCATATAGACGACGACGCGCACCTCCTCACGAGTGACCCCCCGATACGTGGCGCCCCCGTTGTCGCCGTTGTAGATAGCAACGCAGGGTGGCGACAACGGATCCTCGCTCTGGCGAGGCGGCGTGCCGACGCATCGTTTGGTCGACGGAGCCTTGACGGGCCGGCCCTCCACGGCGCCGGCCACATCTGCCTCACCCCCTGTCCCGTTCGCCGCCCCGAGCCCGGCACTGCTGCCGAGTCCCAGGGACGAGAAGTTCCCGGCGGGTGGGGTCGTGTTTTCGTCCTCGGGTGGGACCGGCGCGTATTCGAGCGTCTGGGAGGGGTTCGTCTGCGGCAGGTTGAGAGCCGACGGGAGGCTGGCGAGAAGCAGCATCATCATCAACCCGGCCAGGATCAGAGGCGGGTAGTTCCGGGACGGCCTAGGCCCGGCAGCGTTGACCAGGGCCACCCGCGAAATGTACGCGACGCTGCAAGCGCCAGGCTTGGCCGATGCCCACTCTGGCGGCCGGTTCATTGTGGGATGACACCGTTTGAGGGCCGCCGTAGTAGGCAAGCTGTGTGGATCTCACCGAGGTGGCGGCTGCCGCGGCCCGGCTCGAGGGGGTCGTACGGAGGACGCCGGTGCTGACCTCCTCGACGCTCGACGAGCTGATCGGTAGCTCCCTTCATCTCAAGTGCGAGAACTTTCAACGCACCGGCACCTTCAAATTCCGCGGTGCTTACAACGCGATCGCGTCGCTGCCGGAGAATGAGCGGGCGCGTGGCGTCTGCACCGTCTCCTCCGGCAATCACGCGCAGGCCGTCGCCCTTTCGGCGCAGCTACACGGCGTGCCCGCGGTGGTGATGATGCCGCACGACGCACCCAAGCTGAAGCTCGCCGCGGCCCGCGGGTACGGAGCGGAAGTCCGCATCTACGACCGCAACTCTCTGCCCCAATACCTCGCGGGTGAACGAGTCACCGAGGAGACCGGGCTGACGTTCGTGTCGTCGCACGACCACCCGTCGATCGTCGCGGGCGCGGGAACGGCAGCGCTGGAGCTCTTCGAGGACGCGGGGCCGCTGGATCTGCTGTTCGCACCCGTCGGCGGTGGGGGCGGGCTGGCCGGCTATGCCGTCGTCGCCAAGGCCCAGCCGAATCCCCCGCGAGTGATAGGCGTCGAGCCCGCCTCGTCCGGACTGGCCGCCGCGTCGATGGCGGCCGGGGAACTGGTCGAGCGCCCCGTCCCAACGACCATTGCCGACGGCCAGCGGCTCACGGTCCTCGGCGATCTCAACTTCGCCATCATGCGGGAGAGCGTCGACAGAGTTGTCGGTGTCACCGAGGAGGAGATCGTCGAGGCGATGCGCTTCGCCTTCGAGAGACTCAAGATCGTGCTGGAGCCGAGCGGCGCCTGCTCGCTCGCCGCGGTTCTCTCGAACAAGGTCGAAGTCGCCGGCCAGGCCGTTGGCGTGGTGCTCTCCGGCGGCAACATCGGTACCGACCGTTTCATCGATCTCCTCCGTTAGGACGAAACTGACCTCCGATGCCCTCCATCGACGACTTCCTCGCGATGCTCCCCGACGGCGCGCCGCACCCCGCCGACTGGCGACTCCCCCCGGACACCGATCACGGCGGGCGCCGCAGCTCATTCCACCTGACTATGCGCGACGGCGTACGCGTTGCCCTTGACGTCTGGGTCCCACCGGCGGCCGCGAACGGACCGGTGCCCACCGCGCTCCGGTCGACCAGATACCGGCGCTCGGTAGTCGACGATGCGATTGCCGACCACGTCGGCCCCATCGGCGTGGGTAGATGGATGCGCTCGGGGTTCGCGCTCGTCGAAGTAGACGCCCGCGGCACCGGAGCCTCGTTTGGCGTTTGGCCGCGTCCCTGGGACGACGACCAGCGCGACGATCTGTACGAGATCTGCGACTGGATCGTCGCCCAGTCATGGTCGGACGGGACAATCGGCGGTTTTGGCACGTCCTACGACGGAACCACCGCGCATCTCCTCGCCGCGACGGGTCACCCCGCGGTCAAGGCCGTAATCCCCCGCTTCGCACTGTTCGACGCGTACGGCCACATCGCCGCGCCAGGCGGTGTGGTGCTCGAGTGGTTCCTGAAGACGTGGTCGTCCGGCAACGACACCCTCGACGGGCTCTCCGAGCGGGCCGACCCGGCGGTCGCGGCGATGGTCACCGGCCGCGTACGGCCGGTCGACGGGCCCGATGGCGACGAGCTTCTGGCACAGGCTCAGAACGAGCACGCGTCCAACTGGTACCTCTGGGGGTCGATCGCGGAGGGCGACATCGACCGCGAGCGAATGGTCGGGTCAGATGGCGTCAGCGTCGAGCAGGGCACGCCTTTCGGTCGCGTTGGGGCTCTGCGTGAGAACCGCGTGCCCATGTGGGTCTGGAGTGCCTGGTACGACGGGGCCTACGCCGCCGCCGCTCTGGCGCAGCTCGCCGACCTCGATCTCGATGTCCGCGTCACGATTGGGCCGTGGTCCCACGGCGCGGTATGGACGCCGCTCGGGAGTCAGTACAACCGCGACGCGTGGCTGTCGCCCACGACGACGGAGCAACAGGGCTTGATGGCCGCCTTCCTGCGCCGCCACGCCGTCGGAGACGTGGCCGACCCCAGTCCGGCGCGCCTTCGCTATTACACCCTCGGCGCGGAAGAGTGGCGCGAGGCCGACCAGTGGCCCCCGCATGGCGTTTCGATGCAGGACTGGCATCTCAACTCGGACGGTCGTCTCGACCGCAGGCGGGAGGACGAGGGCGGGGCCGACGTGTACGACGTGGACTGGGACGCGACCACCGGCACGCAGACCCGCTGGCACACGCTCATCGGCGGGCCTCCGATCGTCTACCCGGATCGGCGCGAGCAAGACTTAAGGCTCCTCACTTGGACCTCTGAGCCATTGCGCGACGCATACGAAGTCACAGGCACTCCCGCTATCGAGCTCCACGTGCGCTCCACCGCTACCGACGGCGCGTTCCACGTGTACCTCGAGGAGGTCTCGCCCGACGGCACCGTCACCTATCTGACGGAAGGCGAGCTCCGGGCGCGACACCGCAAGCTCGCCGACGGTCCTCCCCCGTATGAGACCTTCGGACCGTGGCACACCCACTCGGTCGACGACGCGGAGCCGCTCGTGCCCGGCGAAGTGGCGCAGCTGGTGTTCACGCTCTGGCCAATCTCAGTTGTGGTTCCCGCCGGCCATTCGTTGCGCCTCGCGTTGGCGGGCGCCGACGCCGGCGTGTTCGCAAGAGTCCCGGCGGGGGGCGATGTGACCATCGAAGTACTCCGCGGCCCGGAGTACCCGTCGCGCGTGTCCCTCCCGACGCGCTGAGGCAATCAGAGAATGGCGCGGAGCTGGTCGACCGTGACATTGCCGCCACTTGCTATAACTCCGACCTTGCGGCCGGCGAAGCGGTCCGGGTAGCGCAAAACGGCGGCTAGGGCGGCCGCGCCGGCGCCTTCGACAAGGTTCTGCGTGGTCTCGATCATCACGAGCATGGCCGCGCAGATTTCGTCGTCACTCACCAATACGAAGTCGTGAAGGCCACCCTTCAAGATCTGCTGAGGGAGATCAAACGACTCGCGGGTCGCGAGCCCTTCCGCGAAGGTGTTGGTCGTGCCGGAACGGCGCTCGCCGGCCCGCCACGCGTCGTGCGCGGTACGAGCCGCCTCGCTCTGCACGCCAATGACCTCAGCCCGTGGGGACATGGCCGCCGCGGCAATCACGGCCCCGGCGGCACCGCTCCCGCCTCCCACCGGAACGACAATCGCGTCGAGCTCCGGAGCCGCCTCGAGTAGTTCGACGGTCTCCGTTGCGACGCCCGCGATGAGCAGAGGTTCATCTCCGGAGTGGATGTATCGGCCCCCGTGTTCTGCGGCGTAGTCGGCGCAGGCTTGTCGCGCCTCGTCGAAGTCGGTACCGCCGACTACCACCTGCGCCCCGAGGTCGCCGATGCGCCCCACTTTGACGGGGTTTGCGCCGTCCGGGACGAAGATCCTCGCTCCGACACCGAAGCGTTTCGCGGCGAACGCTATGGAAAGACCGTGATTGCCGGTGGACGCGCCGAGCACGCCGGCCTGGCGCTCTGCGTCGGAGAGGCAGGCCACGAGATTGACCCCTCCCCGCACCTTGAACGCGCCGACCGGTTGGTGGTTCTCGTGCTTCACCCACACTTCACAACCGGCGCGCCGGTCGAGCGCCGGATAGTTGCGCGTCGGCGTGACCGGAAGGTGCGCCGCGATCCGCTGGCGCGCCGCGATCACATCCTCGAAGGTGGGAGCTTCCGGGGTCAGGACGTGCTGTACCCCTGACGGTTGCAGGGGTCGTCAGGTTTGACCAGCGCGGCAATGTCGCGCTCCGGCCACGACCCGACCACGTAGCGCTGGCCCCCCTCGACCATCCGGAGGCAGCCACCACCTGCTGTACCGGGGGTCTGCCCCGAGGCATCCCAGTGTTCGAGCTGTGCGTCCTTGATGCACGTGTAGTCACCGACGTCGAAGTAACACGCGGGGACGAAGGGATCCGTACTCCGGCGATCTGGGATCGCGTGGTACCCCTTGTCCATCGACTGCGGCGTCAGCTTGGGCCCGGCGACCTGGATGCCGGTGAACATCAGGCGGATCCCGGCGTACATCGCGCAGCCGAAGTTCTCGAGGTCGCGCGCCGGGACGTCGGGCTCTGCTTCCCGGGCGGTGTAGATGCACGGGGTCTTTCCAGGGTCGTCGCCCCGAGTGTGAGCGGACATGAAGAGCTGGTTACGGGAGAACTCCTGGTGGCTGAGCTGACCGCTGAGAACGTCGTCGCTCGATCCGTTACCGGCGACCACGACTTCGGGGAGGTAGCGCAAACTCACGCCGCCGGACTGGAAGTAGTGGCCGCACCCATCGTCGCCCGACGAATTACTCCCGATGGGCCAGATGATGGTGGTCACGCCGCGACGCTGCATCTCTGCCATCTCGGTCGCGGCTGAATCCGGCGAACAGGCCGCTTCCGGTGAGCTGTGGGCTTCGTAGAGGAACTGGCCACCACAGGCTTCGACATGCCGTCGGACCAGCCGCGCCAGTTCGCCGTGCGGCCGATGACCCGGGCGGTCGTTGTTGATCATGCCGAGCACTCGGGGCTGCCCGGTGTTGTTGTTCCCGCCATAGCTCACCGGCCTACCGACAACTTGTTTACAGATGAGGTCGGAGAACAATGCGGCGTACTGCTCGGTCGACGGTGCGGCCCCCCAGCGGAGCCCGGGGTCGCGCTGGAACACCCGCTCCGACTCGCAGCAGTCGACGCGACCGAACGCTCCGGTGAAGACGAGCACTCCCTTCGAGAGCATCACGTCGGTGTATTCCTCGGTGAACCCGAACGAGCCCTGGTTGTAGACGGCGAAGGGCTTGATCTTGGCGTAGGTCGCGGCCGCGTCAGCGCGCCGTGTCTCGGCCGTGTCGGGGTAGTTGTCGTAATAGGCGAAGAAGTGAATGAAGCGGCCATAGGTCTGATAGCGCTCGTTGAAGAAGCGCTGATATGGGCGCAACATCCGCATCCAGACGTGGTCGTCGGCCGGCGGCGGGTCCGCCAGGTCGAAGTACTCACCGCAGGGGACGGAGTCGTCGCCCTCGGAGGTTCCGCCCTGGCTGCCGCAGCCCTCCAGATAGAAGAGCACCCGCACCTCGTCGGGGGTGACCCCTTGGTACGTGGCCCCACCGTTGTCGCCGTTGAAGACCGCTACGCAGGGAGGCGACAAGGGGTCCTCCGTCTGGCGCGGCGGGTTGCCGACGCACCGCTTGGTTGATGGGCTCTTGCCCACTCCGCCCGCGGTCTCGCCTGATAGTGGATCAAGCTCCGCGCCCCCGGGCTCGTCGCCACCGAAAGAGTCGCTCGAGCCCAGTCCCAGCGAGTTGAAATTGCCCGTCGGGGGGTTCACCTGATCGTCTTCGGGCGGCACTGGGGCGTACTCCAGGGTCTCGCTCGGAGTCGTTTGCGGCAGGTTGAGGGCGGACGGCATGAGCGCCAGAAGGAGGAGCATGGCCAACATGGCGAAGGCCAGCGGCGGGTACTCCTTGGCGCGCCCGGCCGCGCCCTTTTCTGCGACCGCCATTAGGTACTCCAATGTACGGGGATATTCGTCGGTACGGCACCCGCCGACACTGCGGACGCCCCGTAGAGTCGCCGCTCGTGGGCCTCCTCGAACTCGATCCCGACCAGCTGCTGTCGACCACTCGTGCCGTCCGTAAGCGACTCGACCTCGACCGTCCGGTTCCGCCGGAACTGATCAAGGAGTGCGTGGCGATCGCGCAGCAGGCTCCCACCGGCTCGAACCGTCAGACGTGGTCGTTCGTGGTGGTCACCGACCCGACGAAGAAGGCCGCGCTCGGAGAGATCTACAAGCGCGCCTTCGACATATATCGCGATATGCCCCGCCCGCAGTACGACGACACGGCCCGCGCCGCCACCCAGGAACGGGTGGTGAGCTCGGCGCAATACCTGGCCGACGTCATGGGACAAGCCCCCGTCTTGTTGGTCCCTTGCATCGAAGGGCGGGCCGACAATGTTCCGAACGTCGTGGCTTCCTCGCTACTCGGATCGATCATTCCGGCCGCGTGGAGCTTCTGCCTCGCGGCACGGGCTCGCGGCCTGGGTACCTCGTGGACGACGTTGCACTTGATGTTCGAGAAGGAAGCCGCGGACGCGCTCGGCATTCCATTCGACTCTGTCAGCCAGGTGGCCCTGATCCCCGTGGCCTACACAAAGGGGGTTGACTTCAAAACTGCACATCGGGAACCGGTCGAATCAGTCCTCCACTACGACGGCTGGTAGAGGACCGCTTCGCGATCAGCGCTAGAACGAGCCGATGGAATCGTTCGTGAGTCAAGACGGCATCCGCATTGCATATCTCGACCAGGGGCGCGGACCGGCGGTCCTCCTCCTCCATGGACTGACCGCCAATGTGAAGGTCAACTGGGTCGAGCCGGGGATCGTCGACGCGCTCAACGCCGAGGGCTACCGCGTCATCGCCATCGACATGCGGGGCCACGACAACTCCGACGCGCCAAGCGATCCCGCGGCGTACCACCCTGATGCGATCGCGTCCGACTCGGTCGGCCTGGTGAAGCAACTGGGCGCGGAGCCCGTTGCCATCGTCGGTTACTCCTACGGATGCCGGACGGCGGCGATCATCGCGTCGGACCGTGCGCTGGAGCTGAGCGCCTTGGTGCTGGCCGGTACCGACCTGGAGACCACCCTGTATCCGCATCCCCAGGAGAACCCGATGACGGACGCCCTCACCGGCGCGCTGCTGGCCGACGACCCGTCCACTGTGCAATTCCCCGGTTTCGATCAAATGGTGGCCCAGCTGGACGAGTGGAACGCCAATCACCACGCCATCGCCCACATCTACAGGGGCATGCAGCAGGCGCGGCCCCTGGATCTCGGTGCCATCGCGGCGCCGGCGTTGGTGATCAACTGCCCGCAAGAGCCGGATCCCGCGGTGATAGCCGACCTCGTTCCCGGAGCCAAGACGGCGCGTCTGGCAGCCGGAACTCATCTCACCGGACCGAAGGAGCCCGACTGGCTTCCGCAGGTCCTCGGGTTCTTGAAGGAGCACGTCGGTGGAGCCTGAGGCCGCGGCCCGCGAGCTGATTGCGGCTTTCGACAACCCCGAGTCCCCCGGCGGTGTCATTGCGGTCATCCGTGACGGAAAGATCGTCTTCGATCTCCCGTTCGGGATGGCCAGCGTGGAGCACAGCGTGCCGAACGCGCGACACACCGTCTTTTACATAGCGTCGACCAGCAAGCAGTTCGTCGGCGCGTCGATCGCCCTCTTGGAGTACGAGGGGAGGCTGGATCTGGACGACGAGATGCACCAGTACGTGCCAGAGATGCACTCGTTCGATCCACCCCTGCGCATCCATCACCTCCTCCATCACACCAGCGGCCTGCGGGACAAATACGCCCTGGCCGCCGTCGGCGGACTGGGAGAGGACTCCTACGTCACCGACGCGGGGTCACTCGAGCTGCTCAAGGGCCAGCGCACGCTCAATTTCGAGCCGGGCTCACGCATGATGTATTCGAACTCGAACTACTTCCTTCTCGCCCAAATCGTCGAACGGGTTTCAGGACTCGGCTTCGAAGAGTTCACCCGCACGCGCCTCTTCGAACCGATGGAGATGACGAACTCGCGCTTCCGGTCCGACTCTTCGGTTGTGATCCCGCATCGGGCGTCGGGCTACCGGAAGGGTGCGGACGGTCAGTGGCGGGTCTCCGAGTACACGATGAACTCGCTGGGCCCGGGCGGCGTCGTCACCACGGTCGACGACCTGGCCCGCTGGTCCACCGTCTTCTTCGAGAAGCCCCTCGATCCGCCGGACCTCGCCGAGCGGATCACTCGTACCCGGCCCTTCAACGACGGGTCGCCGAACGACTACGCCCTCGGCTTGATGGTGAGCGAGCATCTCGGGCGCCGCAGCATCTCCCATGCGGGTGGGGTCGGCGGCTTCGCCGCGGAGATGATCCACTACCCCGACGATGGGCTCACAGTCGCGTGTCTCGCCAACACCTCCTCGGTTCCCGCGGCGAACATCGCACGCCAGGTCGCCGCGCTGTGGCTCGGTGCCGACGCTCCCGCCCCAGCCGCAGGCAATAAGGGTCAAAACGGGCCCCAATTGCCTGCAGCGGGCGTGACGGCGCGGGAGGAGTTCATCGGCACATACCTGTCGCCCGACGAGGACATGTTCCTTCGCATCGAGCGCGGCGAGGGTGAGGCGCTCGTCGTCGCGTTCGGAGCGGTGAAGGCACCCCTGACCGCGGTGGCAGCGGATCGACTGGCCGGGCCGATGGGCACCGAGCTGGAGTTGACCCCGGAGGGAGTCGCGCTCCGCTCCCCCAACTCCGACAAGCCGGCCCTGTACCGCCGGGTCCCTCCCGCGCCGGACTCGTCCGCGGCCGACCTCGCCGGTCGGTATCGCAGCGCGGAGCTCGACGCGGTGTTGGAGATATCGCAGCACCAGGAGGGCCTGCGGATTGCGTGGCCGCGATCGCAGCCGATGCCACTAACACCGGTCGGCGAGAACCTCTTCGTGGCGACCACATCGGTGATGGGCATGGACATGACCGCGCCCCTGCGTGTCCTGCGCGACGCGAGCGGTGCGCCGGAAGCGGTTCAAGTCAGCGCGAGCCGCGCCCTCAACAACCGCTTCGAACGCCTCCAAACCTGATTGGGCGTACTTTGCGGCCTCCAGGCCCGCAAAGTACGCCCGGAATGGGTCAGGCCAGCAGCGAAAGGTCCAGGTTTCCGCCGGACAGGAGGACGCCGATCTTCTTGCCCGTCACCGCGCCCGACAAGACCGCGGCGAGGCCGGCGGCGCCCGCGGGTTCGACGACGAGCTTGGCCCGGGTGGCCAGCAGCCGCACCGCGTCGATGATCGGCTCATCCTCGATCTGCACGAGCTCGTCGACCAGCGCCTGCACGTGCGGAAGAGTCACCTCCCCCGCCATCGGAGCCCTGAGCCCGTCGGCGACGGTCGCCACCGACGCGTCCCTGAGCGGCGCTCCGGCGGCGACGCTCTTCGCCATCAACGAGGCTCCGACCGGCTCTACACCGACCACGCGTACCCCGCGGCCGTGCATCGCCGCGGCGACCCCGCTGATGAGCCCCCCTCCCCCGACGCCGACCACGACCACGTCGATGTCCGGCGCGTCCTCCAGGAATTCGAGGCCGACCGTCCCCGCGCCGGCGATCACCTCGAGATCGTCGAAGGGATGGACCGGTACGAGACCGCGCTGGTCGCGAACGTCCTCGTATGTGGCAATCAGATCGCCCTCCGCGAGCACGACTTCGCCGCCATAACCGCGAACCGCGTCGACCTTGGCGCGCACCGCGCCCGCGGGCATGACGACAGTGGCGCTCACCCCGGCCATGCGTGCCGCCAAGGCGACCGCTCCCGCCGCGTTTCCGGCAGACAGGGTCACCACCCCGCGCTGCTTCTCTTCGTCACTCAGCTGGAGCGTCTTGTTCAGCGCGCCCCGAATCTTGAAGCTTCCGGTCTTCTGGAAGACCTCCGCCTTGAGGAACACGGGGGCGCCCGCCCGGTCGTCGAGCAACCCGCAAGTCACCACCGGAGTCCGGTGCACGAGGCCCGAAAGTCGCTTCTCCGCGCCTTCAACGGCAGCGCGGTCGACCAGCTTCATAGGCCCTTGACGAAGCGGCGGATGCTGTCGACCAACTCCGCCGGCTTCTGCCACATCACCATGTGGCCGCACTCGAGTTCCTCGACGTAGCAGTTGTCGCGGCGTGCCTTCTCTTCGGCGAGGCGCGTCTCGATGTTCCGCCGGTAGGCGGCGAGGAACTTCCCGCCGTCCTTGTCGTCCTGCTCCTCGTCGACGACGCCGCGTACGGTGAGCGTCGGCACGGTGAGCCGCTGGTAGTTGCTCCAGTGCTCGACTCCGCTCAGCGACTTGTACATCGAAGCGTTGACGTTCGCGGAAGGGCTTGTCTGCCACCGCCCATCGGGCAGTTGACGGAAACCGCGTCGCACCAGGGGCTCCGCCGTGTCCCAGGAGACGCCCATCCTCTCCAACGAAGGTCGGAGGTTGCTGACCGCGTTTTCCATCCACTCCGCGTCGCCTGTGTCCACCTGGGCCCGGAACATCTTCTCGGACTCCTCGGCGAAGCCGGCCAGACGGCGAATGGCGTCCTCCTTCTCGTAACCGGGGAATTCCGAGTAGTGGCCGGCGCCGAAACCATCGACGTTGATGATCCCCACGCATCTGCCGCCGTCTGCCGCGTACTTGATCGCGGTCATCCCGCCCAGCGAATGCCCGATCACCACCGGATCGGCGAGCTCCAGCCCTTCGATTACCCCGCCCGCGTCCTTCACGCCGTCGAGCCAGTTGTAGGACTGGACCGGGTCCGATTTTCCGTGGCCCCGGAAGTCGACGGTGACGACCCGGAAGTCATCCGCCAGGGACGGGACGACGAAGAGCCAGTCCGCGAGCGTCCGGCTTCCCCCGTGCAGGAAAACGAGCGGCAGCGCGTCGCGCGGGCCCTGGTCCTGGATGGCCACACCCACGCCATCGACGTCGATCTTCCGGTCTATCTCAATCACAAGGTTTTCCTTCTTTTGGGCGAAGGGCTCCGGGCCCCCGCTTGGGATGGAGGCAGCGCGGGCGCGCTGCGGTTTGTACGCCGGGTTGTCGCAAGTTGGGGGCGGTGCCGCTTCAGATCCTTGGCTACCAGACGCAGCGCTTCTTCGAGTTGCCGGTCGAGTCCGGCGGCTTCGTCGGTGGGCTGCACGTCGACTGGATGCGTCGGCTCCGCTCCCGTGCCTTCCAGGTCCCAACCGACGTCGGGGAACCAGTGGGCAAGCTCCGGCTGCGCGGTCAGGGTGCCGTCGGCATGAAGCTCCTTCACGTCGATACCGATCACACCGCCCCACGTCCGGGTGCCGACCAGTGGGCCGATGTCGTGCATGCGGAACGCGTGACTGAACAGGTCGCCATCGGAACCGGTGTACTCGTTGCACAGGCCGACGATGAGCCCGCTGACCGCTTGTCTCGGATACGGCTGTGCGCCCTGCCACCGGTATTCCATCCACCCGAGGCGCCGCCGCAGAAGCTTCTCGAGCAGCAGGGTCGAGACGTATCCCCCTTCGTTGAATCTCACGTCCACGATCAGCGCGTCGCGTCCGAGTTCCGCGTAGAAGGCGCGGTGAAACTCGGCGAAGCCGGGATTGCCCATGTTCGGGACGTGCACGTACCCGCAACGGCCGCTCGTCGATTCGTGGACTCTGCGGCGGTTGCGGATGACCCAGTCGCGATACCGCAACGCGCGCTCGTCGCGGAGCGCGGTCAGTTCGACATCCCAGTTGCGACGTCCTCTGCTCAGTCGCACGGAGACGTCGCGCCCGGCCAGTCCGGCGAGCGCGGCACGCGGCGAAAGTTCCGCGCCGACGCCTTGGCCTGCTACTTCGAGCATCCGGTCGCCGGCGCGCACCTCGATTCCGGGTCCGCGTAAGGGCGACGATCGATCCGGATCCCAGGGGTCCCCTTCGAGGAGACGCTCGATGCTCCAGGCGCGACCGTCCCAAATCACGTCGGCACCGAGCGACCCCAGGGGCTCGCCATGAGGCAGGTCGTGATCGCCCCCGAACTCGTACGCGTGCGAGACGCCGAGCTCGCCGTACATCTCCCAGATCACATCGGACAGGTCCGACCGACTCCCCAACCGGTCGACCATCGGCTCCCAGCGCGCCTGAATCGCCGTCCAGTCGACGCCGCCCATGTCTTCAGTCCAGAAGAACCTCGACATCAACTCCCAGGCTTCGTCGAAGATCTGTCGCCATTCCTGCCGCGGGTCGACGGGCGCGGTGACGCGATCCAGGTCGAGATCGACGGGCGGTCCGGGGCTTACGCCGACTTCCAACCGTTGAAGTGACCTTCCCTTGCGAATCAGGAGGTGCTCGCGATCGGCCGACGACGTGAAATCGGTGACATCCGCGGCCAGCGTGTGTGATGCGCCGTCGCCAATGGTGACGAGGAGGATTTCAGACGGCGCGGGAACGTCCGTGCCCACCAGCGTGAAGTCCAGCTGGCCTTCGATCGGGTCCGACCGGAGTACCACTCCGCCGCGGACGGCTACCAGCTGCGAGTATCGGCCCGCCGGCACGGGCACCGCACGAACCCGGTCCTCTATGCCGTCGAGATCGATTTGCACCGGGTCGACCGCTGTGATGTCGGGATGGGACGTGTCGGGATGGGACGTGTCGGGATGAAATGGATCGGGATCCGAGGCCCGCAGGGTCACCACGAATGGCCGCACCGGCCTCGGGAAGTGCAGTTCGAAGCCCATCTCATCCGCCACCGGCGCAAAGCCCCGCGCCGAGAGGAACCAGAGGTAGCGGCCGGTCGGATCGAATGACGGACGACTGTCGCCGAACTCCGCCCTGCCTACCTCGCCCGTTCTCCCCGTTGATATCTCCCGTAGCCGCAACTGACGGATGAACGCACCTGCCGTGGCGGTCGTGTAGCTGAGCCACGCGCCGTCCGGAGAAAAAGATGGACCCCCGATGGCGCCGTGGTCACTTCGCTCGACGGACTCCGCCTTGCCGTTCAGCAGATCGACCAGCAGGAGCTCGTGCTCATGCGTCGCGACCGCGGCGTGGGAGCCGGTCGGGCTCACCACCACCTCGGCCGGGCGTCCCGACAGGGATATCACCCGACCGTCGAGCTCGAGCGAGTTGTCGCCGACGACCAGGAGCGAACCATCCGGCAGGAACCGAGGAAGCCGCCGGCGCCCCGCCCCGCGGGTGACACGCACCGCGCCACGCGAGACCCCGAAATCCGCCACTTGACCGCGCACCTCCACCGCGGCCCGCCGCCCGTCGTGGCTCAGGTCGTACGTAGGAGTGCGGGCGGCCCGGGTGAACGAGTCCGCTGCTTTCGCTCGCCGAGAACGCCTCCGCCGCCCCGCTACTGCAACGTCGACGTCGAGTGGCGCGCTGTTCCCGGCTTTCGGGTCGTGGAGCCACAGGTCCCCCGCGCACTGGTACACGATGCGCTCGCCGTCGGTGGACGCCCAGCGAGCGTAGAAGTCCGCGTGATCGGTGTGGCGCCGCAGATCCCCGCCGTCGCGTCGAGCGCTGTACAGGTTCCCGGTGCCCTCGTGATCGGAGAGGAACCAGACGCGCCCCTCCAGGATCATCGGCGCGGCCACATTCGGGAGGTCGTGCAGCACCGCCTTGAACCGGCCCGTGCCGCGCCCGTCAACCCAGAGCCGGCCGCCCTGACCGCCTCGATACCGCTTCCATCTGGCCGGATCGGCGGTGTTCCGCCCTACGACGACCGTCCCATCGGAGTCGGTCGCAATGTCGCGCGCCGGGCCGAGGCGGAGCGGTTCCACCGGCCCGCCCTCCGCCGGCACCGCGTGAAGCGCATAGACCTGACGAAAGGGCTGCTCGACGTCGCTGGTGAAGACAACCCTGCCGTCCGGCAACCAGCCCCGGGCGAACGCCAACCCTCCCAGCCACGTCAGTCGGATCGGCTCTCCACCTTGCGTATCGACGACGTACACCTCGGTGCAGCACGAGTCCTGACGGCTGAACGCGACCTGCGACCCGTCTGGCGAAAATCGGGGAAACGACGCCACACCGTCCGCGGCGGTGAGACGCCTGGCGCGGCCGCCGATCGAAGCCACCCAAACGTCGTCCTCCGCGACGAAAGCAATCGTGTCACCCGCGATGGAGGGGTGGCGGAGATATGGACGGATCGCGCGCTGTCGTGCCACCGGCGGCAGTCTCGCAGGGCCAGGTGCCTGGCCGCCGAAGGCGATACGGTCCGGTTCGTGGAGGTCGCCCTCAGCGCCAGCGCGACCTACCGGGAGGTGGAGGCCTTCGTTCGCTCCATCTGGGAGCCCGGGTTCGGCCAGCCGCTCGACGCGGGGGAGCTCGCGCCACATCCCGACGGCCGGACCGTTGCTTTCACCGCGACCTGGTGGGAGCGGCTCGAAGGACGGCCCGGCAGCCGAATCGGCATCGTCGACACGCAAACGGGCCACCTCGAGATCGCGACGCGCGGGCCACATCGCGACCGCCTCCCCGCTTGGTCGCCGGACGGCCGCACGCTCGCCTTCCTTTCGGATCGCGCCGAGCCCGGCGTGGACCAGCTGTGGTTGCTCGACGAAGACATCGGCGAAGCGCGGTCCACGCCCGCAATCGACGGCGTGGTCGAGTCACTGGCCTGGTCGCCCGATGGCAGCGCCCTGCTCATGGTCGTCGCCGGCCGCGGCGCCGAGTTGGCCGGAGTGCAGGGCTCGGGGTCCACCACTCCTGCTGCGGTCGAGCTTCCGAGTTGGACTCCCTCGGTCGACGCTGGGGACGCGGAACACCACTGGCGCAGGCTCTGGCGTCACGACCTGAAGAAGGGACGTACCCAGCCCGTGCTGCGCGGCGCAGGCAACGTTTGGGAGGCGACGTGGGCCGGGCCGCACCTCGTCGCTGCGGTGGTGAGCGACGGCCCGGCGGAAAGCAGTTGGTATCACGCGCGGCTCGAAGTTCTCGATCTGGCTACCGGTGCCGCGGTGGCCACCCACCGGCCGCGCCGCCAGTTGGGCTGGCCGTCCGCCTCATCCGACGGTCGATACGTCGCGGTCATCGACGCTCTGGCCAGCGACCGTGCCGTGATCTACGGCGATCTGATCCTCTTGGACATTTCGACGGGCGACGAACGTCGCGTGGATACAAGGGGAATCGATGTCAGCCACACCGCGTGGCGTGACCCGACGCGACTCGTCTTGTCGGGACACCGGGGGGCCAGAACAGTTGTCGCCGAATACGACATCGCGGCTGACGAATTTCGAGAGCACTGGGACGACGCTGCAACCTGCGGCGGCCGGTTCTTCCCCGCGGCGTGGCCACAGGGGTCCGGCGAGGTAGTCCTGGTGACCGAATCGCACGCGCAGCCGCCCGCCATCCAGGTCTTGGGCGCAGGTCCCCCAACGTTGGTTCACTCATTCGCGCACGCGGGCAGTGAGATCCTCCGCCGCACGGTCGGCTCGTTCGAACCCATCGAATGGACGGCTCCGGATGGGCGGTTGATCGAAGGCTTCCTCGCGCTGCCCAAAGGCGAGGGGCCGTTTCCGCTCGTGGTGGAGGTTCACGGCGGCCCAGTGGGTGCCTCGCGGAACATTTGGCCGGCCCGGGCGCGGCTCCTGCCCGTCATGCTCCATCGCGGCTTCGCGCACTTCTGGCCGAACCCGAGAGGAAGCTCCGGTCGGGGGCAGGAATTCGCGGAGCTGGTCTACGGCGACATGGCGGGCGACGACGTGCTCGACGTGCTCAGCGGAGTCGACGCTGTCGTCGAGCGCTTTCCCATCGACGCGGCGCGGCTCGCGGTCACCGGCGGGAGCTACGGCGGCTACATGACGTACGCACTGACAACGCGCGACGACCGATTTGGAGCCGCAGTCGCCCTCTGCCCCATCAGCGACTTCTACTCCGCGCATTGGGGCTGCAACATCCCCGAGTTCTGCCGCCTGTTCCTGGGCGCAGAGCCCGACGACCAGGACAGCCACTACTGGACGAGGAGCCCGATCCATTACGCCGCCCAATGCCGAACACCCATGCTGAACGTCGTTGGCGCGCTCGACCGCTGCGCCCCGACGGTGCAGGGTGAGTTCTTCCATCGGGCGCTCCTGGAGCACGGCAACGTCGAATCGGTGTTGGTCAATTACCCGCAGGAAGGACACGGAGTGCAGAGCTATCCCGCGGCCATCGACTACCTGGCGCGCGTCGTCTGCTGGTTCGAGGATCACCTCTCGTGAGTGGGTTCTCGACGCGGTCGGTGCACGAGACGGAGCACGTCGACGAAGGCACGCACTCGGTGGTGCCACCGATCGTCACCAACAGCGCGTTCGCCTATCCAGATGTCGAGTCATGGCGCGCCGCGGCCCTCGGCGAGACCGAGGGCCACATCTACTCGCGCAATTCGAACCCCACGACAGACCGCTTCGAGGCGAAGATGGCCTCCCTCGAAGGCGCGGCCGCCGCGACGAGCTTCGGCACGGGCATGGCCGCAATCTCGACCAGCCTGCTTGCGCTACTCGAGCCGGGCGCGCGGGTGGTCAGCGCGAGAGACACCTATGGGGGCACCTATCTGATGTTCACGAAGCTCTTGCCGGCATGGGGGATCGAGTGCCACGTCATCGACACCGACGACGATGAGGCCATCGAGGCTGCGATCGGGGACCGTTGCGACGTGGTCTATCTGGAGACACCCACCAACCCGACCCTGAAAGTTCTCGATCTCGCCCGTTTGTCCGCAGCCGGCCATCGGGCGGGGGCGACCGTGATGGTCGACAACACGTTCGCCACTCCGGTCAACCAGCAGCCGATTGCGCTCGGCGCGGACCTGGTGGTGCACAGCGCGTCCAAGTTTCTCGGCGGCCACGGCGACGTGCTGGGTGGCGTCGTGGCGGGCTCGGCGGAGGTCGTGCAACGCGTCTACGCGTTGCGGGAGATCATCGGCACCGGCATGGACCCGCACGTGGCGTCTCAGATGCTGCGGAGCCTGAAGACGCTCGGGCTCCGCGTCGAACGACACAACGAGTCCGCGCTGCGAATTGCGCGCTGGCTCGAAGATCAACCCGCCGTCGAACGCGTTCATTACCCGGGACTGGACTCCCACCCCCGCCACGCTCTGGCCAAGGAGCAGATGCAGGGCTTCGGCGGCGTGCTCAGCTTCGAGCTTCGCGGCGGGTTCGAGGCTGTATGCCGGGTTCTGCCGGCCTTGCAGTACGCCTACCTCGCCGCGAATCTGGGCCAGGTCGAAACCGTGGCCGGGCCCCCCGCGACGACGAGTCACGTCGAATTGACCGCGGAAGAGCGTCAGGCGGCCGGTGTGCCCGAGGGCCTGATCAGATACTCGGTCGGGATCGAGGACGCGGCGGATCTGATCGCCGATCTACAACAGGCGCTGAAGAAGGCGTGACGCTCACCGCCGCCGAGCGGGCTGCGGTCGAATCGGTCGATACCGATGCGCTGGTCGCGCTGGCCTCCGACCTCATCGCAATTCGGAGCGACGGGGGGAACGAGGCCGCGGCACAGCGGCGCGTAGCCGGTGTCCTCGAAGACATCGGCATGCAAGTCGAGACGTGGAACATCGACATGACCGCGCTCGCGGCTCACGAGGCGTTCAGCGAGGAAATGGAACACCTGGATGCATTGGGAGTCGTGGGCGGTATGGGCGGCGACGACGGTCCGACCTTGATGTTCAACGGGCACGTCGATGTGGTTCCCGCCGGTGACGCCGGCGAGTGGACCACCCCGCCCTATGCCCCCGCGCTTCGGGACGGACGGCTGTACGGCCGGGGCGCCTGTGACATGAAGGGAGGTCTGGCCGCCGCCATCCACGCGGTCGACGCCGTGGGGCGCGCGGGCCTGCAATTGTCCGGCCGTGTGCTGGTGACCCCTGTCATTGGCGAGGAGGACGGCGGCAGTGGCACCCTGGCCGCGCTGCTGCATGGGATCCGGGCCGACGCCGCAGTGATCACCGAGCCGACAGCGCTCTCCGTGGTACCGGCCTGCGCCGGCGCGCTCTCGTTCCGTATCCACATCCGGGGTCTGTCGGCCCACGGCGCGGTCAGGCACGAGGGCGTTAGCGCCATCGAGAAGCTCGCCGTCGTGCAGGGCGCTCTGAACGACTTGGAGCGCCGTCGCAACGCAAGACCGATCGATCCTCTGTTCGGCTGGCTCAAGACTCCATTCGCCATTTGTGCCGGCCGGGTGCGGGGCGGCGACTGGCCGAGCTCGGAAGCCGACTGGCTGGAGCTGGAAGGTCGGTACGGGATCGCGCCGGGGGAAGATCCGGCTACGGCGCGCGCCGAATTCGATGCCGCCATCGCCGATTCAGCCACCGCCGATGACTGGCTGTCCCAACACCCGCCGCGCGTCGAGTGGTGGGGGGCACAGTTCCTCCCCGGGCTCACTTCGCCCGACGACTCGATCGTCACGGCACTGGCCGGCGTGCTGTCCGACACTTCCGGGCGTGATCCGGTCGTGCAGGGCGTGCCTTACGGATGCGACCTCGGGTTGATGGACCGCGTCGGCTCCATTCCGACGGTGGTCTTCGGGCCCGGCGACATCAATGCGGCGCATCGCCCCGACGAGTTCGTTCCCGTTTCGGAACTGGTGGAGTGCGCACGGGTTTTGGCCGCGACAATCGTTCGATTCTGCGGCACATGACCGCCACCTTCCGCCGCCCCAACGCGGACGAGCGCGTCGGATTCATGCGGACCTTCGTCGATGTCATGAACCAAGGAGTCTCCGACGAGCGCCTCGGCGAGTACCAGGAGCACATCGAACTCGAAAGATCCTGGCTCGCGGAGGACGCGGGGCGGATGGTGGGAACGATCACGGGCTACTCCTTCGAGCTCACGCTTCCCGGAGGTTCCACCGTTCCAATGGCAGGGCTCTCGGACGCGGCAGTGACGCCGACGCATCGGCGTCAGGGCATCCTGACCGAGTTGATGGCGCGGTTCGATGCGGACGTTGCCGAGCGCGAGGAGCCGGTGATCGGCCTGTTCGCTTCGGAGGCCGCGATCTACGGCCGGTACGGGTTCGGACCCGCGACCCGCTTCATGTCCGTGACCGTGTCTCGTGACCGGGCATCGGGCCTGGACCAGCTCGACATCCCCGGCACCGTGCGCTGGCTACGGGCCGCCGACGCGACGGATGAAATTGCGGAGATCTTCGAGCGCACCCGCCGGGGGCGCGTCGGAGAAATCCGCCGGCCGCGGCACATGCTCGACGGACTGCTGCGGCGCGCCGCGAAGGGCGACACACCCGTGTTCGTCGCTATCCATGACGGGCCCCAGGGGCCTGACGGGTACGCCATCTATCGGGTCGATTCGAAGTGGGTGGATCACACCGCGCAGAACGAAGTGCGGGTCGCCGAGCTCACTGGCGATGGCCTGGTTCGAGTCGCGCTGTGGCGCTTTCTGCTGTCGCTCGACCTCGTGAAGGCAGTGACGGACCTCAACGCCCGTCTCGACGAGCCGGTTCAGGACCTGCTCGACGACCCTCGCCAGCTCCGGGTCACGGGGTTGTACGACCAGCTCCAGCTACGCGTCGTCGACCCCGTCGCGGCGCTGCGCGCCCGAACGTACGGAGCCGATGGCCGGCTCCGGATAGGGGTGGGCGACTGCGTCTACGAGATGACCGTCGACGGCGGGAAGGCCGAGGTTCAGACGACAAGAGCGGCGGCGGAAGTCACGTTGGCACCGCGGGCCCTTTCGATGGTCTACCTGGGCGACCGATCCTTCCGGAGCCTGGCCCAGGCGGGTCTGGCCACCATTGACGCAGAAGCCGGCAGCCTCGCGGACGCCATGTTCTCCGTGTCCCCGGCCCCTCAATGCCTGACCCTGTTCTGACCGCGGCGACGGTCGCGCAGGCCGCCATCGACCGTGGCGTGCCGGGCCTGGTCGTCGGGATGGTCCAGGACGGTACGTCCACGTTCGTGGAGGCGTACGGCACCGTCGACCGTGACGCCGTGGTCCGCGTGGGAAGTATCACGAAGCTCTTCACCGCCATAGCGGTCGCACAACTCGTCGAGTCGGAAAGAATCGGCTGGGACGATCCGGTGGTTAGACATCTTCGTTCGTACGGGTTCAAGCGAGCGCGCGGCGCGCCGGATGCGACGATTCGACAGGTCCTCACCCATACGGGGGGCTTCGGCGAGTTCCGTCGACTGCGGGAGTGGAGATGGAAGACGATTCCGTTCGCAGTCGACGACGGATCGCCCATCCCGCCGATGAGGGAGTTCTACGCGGACGGATTGCGCGGCAGCACCGCGCCAGGCCGTGGCTACGCGTATGCAAACCACGCCTTCGCCTCGCTCGGCCAGATGGTGGAGGACGTCACCGGGGAGCCCTACGCCGAATACGTCCGGTCACACATTCTCCGGCCCCTGGGGATGACAAGCAGCGACATCGATTTCACCGACGAAATCCGAGCCCGCCTGGCTCAGGGCTACCACGTGACCAAAGACGGACCGGTCGAGGTCCCGCTGCAACACATCACGATCGCTCCGGCGGGCGCCCTGTACTCAACCGTCGACGACATGCTGCGTTTCGCCGCATGGGTGAGCACGACGGGCGCATCGTGTGCGGGCGTACTCGCGCCGTCGACACTGGCTCACATGTTCGAGCGCCACTTCGAGCCCGACCTACGTCTGCCTGGCCAGGGACTGGGCTTCGCGCGAGACGATGTCGGCGGTGAGGCGGTCGTCGCCCATGACGGCGGATTCCCCGGATTCGTCGCGTCGTTCGCCGCTGTGCCGGGGCGGCGATTCGGCGTCTTCGCTTGCAGCACCGCGATCGACCTCGCGCCCCGCGCCGTGGTCGACCGTTCCGTGGAGGCGCTGGTCGGTGTGGCCGAGCCATCCGTCAGGGCGAAGACCAACCTGCCATTGCCCGCCGGATACCGCCGCTTCGCCGGCGTCTACGCGCCGACCCTCGGCCTGTCCGCCGACGCCCGGTGGTGGATGGAGTACGGAGGCGAGTTCCGCGTTTCCGCGGACGATGAGGGGCTCCTTCTATCCTCGCCTCGGGGACCGCACGCTGAGGGCACCCGGCTGTTGCCGGGCGACGCGGCCGACCCGAACTTCTGGGTGGGACTCGGCAAGCGCCTCGGATCGGAGCAGATGATCCGTATCCGGTTCGATGGGCGGGGCTTCGACGGCGGCATCCCGCAGACGGCGCGCATGCGTAAGCGGTCTGCGATGCGCAGCGTGCGCTTCTACAAACCGGCAGCGAAGGCGGCCGCGGTGCTCGGCCCGGCTGGCGCGCTCAGCGCGACAGCTGCGCTTCTGCGTCGTCGAGTGCGAGCGCGAAGCGGTCGAACAGCTCGTCGATCTCTGCGTCGTCGATGACCAGCGGCGGGGAGAATCCGATGCTCTCCGCGATGGCGATGTGCCGCACGATCACCCCCCGCGCCTGCGCGGCGCGATGCACCTTCTCCGACACGCCGCGGGCCGGATCGAACCGCTCTCGCGTGCTCTTGTCGGCGACCAGCTCCACGGCCCCCATCAAGCCGCACACACGGACGTCCCCGATGAGCGGGTGGTCCGCCAGGGCCCGCAGTCGCGCCTCGAACCGGGGCATGACGGCTTGCACGTGGCCGATGATGTCGCGCTCCTCCATCAGCTCGATGGTCCTGAGCGCGACCGCCGATGCCACCGGGTGGCCCGAGTAGGTGGCGCCGTGGGCGAACTTGCCGACCTCGTTGCTGCCCTTTTCGATGCCCTCGTAGATGTCGCCGGAGATCACCAGCGCGGCAATAGGTTGGTAAGCGCTCGACAGGCCCTTACCCAGGGTCATGGTGTCGGCCTCTAATCCGAAGGTCTGCACCCCGAACCAGTTGCCCGTGCGCCCGAAGCCCGTGATGACCTCGTCGGCGAAGAATGGAACCTCGTACCGCGTCAGCACTTCTTGCACCGCGGCGTAGTAGTTGGGCGGAGGCACGATGACTCCCCCGCCGCCGGTTACCGGCTCCGCCAGGAACCCCGCGATGGTTTCGGGGCCCTCCCGCTGGATCAGTTCGTCCAGCTCATCGGCCATCCTTTGGCCGAACTCGTCCGCGGTCTCGCCATCGCGCCCGATTCGGAAGAAGTGGGGATCATTGGTATGGAGGATCCCCGGCAGCGGCAAATCGAACAGTTTGTGCATGTCGGGGATTCCGGTGAGGCTCGAGGCCGCCAATGTCGCGCCGTGGTACGAGTTGATGCGGGCGATGACCTTTTTGCGCGAGGTATCGCCGATCGCGTTGTTGCGGTAGCGGATGAACTTCACAAGGAAGTCGTTGGCTTCCGATCCGGTCGCGGTCAGGTGGACCTTCGCGTTCGGAACGGGTGAGATCGAGGCGAGCTTCTCCGCCAGTTCGGCCGCGGGGCCCACGGTCTTGTCGGTGAGCGTGTGGTAGTAGGGCAGCCTCCTTAACTGGGTGATCGCGGCCTCGACGAGCTCCTCCTCACCAAAGCCGAGCGACGCGCACCACATTCCGGCGACCGCCTCGATGTAGGGGTTCCCCTTGTCGTCCCACACCCACACGCCCTTACCGCGGTCGATGACGAGCGGATCGTGCAGGTGGCGATCCGACAGCCGCGAGAAGCCGCGGACGAGATGCTCCCGATCGGCTGCGGCCGCCTCCTTCTTCATCGGATCTGAGCTCGGCCGCGCTTCATGATGTCGGCCCGCCGCCGGCCTACTTCGGTCGGGTCGAACGCGATGTCCTGCCACTCCGTCGCCATCCGGCGCTCTACTTCCCAACCTTCCTCCACCGACGTTCGTGTTGTGGCCGCGTACGTCTCGAGCATCCTGCGTACGCCGCGCTGATCGTTGCCGATGATGTCGAGCGCGATCTGACGCGTGAACGGCATGAGTTGTTCGTGGGGCACGACTCTGTTGACCAACCCGAACTGGAGTGCCTCTGCCGCGTCCAGGAAGTTCCCCGTCGTGCTCATTTCGCGTGCCTTGCGCACGCCTACGGCCTCAGGCAGCAGAACGGTAAGACCCCAACTGGGCATGACGCCGACGCGTGAGTGGGTATCGGCGAATCGCGCCCGGTCCGAGGCGATGAGGAACGAGCAGTTGAGCGCGATCTCGAGACCGCCGGTTATGGCGACGCCGTTGACCGCGCCGATCACGGGCTTGGTCATCGGTGGGAACGGGCCGCGGGGTCGAGGGGCCACCATCGGACTCCGGCCCCCGCCCTTCGTAGCGGCGGCCGGCCGAGATGCCAATTCCTTGAGATCCAAGCCGGCGCAGAAGGCCGGATCCGCGCCGGTGACAATCACGACGTCGACATCATCGTCGGCGTCGAGCCGTTCCATGGCTGCCGGGAGGTCTCGGCGTAGGTCGGCGTTCAGCGCGTTCCGAACCTCAGGGCGGTTCAATGTGACCGTGCCGATCCGGTCGGCCACCTCCACCAAAACCACGTCGCTCATAGGCACGTCTTAGCCGCCCTTCACTACGGTTGCTTCATGGAGACCCTCACGCACCGCAAGCTCGACGCGCCACAGCGACCCGACATCGTCCTGCCGGCGCTCCCCGAGGATGAGCGCCAGTGGATCCCGCTGAGTGAGGACGTCAAATTCCACCCGCTCCAGTTCGACATCACGCGTGGCGGTTGGGTGAACCTGCTGAAGGTCGTTCCCAACGGCCAGTTGGCGACCCACGTCCACCCCAACCCGGTGCACGCATTCACCATGCAGGGGTCGTGGGGCTACTTGGAGCACGACTGGACCGCCGACGCGGGTGACTACGTGTACGAGCCGCCGGGCGAGGTGCACACGTTGCGCGTCGGACCCGAGGGCATGGTGACGCTCTTCAACACGACGGGCTGCATCATCTATGTGGACGCGGACGGGGAGACGACTGGATACGACTCGGTGCACACCCGCATCGACCGGGCCCGGCATTACTACCGCGAGACAGGGCTGGACCTCGGCTACCTCGACGCCATCATTCGTTGAGCTTGAACTCGACCGACCTCGACGAGATCGGGGCGCTGGTAGGCGACGCCACGGCGGTAGGAATCGGCGAGTCACTCCACGCCGGCGCGGAGTTCTACCAGTTCAGGCACGCGACTTTTCAGTATCTGGTCGAGGCGCATGGCTTCCGGGCGTTCGCCCTGGAATCGGGCTTTCCAGAGGGCCTTCTGGTCGATGCATGGATAAAGGGCGAGAGCGATCTCGACCTGGACGAGGTCCTACGCCGAGGCTTCACCTACAACATGGGTTGCTGCGAGGAGTTCGCCGCGCAGTTGGAGTGGATGAGGGATTGGAACGCAAGTCACCCCGATGACCTGGTCCATTACTTCGGGGCGGACGTGCCCGGCTGGGCGGAGAACGCCGACTCGGCCTTCGCCGTGGTCGAGGAGTTCCTAACCAAGGTGGATCCGGACGCGCCGGTGCGCGGCTCGTCGGATGCTCAAGAACTGGCTGACTGGCTGGCGCTCCGGGAGCCCGACTACGGGCATCGCTCCTCCCCCATCGCCGCCGCGATCGCTCGGCGAGCCGCGGAGACAGGGGCGGCGCTGGCTCGGCTCGTCGCGAACGTCGAGAAATACGGCCATCAGTCGCCGCTGGTCGGCGCGGTGCGGGATCTGACGATGGCGCAAACGGTTGTGTGGCTGACGCGTGTGCTCGGGACGCGTGTCGCCTTCGCAGCCCACAACGCCCATCTTCAGCGAGTCGCGCCGTGGGGAGGCGACCTCGCGCAGAGCGCCGGGGGCTATCTCGCGCACATGCTTGGTGACGGGTACCGCCCGATTGCAACGACCATGGGACTCGCTGAGGGGTTCGGGCCCTCCGCCGACATCGGGGAGGACGTGGCCGCGCTGGGCGTCGAGAACGCGGGATACGGGCCGGCCGAGCCGGGGACGGTCGACTACGCGATGTCGATCTCGGGGGCCCGCGTCTTGGACCTGCGCAAGGAGAAGATCGACGGCGATCGGATGCGGGTGCAGAGCTACTCGATCCGAGTCGACGCGCCGGCCTGCTTCGACGGCTTGGTGCACTTCGACAGGGTCACGCACATGCATCCGCGTTCGTTGGGCCGTGGCGGCGAGTGAGTCTCACGCAGATCGCGCTGCCCGATACCGGGGACAACGTGGCGTGGGCGCGTTCGGTCTACCCCCTGACTCATAGCGGACGCGTGTGCGACCTGTTCCAGAGCAACGTGCTCACTCCCCGTCAGCTCCTTCTCGAGGACGTTGCGAACGCGCAAGTAGACGGGGTGCTCGAGGCCGGGATCTCCGACACGGATCCGTGGGGTAGCGCCAAGCTGCGGGGCCAGCTGGCGGCGCGCACGACCGTGCCCGCCGAGCGGATCCTCCTGACGACCGGATGCTCTAACGGGCTGGTGGTCGTCTGCCGGGCATTCCTCGAGCCCGGTTCGCACGTGGTCGTCGAGAGCCCGACCTACCAACCCTTGGCCCGTACTCCCGCGATGTTCGGGGCCGAAGTCACCACCGTTCCCCGGAACCCTGCGTCGGGCATCGATCTGGATCAGCTCGCGGCGGCGCTGCGGCCAACGACGCGGCTGGTCGCGCTGACGAATCTTCACAATCCAACCTCTTCCCTGGCCAGTGATGACGAGGTACGGGCGGCGCGCGACCTGGCGGCACAAGTCGGCGCGGTGGTTGTGATCGACGAGGTCTACGGCGATCTCGCGGCCGAGAGCCCCGGACGGAGTGGTCCGGGAGCCGTGGTCGCCCCGGGTGTCATCTCCCTGTGCAGCCTCACCAAGGCGTACGGGCTCCCCATGCTGTCGTGCGGCTGGATCCTGGTGCCGGAGGAACATCGCGAGCGCGTGAGGCGGGCCTGGTCGGACACGGAGCTCGGAACCTCTGACCTTCTGCAAGCAATTTCTACGACGGTCTTCGACCGCTTCGAGCTCTACGAAGACCACCGCCGTCAGATAGCCGATCGCAATCGGGCGGCCGGTCGCCAAGCTCACGCGTCGCTCGTGGCCGCGGGTCGGACGACCAATCCTTTCCCCGCGCAAGGGGTGACGTGGTTCGCCGACTTGGTCGGCTGCGAAGATTCGTTCGCCGCTGCGGCGCGGCTGGTTCAGGACCAGGGTGTGTTGGTGACGCCGGGCGAGTTCTACGGCGTGCCGGGCAGCGTGCGGGTCGGACTGACGCGGGACCCTGCCGAAGTCGCCGAGGGACTCGACCGCTTGGTTTCCGCCCTCACCTCCTGGTAGCGGGCCGGCGCGGTGGAGGTCCGAACCTGCGGCATCGAAGGCTGTGCCGAGATCGACGGGCCGGCCATCGTCATCGATGTCTTGCGGGCCTTCACGGTGGCGGCGTGGGCCTTCGAGCGGGGCGCGACCGACATCACGCTGGCTCCGACCGTCGCAGACGCGCTGGCGTGGAAGGAGGAGTTGGGGGCGGTCGCAGTGAACGACGGAGCGCCGGACGGCCTGTTCGATCTCATGAACTCCCCCGACCATGTATCCGCGGCGAATTTGGAGGGCCGCCGCGTCATCCTCCGCACGGAGGCGGGAACGCGCGGCGCCATAGCGGCGCGCCACGCGCCGATCCTCTTCTGCACGGGCTTCACCACCGCGGCGGCGACGGTGCGGGAGCTGAAGGCCCTGGGCGCGGACGACGTGACGATGGTCGCCACCGGCGGAGACGACGACATGGCCTGCGCCGACTACATGGCCGCCCTGCTTACCAATGGGTGGGCTGAACCGCGCCCGTTCCTCAAGCGGGCCGCCGAGTCCGACATCTCCCGGATGCTCCAGACCTACATCCAGCTCAACCAGCCGGGCGTCGGCAAGCGCGATGTCGCGCTGGCCCTGGAAGCCGATCGCTTCGACTTCGCCATGCGCGGCGCGGACCAAGCCGGCCGCCTGGTTTTGCGGCGCGTCGAACCGAGCCCGGCCGGACGCGGGTAGGCGCGGTGCTTCTGCCGGCCGAGCTCGATCGGGAGCTCACGGTGGGGTCCACATCTGAGCGACATCGCCGGTGCGGAGCCACCGCGCATCCTTCCGCACGAGCCTTCCTGCGGTTTTCTCTCGATGATGGAAACGACACAGCGGTCTGAGGTTCGCCTCGCTGGTCTCGCCGCCCTTGGCGAAGTCCCGAGTGTGGTCCCACTGAATATCCCGGCGGCCCGCATCCCTCGACGTCGCAGCAGACATCGCCTTCC
>DATLBX010000153.1:0-4315 GCA_035526705.1 Acidimicrobiales bacterium | reverse complement strand
TGCCGGGACTGGGTGGGTTCACCCAGTCCACAACCGGGTGATGCCGCCCAGTCGACCCCCCTCCCACCACCTTTCCGCGAGTGGGTGGGTTCACCCAGTGCACAACCGGGTGATGCCGCCCAGTCGGGGCGCGGGGTCAGGCGGGCCCGCGGCGAGCTGGCAACCCATCCCGGACGTGGCGGGGAAGAGACGCGTCGACGCGACCCCTAGGAGACGGTGATCTCCAGGCGGACCCGGTTTAGGTCACCGATGCGAGCGGCCCGCATCCCGAAGCGATCCAGTGGTTCGATGTTGGGCTTGGTGTCGGCGACGTAGTCCTCGTCTTCGGCCATGCCGAAGGACCGCTCCAACGCCTCACGGATCTTGTCGATGTCGAGGTAGAGCTGCGCCTGCGTCGCGCCCGAGGTGTCGGGATCGATCACCGACTCGTAACCGGCGGACTCGCTCAGCGCCGCACTGTCCTTCGTCGCGACCTGCTCGAAGTACTCGAGGCTCGTGGCGAAGATGAAGCGGTCCTTCAACAGACCAAACGCCGGCTGCAGGCCCTCTGTCGCTTCACTGATGGTGTGGACCCTCGATCCATCGACCTCGTGGCGGGTGAGCGGCCCGGTGGCTTCTTCCGCTGCCGCGATGAGCTTCAACTCGCCGGCCTCGGCCGCGGCCCGGTCGCTCGGCTCCACGATCAGCGCCGCATCCGGGAACCCGGTCGCCTCGTTGACGGGGCCAACTGCCAAGACGGTTTCGCCGCCCCACCAGGAAAGGATGTCGCGCTTCGGATCGAGGCCCAGCTCATCGGCCATATCTCCAGTGCCCGCATCATCACCCAATTCGTTGGTGAAGGACTCGACGGCGCCACCCAAGGCCTTTCCCAGGTCGAAGACGGTCAGCGCGCCGAGCAGGTCGGCGGGCAGGCCTTCAGTGATGACCGGCCGAGAGCCGGTGGCGTCGCCGGTGGCGGCCGACACGGCTTCGAAGACGATGGCCTGATCCTCCGCGTGGAGGTCGAACGCGGCCGGCGATGCCTTGCCCAATGAGTTCCAGGGATCGAACCCGCCAAATGGCAGCTCCTGGCCCTCGGTCGCGTCCTCCGCGAGCGACATCAGGCGCGGCAGGTCCACCCAACCGAGCAGCAGGCGGTCGCCGTGCAGCTCCTTGGTGAGCCGTTCGAACTCTGGCTTGGCGGACAGTCCGCCGCCCTCAGATCGCGTCTCGAAGCGGTCGAACAGGGCTCCCGCTCCCGAGCCGTCGGCCGTCGCCAGCAGATGGTCACCCACGATGCGGTAGGCCGCGCCCTCCGTGCCCGCTGCCACGAGCTTCTTGGCCGCTTCCTCGTCGTCGATCTCGATGATCGCGACGGCCTGCGGCTCCCCGCCCTTCTCGGCCGGGGGGAACACGGCCAAGGCGATCTCGGGACCGAGGACCGGCTTGACCTGGGTCTCGTAGTTCAAACCGGCTTCGTCTGAGAGGTCGCGCAACATGTCGTCGCGCGTTTCGTCGAACTCTTCCTTTACGTCCGCCTTGGGAAAGGCGTCCGCGATGGAAAGCAGGTGCCGCTTCTGCTCCACCGATGGGTCGAGTGACAGAGATACGAACGCCAGCACGTCCGGCGGGGTGATCCCCGCCGACCGGGCCGTTTCGTTCGTCGGGCCGATGCCTCCGCATCCGGCCAGCAAGCTTCCAGCCACAACGACTGCGAGCACCAAGCGCTTCATGCCGTCCCCCCTGTTCTGCGGCAGAACTGGCCCGCCGTCAGTCGCGATCGTACGACCATCCATCACCGACCACCCTCCGGCACCCGACAATGTTGCGGTGCCCGCCACCTACGCCCTGGACCGCGCCGAGCTGGCGGTCATCTCCAACGGCGGCGACTGGTTGATCAGTTGGCACCCACCCGACGGACAGCCCGCAGGAACTCCCCATGGCGTTACCGGCGTGTGCGTCACCGACTTCCGCGAAGTCGTGCTGGTGAGCGACGACGGTGCGCGTTGGGGTTTCCCGGGCGGGCGCAAGCAGCCCGGGGAGTCCTGGATGGACACGCTGCACCGCCGGCTCGAGGAGGAGGCGTGCGTCGGCGTGCTGAACGCGGAGTTGATCGGGTGGGGTAGAGGCGAGTGCCTGAGCGGTCCGCAGCAGGGCCTCGTGTTGGTTCGGTCGATGTGGACCGTGCGCGCGGAGCTCTACGAGTGGGATCGCTCGGAGCCCGAGATGCTTCACCGGAGGCTGTGCCCTCCCGACCACGCGCAACGGGCGCTGTATATGGAGCAGGGAATGGAGCCGATCTACCTTCGCCAGCTGCGGGAGGCAGGGCTGCCCCACAGCTAGCCGACTTCTTGGCGGCCTTCCAAGGCGCGGCCGAGAGTCAACTCGTCGGCGTATTCGAGGTCGCCGCCGACCGGGAGCCCGCTCGCGATGCGCGTGATGCGAACGGCCGCAAATTTCTCCTTCAGCTCCCGCGCCAGATACATCGCGGTCGCTTCCCCTTCGAGGTTGGGGTTGGTGGCGAGGATGAGTTCGCCGATCTCTTCGTCGGCCATACGCGCGAGGAGTTCCTTGACCCGGAGTTGGTCCGGGCCGATGCCGTCGATCGGACTGATCGCTCCCTGCAGCACGTGGTACAGCCCGCGGAAGCTGTTCGTTCGTTCCATGGCGACGATGTCGCGCGGCTCTTCGACCACACAGACGATCTTCGGATCCCTCCGGCTATCGCCGCACAATCCGCAGAGGTCGCCCTCGGCGATGTTGTAGCAGCGCTTGCAGAACGTGATGCGGTCCTTCACCTCGGTGATGGACGACGCGAGCCGCAGCGCGTCCACCCGCTCCACGCGCAACAGATGGAAGGCGATTCGCTGTGCTGACTTCGGGCCGATCCCGGGCAACCTCCCCAACTCGTCGATGAGCGCCTGGACGGGTCCGACGTAGAGGCTCACTCCGGGGAGCCCCCGCCGAGCAGACCCCCGAGGCCGCCGAGGGCTTCTTGACTCAGCTCGCGCGCCTGCTCGACGGCATCTCGCATCGCGGCCAATACGAGGTCCTCGAGGACGTCGGGTTCCGCGGGATCTACCACCGCCGGGTCTATATGGACCGACAGCGGCTCACCCTCGCCGGACATGGTGATTACGACCTGGCCGCCTCCGGCCCGGCCCTCGACGACGGTGTCCGCCGCCGCGGCCTGTGCGCTGATCAGTTGTTCCTGTAGCCGCTGGGCCTGGTCGAGCAGGCTGGCCAGGTCGACAGTGCCGAACGGGTTGTCGGCGCCCTCCACACTCGCCGCCTCCAGACCCTCCGGCAGAAGCTCGCGGTCGTCGTCCGGGGGAGGGGTCACGGTGTATCGACCTCTTCCGCGCCGGGAAAGGCGGACTGCACCACGTCCTCCGGGGAGTTCTGACTGTCCGCCGAGACAGTGTCCTCGATGGCGACCTCGACCTCCTCTTCCGCCGGCGGTATGCCGCGCGGAGCCGGAGCGGCTGGCACGGAGGACCCCGCCTGGCCGGGGGTGTCGTCTACAACCAACCGGATGCGGACCTTCGTGCCGAAATGCGCTGACAGGGCGTCCTCCGCATGGGACTTGATTCCCTCGGCGTTGCTGACGTGCGGCTGATTCGGCAGGGCGAATATTGCGGTGTCGCCCTCGACCGCGGTAAAGCGCCCGGTGCGCAGCCGCGCCTTCGCCGGCGCGGGCAGCGAGGCAAGGATCAGGTCGCCCCAGGCCTGGGTGAGCAGGTCGCGGTCGGGCATCTCGCCGCCGGAGGGCGCGACCTCTGCCGGCTGGTCGGGAACCGCCTCGGGCGGCGGCGCGGCTGCACCCCGAGACGGCGGTCGCGAGGGCAGCGGCGACTTGACCGGTTGCGCCGGAGCCTCTCCGGCACGCGGTCCGGTCGTCGAAGGGCGAGCTGAACGAGGCGCGGCGGCTGAGGCCGACGAAGGCGGCGCGCTGGCCGCAGCAGCGCCGGTTGCGCCGGCCGCCACGGCCCGCTCGAGTTTGGCCACCCGTTCGGCGAGCGCACTCACATCGGTCGAGGCTTCGGGCCGCGTCGCCCGTACCAACGCAACTTCCAGACTCACGCGCGGGTCGTGAGCCTCCCGCATATCCACGATGGCTTCACCGACGACATCGAGGTGGCGCACCATCGCGGCCGGTCCCAACCGGCGGCCGTGATCGGTGGCGCGTTCCAGAGCCGGCTCGTCGCGATGAGCACGCTCACGATCGACAAGGGCACGAGCGAGACGCTCACCCCCGTGCGCAACAAGGCGAAGGAGGTGCGCTTCTCGGCGAGGAGGAGCTGCACCTCGCTCATGACGAGCGCGTGCCGCCTCG
>DATLBX010000152.1:0-6348 GCA_035526705.1 Acidimicrobiales bacterium | reverse complement strand
CTCGAACACCTTCGCCGCCTCAGTCCCCGAGAGCGACGCGACATCAAGGGAAGAGACGACGGCACGCGCCGAGGAAAGAACTTCGTTCAACCGATTGCACATGGACGCTCCTCCCGAAAACAGACGGCCGCGACCACTCACCCCGATCGCGACTTATTGACTTGGAGGAGAGGCATGCGCTGCCTCACGAGCGTCCTGCCAGTGCAGGAGGTTCATATAGTTACACGCGTGTAATTCGTTGTCAAGTCGATCGGGCAAATTTCTCCGCGGAAGTGCGACGCGTGATCCGAAGCACGCGCGCCTCACATGTGGCAGCGGGATCAAAGGCGCGTGACGGAAGGCGCACGCCAGCCCCGAAGTCCCAGTCGCGCGAGCCCTCATATAGCCATCGCTTGGTGACGTACCAGGGCAGGACCAAGTCGGCGCGAACCAGCTGGCTGTCGCGGCGCGTGAGAGTCCGGATGATCGACGTGCAGACTGCGAACGGCGGGTTGGCGACCACGCGGAACGGTCGGCGCGGCAGCGCGATCGCCGCGGCGTCTTCCTCGACGACCTTCACATCGCCTTGCACGGCCCCACGCAAGGCGCGAGCTCGTCCGGCATGTAGCTCGATAGCGATCACCCGTGCTCCGGTGCGCGCCAACGGCCGCGTCAGCGCGCCGGCGCCCGCACCAAGATCCAGCACGAGGTCGTCCGCACTCACATCGGCTGCGGCTACGACCCGCTGCGCCCACGCGTCAGAGAGTCGGTGGTACCCCCACCGACGTTGTGCCGCGCGCACGGCGAACCATCACGAAGCAACCCATCGACGTGATCATCGCCGGGTTCTTCATCCGGAGCGAATGATTTTCAGCCCGCGACCAGTGAATCGCGACCGTGATCAGTAGCGTTCGAGCGTGGGAAATCGCTGGCGGTCCGCTGCCGCGCTCGCCGCCGCCACCATGGTGTTGCTGAGCGTGCCGTCCCGGGCCGGGACCCTGTCGTACGCGGATCCCGCTGATGACGCGACAGCAGTGGCGGAGACTCAGGCTCCTCGTCCGTCCGACCCCGAGCTCGACTTGCTCGACGTCTCCTGGTCGACGAGCGCCGACGAACTCGTCGTCACCACCTCACTGACCGCGCTCGGCGACCCGGCCGCGTCCGACGGTTGGGCGATCGGGCACTACTTCACCTATGAGGATCTGCGCTTCGAGGTCCTCGTTCAGAGCAGCGGTGCCGCGACCTCGACGGTGTTCGGTCCCTCCGGCGTGTACCTGCGTCCGGCCGGGGATTCCACCACTGAGTACCCGTGCGTCTGCCGCTTCACGGCCCACCCCGACCGACCTGCCGTGACCGCGCACATCGAGCTGCACTCCATCGTCTCCGCCGTCAGAGCATCCGACCCGAGCTTGCCGAGGCCAGCCGCGGGATCACACTTCACCGAGCTGGAGACGACGTCCTACCGAATCCTTGGCGTGCTGCTCTCGGCGGACCATGCCATCGCGCCGGAGGGCGCGTCGCTCGTCGTCTAAGTGGCGCGGCGGGCCAGCGCCTCCCGGTCCAAGATGCGGTACTGCCCGTGCTCCTGCGACAACCAGCCGAGCCGGATGAAAGTCGCCAACGTCTTGTTCACGCGTTCACGCGACGCGCCGACCAAACCGGCCAGCTGCTCTTGGGTCAATGGCAGATCGAACTCGTCCGAGTCGTGCGAAAGATCGAGGATCCGCTTGGCCGTCCGTCCTGTCACGTCGAGGAACACCGAGTCAGCAAGGGCCTCATCCGCATTGCGGATCCACCGCGTGAGAAGCGCGATGACCTCCCACAGCAGTTCGGGGTTCTCCTTGAGGAGAGTGCGAATCGGCTCGTACGGGACGGCGATCAGCTCCGTCGGCTCGAGGGCCAACGCGTCGAGTGAGCGGCCGCCTTCGTCGAACAACGGCATCTCGCCGAACAGGTCGCCCCGCTCGAGGACTCCGACCACGGAGCGGCGGCCGTCGGGCCCCTTCTTCCCGATCGCGATACGGCCGGACTTCACGACGTAGAGCTCGTTGGCAAGGTCGCCCTCGGCGAACAGCAGGTCGTTGCGGATCAAGGAGCGGCGTTCGATCTTCTTGGCCAGCGCCTCCACGGCGTCAGGTCCAATGGCGCGAAACAGGCCCGCCCGGGCGAGGAAGTCGGCGTCTTGGTTCTCCACGGTTATCCATACTTGCGCGCTTGTGGCGTGCTGTGGCGCGAAACCCGTACAAAAAGTCCGATGGCACGCCACCAGCCTCAGACAAGAGCCGGTGGTACACGGGCGCGGCAAAACCTGTACCCTCGGAATGCGTCCCCCTTGTAGCCCCGACCCCTGGGAGTGGAATGCCTTCTTTCGACGTAGGAGACAAAGTCGTCTACCCGCATCACGGTGCAGCAACAATCGAGCGACGCGAGAAGAAGGAGGCCTTCGGCGAAACCCGGGAGTACCTGGTGCTGAAGCTGGCCTACGGCGATCTCACGCTGATGGTCCCCTCCGACAACACCGACGAGGTCGGCCTGCGCGAGGTCATCAACGACGAGGAAGTCGAGGAAGTATTCGCGGTCCTTCGAAAGAAGGAAGCCCGGATGCCCACGAACTGGTCCCGTCGGTACAAGAACCATGTCGAGAAGCTGAAGTCCGGCGACATCTATCAGGTGGCCGAAGTCGTACGGAACCTCTCCATCCGCGACAAGGACAAGGGCCTCTCGGCCGGCGAAAAGCGCATGCTCACGCGGGCTCGTCAGATCCTGGTTTCCGAGCTGACCTTCGCTCTGAACGTCGACGAGGAAGAAGCCGACAAGCGCCTGGTGGAGGCCCTGCCCTAGCCAGCTGAGGCCGCCGCTACCGCGGCGTCACAGCCGGCTAATAGCGTGAGAAGCAAATGTTCGTAGAGATCACGCGCCTTTTCATCGTTCTTGCCGCGCTGGCGGCTGGCTTCGCCATCGGCAAGGGCGCGACCCAGGACCCCAACACCGGGGCCATTCAAGGCGCGGTTCTCGGCGCCCTCGTGGGCTACGTCATCGGTGGGGCGGTCGCCCGCCTCCTGCGGCGGGCCGTCAAATCCGTAGAGGAAGAGGTTCGCAAGGCGCCCCCCGCGCAAGTTCTGGTCGGGACCCTCGGCGCGGCCATCGCCGGATTCGTCGTAGCGCTCCTCTGCGTCCCGATAGTGATGCTGCTGCCCGGCAACTGGGGTTGGCCAGTGCTGGGAGGCCTCGTCTGGCTCGGCGTTTACGGCGGTTACGTGATCGCGGGCCACAAGAGTGAGGAACTCCTCGCTCTAGCGGGCATGTCCACCCGACCGCTCGTTCGCGCCTCCCGCTATGGGGAGGGCGGCGCGTTGCTGGATACCAGTGCGATCGCAGACGGCCGGCTTCTCGGAATTGCCAAGTCGGGATTCCTGCGCGACGAGCTGCTGGTACCCCGCTTCGTGCTCGACGAGGTGCAGGCGATGGCCGACGCGCAGGACGTCACGCGCCGCCGCCGCGGCCACAGCGGCCTGGAGGCGCTGAATGCGCTCCGCCATGCCGGCGTGAAGATCCACGTCCTCGACGACGAGCTCCCCGAATTCGCGGAAGTCGACTCGAAGCTGATCGCGCTGGCCAAGCGACTCGACCTCCCACTCATCACGGTCGACTCGGCCATGCAGGGAGTCGCCGAGCTCCAGGGCGTTTCCTGCATGAACTTGAACCTCCTCGCCGACACCGTAAAGCCGACCCGAGTCCCCGGCGAGTCTGTTCGCGTCAGCCTGGAGCGCAACGGCCGCGAGCCCGGTCAGGCCATCGGCTTCCTCGAAGACGGATCGATGATCGTCGTGACCGACGCCGCGGATCGCATCGGTTCCGAGGTCGACGTGAAGGTCACGGGCACCACGCAGACAAGCGGAGGCAGGATGCTCTTCGCCGTCCTCTCCGGAGAGTGACCGCTTCCCGCACCCACGCCCCCGGACCTGTGTGGGGAATCGTCGTCGCCGCCGGCGCGGGTGAGCGTTTCGGAGGCCCCAAGCAATGGGCCCAGTTGGGTGGACGCAGCCTGGCCGCCATTTCCGTGGCATCTTGCAGGCGGGCGTGTGAGGGCGTGGTTCTCGTGGTCCCCGCTGACACCGTCGGGCAGGTCACGGACGCCTCTGCCGACATCGTCGCGGCCGGCGGCTCCACCCGCGCCGCATCAGTTCGCAAAGGCCTCTCGCGGGTTCCCGCCGAGGCGACCGTGGTCGTCGTTCACGACGCGGTTCGCCCCGCGGCCTCGCCGGCGCTGTTCGCGCGGGTGATCGACGAAGTGCGGAGCGGAGCAGCCGGTGCGGTCCCCGGGTTACCGGTGACGGACACGTTGAAGCAGGTCGAAGATGGAGCGGTCACTCGCACGCTCGAACGACGTGGGGTGGTCGCCGTCCAGACCCCGCAGGCCTTCGACGCAGAGTGGCTCCGCCGTGCTCACGCGACTGCCGGCGAAGCCACTGACGACGCGGCGCTCGTCGAACAGGCCGGGGGCCGCGTGATCGTCGTCGACGGGGAGCCCGGGAACCTGAAAGTGACCCGCCCCGAGGACCTCGACAGCCTGCGGCCCGGGCCGGCGGCGAACGGGCTGCGGATAGGTCACGGGTTCGACGTGCACGCGTGGGCCACCGACGCGAGGCCTCTCGTACTGGGCGGGGTCACCTTCCCCGGCAATAAGGGCCTGGCGGGCCACAGCGACGCGGATGTCGTTTGCCACGCCTTGGCGGACGCGGCCCTCGGCGCGGCGGGTCTCGGTGACCTGGGCACCCACTTTCCCGACTCCGACCCGCAATGGTCGGGAGCACGCAGCACTGATCTGCTCGCCGAGGTTGTCCGCCTGGCCGCGGGCGCGGGTTGGAAGCCGCTCAGTGCCGACGTCACGGTCGTGGCCGAACAGCCGCGGATCTCAACCCGCGTCGCCGCAATGCAGACCACGCTCACCCACATCCTCGGCGCGCCGGTGTCGATCAAGGCCACCACCACCGAGGGCTTGGGCGCCCTGGGCCGCGGCGAGGGCATCGCCGCATGGGCCGTCACCCTTCTGGCCAGTGCCTAGACCTCGCGGCCCCCGTCCGTCGGGAGCCGCTCGCCGGCGCGAGGGCGGCGGTCCACCCACGCCGCGCCGGTCACCGGACGCGAGTCCGAGGCGCACCCCGGCGCGCCAGGAGGGCGACTCCCTCGGCGGAACGCACGTCGCCGGACGACACGCAGTGCGCGAGCTGCTGTCGACCGGCAATCGCGAAGTAAAAGAAATCCTTCTCGCGGAACACCTCGGTACCTCTGACGTCGTCGACGAGATCCTCGAACTGGCGCGTCGGTCCGGCGTCCCGGTGCGGGAGACGAACCGCTCGGCGCTTGGCCGTCTCGCGGGACTTGATGTGCACCAGGGCGTTCTGGCGATCGCGGCCCCCCTCCGCACGACTGAGCTCGACGACCTGGCCAAGCCCGCCGGCGGGGATCCGGCGACGATCGTCGCGCTCGACGGAGTCACCGACCCTCACAATGTCGGCGCGGTGCTGCGCAGCGCGGAGTCCGCCGGGGCGACCGGAGCGGTCCTCGCTCGGCACGGGGGACCGGCGGTGACGGCCACGGTCGCCAAGGCGGCCGCCGGCGCTATCGAGCACCTCCCTCTCGCGTCGGTGGCCCGAATCCCCGCCGCGCTCGAAAGGCTGCGGTCCGCCGGGCTTTGGATCGTCGGACTGGATTCCGACGGTGACTCACCGCTCTTCGGGCTCGAGCTGCTCACCGAGCCCGTGGTCCTGGTCATGGGCGCCGAGGGAGCCGGACTGAGTCGTTTGTCACGCGAACGTTGCGACGTGGTGGCGTCAATACCGCGAAAGGGACAAACCGCCTCACTGAACGTATCTGCGGCGGCTGCGTTGGCCTGCTACGAGGTGCTTCGCGTTCGGGGTGACTAGTCACCGCTAGCCGCGCTGATGGCCCAAGGGGGCCATTGCCGAAGGGATACCCGTCTGGCTCAATCGGCTCAGTCGTTCATTCCAGCCGACCCGGGTAAATCCCTTCCACCCGGGTGGTCCGAATCCCTCCTGATCGGAAATCCGCCTGTGGCCCTTGCTTCGGTAGAGACGTTCGAGCGAATAATCGACCTGACGGACGAAGACTTGGCTGAGCGATTTCAGGCCGGCGACGAGTACGCCATGGAGGAGCTCCTACGCCGACACCGCCCGATGGCGCGTTCGAAGGCCCGTGCGTGGTTCTTCCAGGGTGCCGATGTCGACGATGTGGTGCAAGAGGCGACCATCGGGATCTACAAGGCGGCACGCGACTTCGTACCGAGCCACAACGTCACCTTCGGCGCCTTTGCCGAGCTCTGCGTGACCCGCCAGGTAATCACCGCAG
>DATLBX010000151.1:0-5600 GCA_035526705.1 Acidimicrobiales bacterium | reverse complement strand
CGTCCGAGTCACCCAATCGGCTCACCGGCGTCAGCATCGTTCTCGACTGAGCCGCGGAGCTGACGAGCTCCCGAGTGATACCGCTAGTGGCGGCGGGTGCGATCGCGAGCGTCCGCGGCGCTGACCCGAGCGAACAAGTCGCTCCCGCCTTCGGGTGAGCGGCGGGCCAGAAACTCCCAGTGACCTTCGGGTAGGTCGTCGCGATCCCGGAGCTGTGCGGCCGCCCGGTACGCCGAGGTCTCGCCGCTGTAGTGGCGCAACTTCGCCCAGTGCCCAGGGCGCTGCAGCACCTGCGCGAGCAGCGGAGCCCACTCCTCGGGCGGGCGCACCTTGCGTTGGGGTGGGTCCTCCCACGAGATGGCGTCGGGCACCTCATCGGTGGCCGTGGGGTTACCCAGCGCGGCCAGTCGCAGGTCCAGCTGATGCATGGCGACCGAGGCGAGGTCCTGGAGTGTTTCGAGCTCTTTCGCCGTGGCGTCCCGCGGCTTCACGTCGGCGACCATCAAGGCACCGAGCGCGTATCCGTCCGCGGTGCGAAGCGGCGCGCCGGCATAAAACCGAAGTCCGCCGTCGGTAACCAGTGGGATTGCCTGCCACCGCTCGTCCACCGTCGCATCGCTGATGACGTACGGCTCGTCCGTCAGAATCGTGCCGGAGCAAATCCCGTGGGCGCGCTCGACCACCTCGACGTCGGTTCCCTGGCGGGACTTCACCCAGACGCGGTCCGAGTCGACGATGCTCATCATCGAGATCGGCGCGTCCATCAGACGGGCCGCCAGAGCGGTCAGGCGGTCGAAGACCTCTTCGCTCTCGGTGTCCAGAATCCCGTATCGACGTACGGCGGCCAGACGCGCTTCTTCATTCTTGGGCAGCAAGCCCGCGCTAATTCCCACGTTTCAGATTCCCCCGGTAAGCACTGAATTCCCGGACGGCCACCCGGTGCCAAATGAGTTCTCGCAGTGTACCGGGATTACCGGGGAGTACCACTGCGATCGGCGTCCTTCATTCCTGGCTTGAGTGTGTAAAAGGTCACGCGCAGGGTAGGGCGGGGGTGTTGGGGCCCGCCGGGTCCGCTGAGACCCAGGAGGGTTCGATGAAAAGGATCGTGGTGGCGGGCTTCGCCGCAATGGCTTTGGCGGTTACGGGAGCCTGTGCCGGCGACGACGCGGACGTCGACGCCAATCTGGGTACCGACACCGAGGAATCAGCTGAGTCCGACTCCGCTCGGGAGTACTGCGAGTTCTCCGCAGAGCTGGACGCCCGCGGCGAAAAGCCCTCCGAGGAGGATTTCGATCGCATCGTCGAGGTCGCGCCCGACGAGATCAAAGACGACGTCGAGACGCTCGTGACCGCAATTCGGGCGGGCGACGAGGGGAACGAGGAGGCCATGTCCGCCGGAGCTCGCCTCGAAGCGTGGGAGGACGAGAACTGTCCGGAAGACGCGGGCGACGCTGACGCGGGATCCGGCGGCGACGAAGCCGACGAGGAGAACGGTGGCGAAGGCCCGTCGAGTGGCGAGGCTGGTGAAGCTGGCGGTGACGACAGCAGTGGTGAGACCTCGGGCGACTCGGAAGACGACGGCGACGCGGGAGCAGAAGTCGAGGCCGAGGTCGGGGGAGACGACAGCACCACCACCACGCGATAACACGGCAAAGGTTTTCCCGGATCCAATCCGGGATGCGGATGGTTCCGAATAGAGGGTGCCAGAGCGACAACCGACTTCTGGCTGCACCGTTCGACAACCAAAGGGGATTCGCATGACACAGGTCCAAAGTGGGACTAACGCGCGTCGTGACACGGCGACGATGACCACACTGCAGAAGGTGGCCGGCCTGTTCGGCGCCGTGTTCCTACTCGTAGGGGTGCTCGGCTTCGTGCCGGGGATCACCAGCCGCTTCGGTGAGATCGGCTTCGCCGGCCACGAGTCGACAGCAGAACTGCTCGGCCTCTTCCAGGTGAGCGTCCTGCACAACGTCGTACACCTGCTGTTTGGAGTGGTCGGGTTGCTCGCCGCCCGCCGGGGCCCGCTGCTCTCCCGTCAGTTTCTGATCGGCGGTGGGGTCGTGTACCTCGCGCTGACGGCCTACGGGTTCGTCGTGAACCTCGCCACCTCGGCGAATTTCGTGCCGGTGAACACCGCCGACAACTTCCTCCATCTCGCCCTCGGCGTGGCGATGGTCGGAGCCGGGCTCGGGCTCAGCCGGGACGCACGGACGGCGTAAGGATCTCCTCGACTTCGTCGATCCAATGACCGAGCTCACCGACGGTGGGCGCCAGCTCATACGGGTGGTAGTGGCACGCCTCACTCAGGGCGGACCACACAAACGCCGCCCGGGCTGCGGTCTGCGGATCGACGATGTCGACGAGGGTTATCAACTGAGCGCGCATGGAGGAGTGCACGAGCGACTCGTAGCCCGGACGCGACATCCACATGTCGCGCACCGCCGACTCCAGGGCGTGGCGGGCCAGGATTGCTGCGGCTCGAGGCCAGAGCGCCGGCACCAGCCCACCGGTATGGGCGAGGATTTGGCGGGCCGACAGGAGCAGTTCGGCTGGCGTCACGCCAGGTTGGTGCGGACTTCGTGAACCAGCAGCCGCGTGTCGCTGACGAGGTCGCGCAGTTCGCCGGGGTGTTCGTTGTGCCCGCCTGACTTGAGCGCCTGGAACGTGTCGGCCACGCGACGGTCCCACTTGTTCAGAACCTTCAGGACGTCGCCTCCACGCGCCGCGTCGCCGTGCATGGCCAGCGCGGCCTTGTCGTTCAGCTTCGGTGCCCGTTCCAATTCGGCCTCGACTTCGGCGTGACGCCGCCCTTCGGACAACAGCTTGCGGCGCGCCGCCGTAACGAAAGCCGATTCCGCGGCTATACGACACAGACCCGGGACGACGCGCGCCGCAACCTTCTGCGGCACGGAGTCGTCGGCGCAGACCGCCAGCGCATCAGAGATGGCGCGGTCGGCCGGATCGTCGACCTGGCGGACCTCGACGACGGACTCCGCCTGGCGGGTCACCTCCAGCGCAGTGGCCTGGATCTTCAGCCGACGGATCGCCTCGTGGAGGCGGTCGTCGTGGGTGAACACGATGACCTGACGGCGCGCCGAGACCTCCTGCAGCACTCGAGCGAAGCCGTCGACCTTTGCGGGATCCATCGCCTGCACGGGATCGTCGATGGACAGGAAACGGAAGGGACTCTCGGGCAATGTGGCGCGAGGCAGGAAAATGCTCAACGCCAGAGCGTTGACCTCACCCTGACTCATCACACCGAGGGCGGCGCCTTCGCTGCCGTCGACGGTGACGTCGATCTGTAGCTGACGCTTCGGCCCCGAGCCGGTGAGCCGGATGTTGCCGAGGTCGACATTGCTCTCCTGGCGGAGCTGAGCCCAGATGGCGCGGGCCTCTTCGGCGATCGGCGCGAGTCGGGAATTTCGGATGTCGTCGTTGGCTTCCTTCAACCACTTCTCCGCCGCTTTCAATGCGGGAACGACGTCGGTGGCGCCCAGAGCGGCCCGCGCCGCGGCACACCAAGCGGCCAGGTCCGTGGCGATGGGTGCCCAACGGTCCTCGCGTTCGCGCACCGCCTGCGCCGCGCCCGACGCAAGGCCGTTTACGGCGGTGGCGAGATTTGCCGCGTGCGCGTCCAAATGATCCGCGAGGCTCCGGAGACCGGCGGCACCCTCGGAGTCGGGCGCGTCCAGCCAGGTGCTCCACGCTTCGAGGAGGGGCACGACATCGATGCCGTCGGGCGCTCCATTTCGGAGGAAGGCCGGCGGGCCGGCGAGCAGCGAGGCGGCGGCGCGACGCGCCAGGACGGCGGCCTGAACCGCATCGTCGGCCGCCTTCGCCTTCTGCCGCAGTTGAGTGACCCGCTGCTGCGCCTGCCCGCGCCATGCGGAATCGAGAACCTCCTCGGTTCCGCAGATTGGACAGTCGGTCGTGTCGACATGGCCGATATGGGAAACCGCGGCGTCGAGCAGGTCGGCCAGCTCGCGTGCCAGCCCCGATTCGGATCCGGCCGAGTCGTCCAGGATGTCGGCGGCACCGCGCAGCGAAGTGCTCACCTGCGCGGCTTGAGCGGTGTCCGGCCCGGTGAGTTGCCCGGCGCGGCGCAGCCACTCCATCTCGCCCCCACCCGTGGTCTCGCTGGTGCCGGTGACGATCGCCTCCACCGCGTCGAGGTCCCACTTCCGACCCGACAGCGCGGCCGAGCACTTTGCGGCGCGTTCGTCGTCGACGGAGTCGACACGGCCGAGGAGCGGGGCGAGTGACTTCTTGGCTTGGGCGAGGGCGCCCTCGCGGTTCTTTCGCGCTTCGGCCAGCCGCGTGGCCGTCGCGGTGAGGTCCTCCAACCCGAGGACCGAGGACAACAACTCATACAGATCGGAAGGTCGTCCGAAGAACGCCTCGAGCTCCGAGTGGGAAAGGAACGGCCGATACGCGGTGAGCTCCTCGCTCCATCCCAGCTCGGACAGCGGCCGCTGCTTCTGGCTTTTGACCTGCATGGTGGCGACGGACTCGTTGATGTCGGCATCGGCGCCCCAGGCGCGCCGCGCCGTGGTCGGCCCGCCGTCTTCGAGGATCAACTCGGCTTCGATTGAAGGGGAGTCGGCGCAGTGCAGGTTGCGCCACGAGTCCTTCCAGATGGCTGACCGCTCCTCCCACCGACGCAGCCCGCCGGTAAGGAGAACTTCGAGGCCTTCGGCGAAGCTGGACTTACCGCTGCCGTTGCGCCCGACGACGAGCGTGAGTCCCGGGCCTGGCTCGATGGGGAGCGTGCAGGCGGGACCGACGCCGCGGAATGCCGTCACGGTTATGGAGCGGAGGTAGGCGCCGGCCGGTTCAGCGGTATCGGTCGATGATGCAGTGGGCTTCGGCCGCGTCGTCGACTCGCCACCGAGCTGGCGAACGAGAGACTTCTCGCCGTCGCACGCGGCGAGAAGCAGGGCAGTGGCGTTCTCCGCCAACTCGTATTCGTCGAGCCGGCGGAGAATCAGGTCGAGCAGCGCGTCGTCCATCGGGCCAGAGGCTACGGATCTTCCCCAACCGGCCGCATTTTTCCGTCAATACGGCGGAATTCGGCGGCCGGTTCGAACCAAGGGCCGAGGCGCGTGGGGACGGCCAGGCGTATCGTCATTCCATGTCGATCGGGGGAGAGACAAAGAAGGTCGCGGCGCGTGGTGCCGAGATCACATACGACATCCGTTCCGGCGGAAGTCCGACGGTGGCGTTCATCCACGGCTGGGGTTGCCGCCGCCGGTACTGGAACGGCGTCATCGACGCGCTGGGCGAGCCTGGGACCTTCGTCTCGATCGACCTGCCCGCGCACGGCGACTCGACTGCGGGTGACGCCCCGTGGACGATGGAGCGCTTCGGTCAGGACGTGCTCGACGTCCTCGACGCGGAGGGACTCTCCGATGTCGTGCTGGTCGGTCACTCCATGGGTGCCGCAGTGGCGCTCGAGGCGGCGCGACTCGCCCGGGAAAAGGTGCGGTCGATCGTCGCGGTCGACGCGCTGTCGCACCTCAGCACCTATCAAGCGCAACCCGAAGCGGCCGTCACCCCCATGATCGAGAGCATGCGGGCGGACCTGCCGGCGAGTGTCT
>DATLBX010000150.1:0-74768 GCA_035526705.1 Acidimicrobiales bacterium | reverse complement strand
CTGTGACCAGCCTCCCGGCGCAACTTTTCGAATGACGTCGTCGGAGCCTTCGACTTCGATCTGGAAGTCCCGGCCGCCTAGCGCCTCGAACACGAAAATGTCCGCGCCCGTGCGGTCCGTGAGCACGACGATGTGCGGCGGGCGGTTCTGCCGCCACTCCAAGACGGGCAACAACGACGGCAGTTCGGCCCAACGGCCGAGGTCGCGCTGCGGGGGGTCCGGGTGGTTCCCGTGATGAAGAACTCGACCATCGGCCGCCACGACGACGCTGAGGCACTGGCCCTGGGTGTGCGCGTCCGGCACCAGAGCCTCGACCGCATCGAGGGCCTCGGGCGTGGCACCTGTCTCCTCGAGATCGCGACGAATAGCCTGCCACTTCTGCTGGCTCAGTTGCGCCGCGTTGGCCCCTGGAGCGGTCTCCAGATACAGAGTCAGAACGGGGCCGGGCCGGGCGAATACCTCAGACAGATCGGAGCAGTCGATAGCGCCTCGCGGGGTCGCACCAGAGGATTCCATGTCGTCGCTTTACCCATTTCGCGGCCGAGCACCCCAACCCAGGGACCTCGCCAGACTGAACCGCTTGCGGAGGGTCGGAATACTGAAAAGTGGGGAGAGTCCAAAGGTGAACACGACGGATCCCCCGGAGGCCGGTGCCTCCGGTCTGACCATCGTGGTCAATCCCTCAGCTGGCCCAGCCCTCAGTGGCTCGCCGGCGGACCACCTACGCGAGGCGTTTCCGCAGGCGCAGGTGGTCGAGCTGGAGGATCCGGCGGACATCCCGGATCGGCTCAGGGAGGCGGCGACCAACGGCGCGACGGCGCTGGGAGTCGCCGGCGGAGACGGATCGGTGAACGCCGCGGCCGAGATCGCTGTTGCCCACAACCTCCCGCTGATGATCGTCCCGGCCGGGACGCTGAACCACCTGGCACGTGACCTGCGGTTGACGAGTGTGCAGGACGCGATTGGGGCCTTTCGCACCAACTCGATACAAGCGATCGACGTGGCGACTATCGACGGCAAGCCGTTCCTCAACACCGCGAGCATCGGGAGTTACGTTCAGCTTGTCGATCGCAGGGAGCGCTTGGAGCGGCGCATCGGCAAATGGCCGGCGTTCGTACTCGCCTTCTTCTCCCTACTTTTCCGGTCGGAGCCGGTGCACATTCGGATCGACGGTAAAGAGCGACGGGTATGGGTCGCCTTCTTCGGGAACTGCGCCTACACGCCGACGGGCGTCGCGCCGCGAGCCCGGACTCGGCTCGACGACGGGCTCATCGATGTGCGCATTCTGGACTCGCGGCACGGATGGGCCCGGTTGCGCCTCATGGCTGCCGGAATTGTCGGCCGCTCGCATCGGGCGAGGGGATTCGAGCAGGGGACGGCCTCGCAGATCGACGTCGCTGCAATGGACCCGTCTATCCGTCTGTCGCGTGATGGCGAGACCTTCGATGGGTCCACCAAATTCGAAGTCGCGAAGATCCCGAAGGTGCTGAGGGTCTTCGCCCCCGGGAGTCCCGACTGATCCCGAACACTGAATTGGGCACGTCTCGGTCCGCCCTAGCCCCCTAGGTTGCGGGGGGTGACTTCGTACGCCGACCTCCGGGCCCTCTTCGTAAATTGCACGCTCAAACGTTCGCCGGAGGTGTCGCACACAGAGGGTCTGTCCCGGCTCTCCGTGGGACTGATGCAGAGCCAGGGCGTCGACGTTCAGGTCGTGCGGGCTGTCGATCTCGACCTGCCGCCAGGGGTGTGGCCCGACATGCGCGAGCACGGCTGGCAGACCGATGACTGGCCGGCGCTGTTCGAGAAGGTGATGGCCGCCGACATTCTCGTCCTGTGCACTCCCATTTGGCTAGGAGAGAAGTCCTCCGTCTGCACGAGGGTGATCGAGCGCCTGTACGGGAACTCCTCCCTGCTCAACGAAGCCGGGCAATACGCCTACTACGGGCGGGTTGGCGGATGCCTCGTGACCGGCAACGAGGACGGGATCAAACACTGCTCGATGAACGTCCTTTATTCGCTGCAGCATTTGGGTTACACCATCCCGCCGCAAGCCGACGCGGGCTGGATCGGCGAGGCGGGGCCCGGACCTTCCTACCTGGACGTGGGTTCGGGCGGGCCGGAGAACGACTTCACCAACCGCAATGTCACATTCATGACATGGAATCTCCTGCATGTGGCCCGAATGCTGAAGGACGCAGGAGGACTTCCCGCGCACGGCAACCAGCGGTCAGAGTGGGACGCGGGTTGCCGGTGGGACCTGCCGAATCCGGAGCATCGCTGACTCCGGCGGTAATCAGCCCTTGTCGACCGGCTTGCCTTCTTCGATCCACTTCGTGATGCCGCCGTCCATGTGGGCGACATTTTTGTAGCCCATCGAGCTCAACGTCTCCGCGGCGAGTGCCGATCGGCCGCCTGATGCGCAGTGGAGGACGACGCGCTTTTCGGGGTCGAGTCCCTCGATATGGAACGGGTGCGAAGGATCAGCCTTGAACTCGAGTAATCCCCGGGGCGCGTGGATCGAACCCGGAATTTTTCCTGTCGACGCCAGTTCCTCAGCCTCGCGAAGGTCCACCACTACGGCGCCGTCGGCGATCTCCTTTTCGAGCTGCTCGGGAGTGACGTTCTCCACCCGCGTCTTCGCGTCGGCCACCATGTCTGCTGCCTTCTTCTCCATGCAGGACGTTCTAGCAGCCGAGCAACGCCCCGGCTTCTGCGGTGCTGGTGACGACTGACATGCCCTCGACCTGTCGCCGGACCGTTCGGCCGCTGCCGACCCAGATCGAGCGCATGCCGACGGACTCGGCCCCCTCGATGTCGCGTACCCAGGAGTCTCCGATCATCACCGTGTCTGAGGCGAGCGTTCCCAGTCCTTCCAACACCATCCGGAAAATGGAGGGATCCGGCTTCCCGACTCCGACCTCACCGGACACGACGGTGGTCGCGAAGCACTCCATCGCGCCGAACTGCTGCAACTTGAGACGCTGAATGTCCGCGGGCCCGTTAGTCAGGATCCCGATCGGCACTCCGGACCGGTGAAGCCTTTGCACGAGATCGAGCGCCCCCGGGATCTGTGGGTGTCCAGCTCGGTGTGCGGCGACATAGGCGCGCTCCAAGATCGAAGCCTTCGCGATGTCGGCCCGGCACTTGGCCGCGACCTTCTGCCATACCGCCCCGCGGTAGCCGGGAGCCCAGTCGCGCAAGCCGTCCACCCGGGGATGGCAACCGGTGAACTCCGCCCACAAGACCTCCCAGGACGCGATGCCCAACTCCACCCCCAACTCGACATGCGGTGACTCGCGCCATAGAGCCCGGGCGATGCGCTCCGCGGCTGGGGCGACGACCTCGGGATCCATACCCGCCGTCGTGGCGGCGGCCCGATAACACTCACGACCGGTGTCGAGGATGAGGGTGTCGTCGAGATCGAAGATCACCGCTCCGACAGGCGGGTCGAGCGGCTCAGACAGGGGCCGGGTCTCCGAGGAATTGGCTGGCCTGCAGGTTGAACAGCTCGGCGTACTGGCCACCGGCGGCCATCAGTTCGTCGTGGGAGCCCGCCTCACTAACTCGGCCGCGCGTGAGCACGTAGATCCGGTCAGCCATGCGCACGTTGCCGAAACGGTGGGTGATCAAGAGCACGGAGCGGCCCTTCGCGAGATGCCGAAGCTTCTCGAAAAGCCGGGCTTCGGCGCGCGCGTCCAGCGAGGCGGTGGGTTCGTCGAGCACGAGAAAGGCCGAATCCCGGAAGAACGCGCGCGATAACGCGACGCGCTGCCATTGCCCACCCGAGAGGTCCTGGCCCCCCCAGAACTGGCGACCCAGCGTCGTGTCCCAACCCTCGGCCAGTCGGTCGAACACTCGGTCCACCCCGGTGATCTGCGCGGCCTCGCGTATGGCGTCGATGTCATCTATGCGTTGATGGCGGCCCAGGCCAATGTTGTCCTTGGCAGGCAGCGCGTAGCGGGTGTAGTCCTGGAAGATGACGGTGCAGTGCTCCCGGAATACCTCGGGCGGCATCGAAGTCATGTCGATTCCGTCCCACATGATGCGGCCGGCGGTCGGCGCGTACAGGCAGCCCAGGATCTTGGCGAGGGTGGTTTTTCCGGACCCGTTCTCGCCGACGAGGGCAACCACTTGCCCTGCCTTCATCTCGAAATCGATCTCTTCGAGAGCGTTCTTGTTGCTACCCGGGTAAGCGAAGGTCACCCTTTCGGCGCGCAACGTCTCGAAGGCCGGAACGCTCGACTCAGGGGTCGCGAGCGGCGTCGTACCTACAGCGATCTCCTCTGATCCGAGCGGGATCGGCTCAGGGCCCTGAGGCCGCATGTCGAGGAACGACTGATAATCGTCGAGGAAGAGAGCCGATTCATAAACGCCGCCCGCACTGAGCGCGGTCGACTGCACGCGCTGGCGCAGTTGCTGCATGGCAATGGCGGCGCTGAAAGCTGCGGCTTCTTTGATGCCCCCCGAAACGAGCAGCCAAAGCAACGTCACCCCACCGGCGACCGTGGCGATGCCCGCGGCAGTTCGCCCGATCAGGGATCGACCGGACTCCTTCCACGACTCGCGCCGGGTTCGGACCAAGATGTTCCTGGTCAGCCGCAGGTGTCGGTCGCGCAGGTAGTCGACCAGGTTGAAAGCGCGCACCTCCTTGGCTGGTTCGCGCTCGGTGAGAAGTCGCTGCATGTAGATCCGCTCGCGGTCCTCAGGGATGTTCTCCATCTGCATCCAGTAGCGGCCTCGGGCGTTGCGGATCGTGGCCAGCCAGATCGGCACAGCGGAGATGACCGCGAGCGGCACCAGGATCGGTTTCATGCTGTAGAGGGCAATCCCGATTCCGACCGTGCCGAGAACCGCGGCGATCGCTTCGGTGAGGGCCATCGTCAGCTGCCACGGTCGCATCTGACCTCCGGTGGAGGCCCGCTGGAGCTGGTCGAAGAATTCCGAGTCCTCGTATCGCGCGAGGTCGACCGCGGCGGCCGTCGCCATCACCTGCCGGATGCCGTGGGTACCTACGAGCTCGATGATCACTCTCTGCTGTGCCATGGAGAAGGCCTGCATCACGGCAATCAGCGCGGAGATCACGCCGAACTGGATGGCCTGCGGCGCCAGCTCTGCGATGACTCCGCCGGCATCGCGCACCGTCAGGGCCCGCTGCAGAAGGGACTGTCCGGACAGAATCAGGGGACCGAGGGCTAGGCCGCTGAAACCTTGAAGCAATGCGACAGTTACGGCCCGCCACCTTGCGGCGTTCCAGACCAGGCGCACCCCCACTGCCACCATGTGGGGGAGCTTCCGCCAATCCTTCTTCTGTTCAGCCTGGGCACCCCAGCCGTGCAGTTCGGCCCAGGAGGTTTGAACCGGCGGTGGAGTGTCGTCGTCGAGCTCCTCCTGGTGGATCAGTTCGACCTCTTGCTTCTCGCCTCCCGATGCTCCGCCCGCCCCCGTGTCAGTCATCTTGCGATCTTGGTGTATTTGAATTCGTTGAGCGTCGGTATTTCTTCGAGGATCCGCAACACGCCTTCAACCGCGTGGAGTCCCTTTTTCGGGTCGCCGCCGGGTCGGTCCATCAGACGCACGAATACAGCTCGGTCTCCCAGAACGAAGGTGGGCACGCCGAACATGGCGTGGTCGGCCACCGAGGCTCGATGCTCGTCGCGGATCTTGGCCACCGCCTCTTCGAACTTCGCCGCTACGGCGGGCGCGTCGAGGCCCTGCTCCGCCACCACCGCCGCGACGACGGCGTCATCTCGGATGTCCCGCTTCTCTTCGTGCCGCGCCGCGAACATGGCGCGGTGGAAGGCCGCGAACCTTTCCGGGTGCTCATCGCGGACTGTGACTCCGGCGGCCAGCGCGTACAGGTAATGGCGGCCGTCCGCCTGCTCGAATATCGACGGCTCGCCATCCGCCACCCGGGCCTCACCGAGGGAGAACGGCACAAATCTGACGTCCCAGTCGGCGCCTGCCTCTAGCGCGGCGAGGACGTGTTCGTGCGCGTTGCGGGCGAATGGGCACAGGTAGTCCCAGGACACGGCAAACGATGTGGTCATGGAGCCTTCAACACCTCGATCTCCTCGATTGCTTCCAGGGGGGCGAGACGCCGTGCCATGCGACCCAGGCCGAGGCCCAGCGCGGCTCCGGCGACGACATCAGATGCGTGATGGATCTTCACGTAGACGCGGCTCAGCGCAATGACACTCGCGATCGCGAAATAGAGGGGCGCGAGCTTCTCGTCGCCTTCCGACAGCAGCGTCGCTGCCATGAAGCCTGACGTCGCGTGGCCGCTGGGAAAGCTCGAAGTCAGCGGACGCCGGAGCTCCAACGGACGCTCGCCTTCGAACACCGGCCGCTTGCGTCGAAAGAGCGACTTCACGCCGAGGTTCACCAGGCCCGACTCGATCCCCAGCCCGATGCCGACCCTCACCGCCGCTCGGACGCTGTGCCGATCGCGCAGGCCTCGCGCCGAGCCGAGAACGAACCAGATCAGGCTGTGATCACCGAGGGCGGAGGCGGTGTAGAAGACCTTGTCCGCGACCGGGTTGCCCCGCAGCTTGGCGAGCTGGCCCTCCACGCCGTTGTCGAACTCCGCTACCAGCCGGGTCGCTTGTCGCTTGAGGGTCACGCCAAAGGTTATTGAATCGAGATCTTGACGAAGTCCACGAGGTCCTTGCGGAGCTGGACGAGGGAGGGCTCGTGGATGTACATCATGTGGCCGGCTTCATAGCGAGTTGTAACCACATGGTCTGCGATCGACGGATCGAGCGGCATGTGATCGACGGTGTATTCCGCGGCGAAGTGGGGCGTGCCGAGGTCGTACAAGCCGCTGGCCACCAGCACCCGCAGGTCCCGGTTCTTCGTCATCGCGGCCCGCAGATTCTCCGAGACGTCGACGTAACGATTCTTCCCGGCATTCCCGTAGTTCCAGTCGAGTCCGCCCTTGAGGACCTCGTAGTTCAACTCGGACTCGAAGTCGAGTTCGGTCCGGACATACTGGTTGAAGGCGGCTGTGTACCCACCCATGATGAACGGGAAGAGCGGGTCGTACTCCGGAGATTCCCCGCCTCGGTCGTAGTCGATCCCGGTGAATCGCGAGTCGAGGCGACCAACCGTGCGTCCCTGATCTCTCAACAGCTCCTTCATGAAGCGATGGGGCTGGACGCGAAGGTCGTTTTCCTCGATGACCCCGGTGGACAAGCCCGTGAGCTCAGACAGCCGCCCCACAATCGAAGCGCGGCGCCGGCCGTCGAGGCGTCGCCCGAGCATGAGGGCCGGCCCGTACTCGTCGAGGGCGAATTCCTCGGCGGCCGCCGAAACCTTGTGCACATTGCCCAGCGACTTTCCCAGTCGGCCGTGATAATGCGCGGTCGTCGCATAGGACGGCAGGTAGGTGAGGTACGGAAGGATGTCATTGATCCGCCCGTAGATGATGGTCTGGAAGTTCAAGACAGCCGAGATCAACATGACGCCGTTCAGCGAAATGCCCCGGTCCTGCAAGAGGTCGGAGAGCGCGGCGGCCCGCGTCGTGCCATAGCTCTCACCCGCCAGGAACTTCGCAGACGACCACCGCTTGGTGCGACCGAGGTGGTGGCGGATGTACTCCGCGACCCACTCTGCGTCCTCCTTGACCCCATGAAACTGTTTGGCTTCCTCGCCGGGGACGGGGCGGCTGTAGCCCGTGCTGACCGGATCGATGAAGACCAGGTCGCAGATGTCAAGCAGCGAGGCGTCGTTGTCGGTGAGCCGGTATGGAGGCTTGGAGGGAACTTCGCCGGGGCCGAGGTCGATCATGCGCGGCCCGAAAAGGCCGAGGTGCAGCCAGACCGATGACGAGCCGGGTCCACCGTTGAAGGAGAACAGGATCGGACGGTCCGCGGCGTCCCCTTCCGGGAGGCGGGTGTAGGAAATCGAAAAGACGCTGGCTTTGTCCTTACCTTCGGCGTCTCTGAGGGTGGTGGTTCGCGCGACAGCTTCATAGCGGACCTGCTTTTTGGCGATGCGAACCGTGTGCTCCGTCCTGGACTCCTTCTCCTCCACCACCTGGGCCGGCTTTTCATCGCCCCTCTTGGTTTCGCCCTTATCGCCGGGCGCGCCCTTTTCGTCCTTTTTCTTCTCGTCGGCCATGAGCGGAAGCTATCTCAAACAGTTAGGCTCCCGAACCATGACAGATCTTCCTTCTACGACACTCATTCCGCGCCGCGTGCTCTTCGGCAACCCCGAAAAGCTCGGCGCGGCACTTTCGCCCGACGGCAAGCGCCTCATGTACCGCGCCCCGGTCAACGATGTCATGAACATCTTCGTCGGCACCGTGGGCGCAGAGGACTTCGAGCCGGTCACGCACGAGACGGCGCGCAACATCAACGCCGCGTTGTGGGCGTGGGACAACCGCCACATTCTTTACATCCGCGACAACGCGGGCGATGAGAACTTCCACCTGTTCAAGGTGGACGTCGACTCGGGCGAGACCGTCGACCTCACGCCGTTCGACAACGTCCAGGTTTTCCCGTTGGATGTCGACAAGGCGTTTCCTGACGTTGCGTTGTTCACGATGAACAAGGACAACCCGCACCTGAAGGACGTCTACAAGGTTCAGCTGAGCAGCGGCGAGATCACCAAGCTCGCGGAGAACCCCGGAAGCTTCTTCGCGTGGGTTCCGGACGCCGACTTCAAGATCCGTGGCGGGCTGATCATGCGCCCCGACGGCGGGTGGACCGTGATGGTCCGCGACACCGAAGACGCGGAATGGCGTGAGGTGTTCAGCTCGGATCAAGAGGACGGACAGACGGGTGTGTCCGGGTTCTCGAAGGACGGAAAGCGGCTCCGGCTGACGACGGCCAAGGGATCCAACGCGGAGCGGCTCATCGAGCTCGACCTCGCCACCGGCGAGCAGATCGTTGTGGCCGAGGACCCGACTTACGACGTAGGCGGCGCCATGATCGACCCGGACACGCACGAGATCCAGGCTGTGACGTTCATCAAGGACCGTCAAGAGCGGGTCATCCTCGACGACGCCATTCGTGAGGACTTCGACAACATCTCGCGCCTGCACCCCGGCGACTGGGGCATCACCAGCCGGGATGCTTCCAACCGCGTGTGGCTTGTTGCCTTCACCGCGGACGATGGTCCCGTCGACTACTGGTCCTACGACCGCGACAGCAAGCAGGGAACGTTCCTGTTCCATCACCAGCCCAAGCTGGCCGAGTACGAGCTGTCGAAGATCGAGCCGTTTGAATTCAAGGCCCGCGACGGCCTGACGGTGCACGGCTACCTCACCTTCCCGTCCGGCGTGGAACGCAAGAACCTTCGTACCGTCCTCGTGGTCCACGGCGGCCCGTGGGCGCGCGACATGTGGGGCTACAACCCGACGGCGCAGTGGCTCGCCAACCGTGGCTATCTCTGTGTTCAGGTGAACTACCGCGGCTCCACCGGATATGGCAAGGAGTTCCTGAACGCCGGAGACAAGGAGTGGGGCAAGTCGATGCACACCGACCTGGTGGATGCGGTCGACTTCGTGGTGGGGCAGGGCTGGGCCGACAAGGAGAAGATCGGCATCTACGGGGGGTCCTACGGCGGCTACGCCGCGCTCGCCGGCGTGACCTTTACGCCCGAGCTCTTCGCCTGCTCGGTCGACATCGTCGGGCCGTCGAACCTGCACACGCTTCTCGAGTCCATCCCGCCGTATTGGGCGCCGATGAAGGCCATCTTCACCAAGCGCATGGGCGACCCCGAGACCGAGGCCGACATCCTCACGCAGGCCTCGCCCATCACCCATGTGGACAAGATCTGCCGCCCGCTACTGATCGCCCAGGGTGCGAACGACCCGCGCGTCAAGCAGGCCGAGAGCGAGCAGATCGTCGAAGCGATGAAGGAAAAGGGAATCCCGCACGAGTACCTCCTGTACCCGGACGAGGGCCACGGCTTCCAGCAGCCGGAGAACAATCTGCACTTCCACGCGGTCGCCGAGCGCTTCCTGGCCCGCCACCTCGGTGGGCGCTGCGAGGAAGAAGAGGCCGAGCTCGCTGCGTTGAACCGGACCCAGTCGCGAATCGACTGAGTTCGATCAGGCCGGAACGGCCTCGAGAGGTAGTGGAGGAGAGGGCTCGCCCAGCAGTTCGGGGCGGGCCCTCTCTGGATCCCCGCCGAAGGCGGGGCAGTAGGCCTTGAAGGAGCAGTAGTCGCAGAGCCGTGAGGGCTTCGGGCGGAAGTCGTCTCGCTCGCAGGCCCGCTCTACCGCGGTCCAGACCGCCGCGGTGCGCTGGCAGAGCCCCTTGATGGACTGCTCGGAGGGCGTGGCGATAATGGCCAGTGGGTCGCCCAGGTAGAGGAGCTGGATCTTGGCGGGACGGCGCCCCAGTACCTGCTGACAGAGGTAGGCGTAGAAGTGCACACCACCGAGTCGGCCCTGCTCGTAGTTGACACCCGGGGCGCGGCCCGACTTGTAATCGGTGATTACGTATTCGCCGTTCTCGTCGATTTCGAGTCGGTCGATGATGCCGCGGAGCCTCAGCGTGCCGAGCTGGGCTTCCATCATCACCTCGAGCCCGACCGCGGTGACCGTGTTCGGATCTTCCAAGGTGAAGTAGCGGCGGACGAGTTCGCGCGCTTCGGTGAGCATCGACTCACCGGCCTCGGGTGGCAGGCGCAGCGACAGAAACTCTTCGTCGCTCTGCAACTCCAACCAAGCCCGTTCCAACCGGAGCAGCGCGGCCGCTACGTCGCGGGAACCCTTGTCGCACTCCAGGAAGAGCAGCTCGAGTGCCCGGTGAACCAGGGTGCCCTTCACCGCAGCCGGCGAGGACGGCTCGGGGAGGCGGTCGATCGCCGAGAAGCGAAAGGCCAGCGGGCACTCCCGAAACGACGAAACCTTCGAAGGCGACAGAGACCAGGGCAGCGGACGACTCATCACGGCCAGCGTACGTCGGCCCGGTGACAAGTTACAAGCCTGTGGTTTCTCCTCCCAGAGCCTCCACTATCGACTGAGCGACCGCGGCCGGGGACTCGAGGGGACCGAAGTGGGACAAGCCGGGCAGAACCTCGGCTTGTCCATACGGGATGCGGCCCGACAGCAACTCTGCGTGGCCCGGGCCGAAGGCCCCCGGCTGATCACCTGTGGCGAACGTGACCGGACACCCGAGCCGCTCGACGGCCAGCCAGGTTTCCTCGAAGCCACCCATCTCGTAGAACCGCGCTTCGTCTTCGGGCCTGCAGGCCAACCGCATCCCCGGCCCCGCCTCGTCTTCTGTGAGGCCACAGCTCAGAAAGGCGGCGAGCGCCGCCGGCGCGAAACGCGAAAAGGGGGCTCGGGGTTCGTAGTGACGCAAGGCTTCATCGCGATCGGTGAACCGGGACCGGCGCTTCCGTGCCGCGTCGGCCATCGGATTCGACGCCTCCTCGTTCTCGCTGTCGTGCATGGCGCGGGGAGGAAACAGCACCGGTTCGAAACACCACAGCCCATCGAAGGTGCCGGGCCGCTGCACCTCGGCCAGCGCGACCCCGGTGGCGCCCGCGGAATGCCCCGCTCCGAACACGGGGCCGCGCAACTCGAGCGCGTCGAGGACGGCCAGCACGTCGGTCCCCAACATCGCCCAACTGAATCCGTCGTGCCCCGGGCGACCGGAGGAGCCGTGGGCCCGGCAGTCAGGGGCGATACAGCGGAAGTACTTCCGCAGTTCGACCGCGACCGGCTCCCAAGCCGCCCCGCAATATCCCGTGGCGTGGCCGAGAATCAGCGCCGGGCCGTCGCCTCCGAGATCGCGGACCGCAATCTCGACGCCATCGGAGGAGGTCACTGTCCGGGCCACGCTCATTTTCCCGCGACTATTGCCGAAATGCCGCGACCCCAGACGAAGTGCATAACCCCGCCACACCGCCTTTGGGGTTGGGCCGCTCAGCTCTATTCATTACGGAGTGAGACCGATGCGGGTGTCGGCGACCTCGGTGCCCTTCGCACGCTCGCGGCGTGGTCGGCCGACCGCGGCGCCGAGTTCGTTCTGCTGAGCCCGTTGCACTCTCTTGCCCCTGGGAGCGACAGTCCGTACTACCCGACGACGCGCTGCTTCCGGGACGTGAATTGTCTGCCCGGCCTCGGTCCTCCCGGACGGCGCGACGGTCTGGTGGACAGAACCGCCGCCCGTCGGATCAAGTTGCGCGATCTGGCGGACGCCGCGCCAGCCGCACCGGCATCGGCTTCTCGTCGGGAGTTCATCGAAGAGCAAGGCGAACTACTTCGCGGATTCGTCGCCTTTCAGGTGTTGGCGGGCAAGCTCGGGTGGGATTACCAAAAGTGGCCGGCCGAGTTCCGTGACGAGCCCACACGAGTCACGGCGAAAGTCTGGTCGACGTCGACCGACGAGGCGGAGTTCCTGTGTTTCGTTCAGTGGGCCATCGACGAAGCCCTTCGCGAGCTGTGCGAACTCGGGTGCCCGCCGGTCAACGACATCGCCGTCGGGGTGGATCCCGGCGGCTTTGACGCGTGGTGGTGGCAGGAAGCAGTCGTATCGGGGATGAGCGTCGGTGCTCCGCCGGACGCGTTCAACGCCGACGGCCAGGACTGGGGCGTAGCCGTCTTCGATCCGGAGTGGCTTCGCAGCGCCCAGGACGACCCCCTGACCCGGGCCTGGAGATTGGCGGCCCGGCACGCGACCGGCCTCCGGATCGACCACGTAATGGGCCTGTCCCGGCAGTTCTGGATCAAGCACGGGTCGGCTCCCGTCGACGGGGAGTACGCCGCCTACCCCTTCGACGAATTGCTTGCCCGACTGGTCGCAGTCAGTCGCGAGACGGGTACGTGGGTTGTCGGTGAAGACCTTGGCACCGTCCAGCCAGGATTGAGGCCCCGGCTGGCCGCCGCGGGAGTGCTGTCGACCAAGGTGATCCGGTTCGAGCAGGAGCCCCCCGCCGCGTGGCCCGAGCTGGCGCTCGGGACAGCGAGTACGCACGATCTGCCCCCGCTGGCGGGCGGCGCGGACGACGCCCACCGCGCCCTCGCCGGGTCCCCCTGCCTCGCGGTCGCCGCGACCTTGGAGGACACCTTGGGGGTCTCGGAGCCGCCTAACCGCCCTGGTGTGGATGATCCGCGAAATTGGCGACAGTCGCTGCCGCTGAATGTGGAGCAGCTGGTTCACGATGAGCGCATGCAGAAGACGGCGGACCTCATGCACGTACGGTCTGGCTGATGAAATTGCCTGTGATGCCACCGGTGTCGCCCATGCTTGCGAAGGCGGTGAAGGGACTGCCTCCGGAGGGGGAGTACCTCTACGAACCGAAGTGGGATGGCTTCCGGACGATCATCTTTCGGGACGGCGACGAGGTGGAGCTCGGGTCGCGCAACGAGAAGCCGATGACGCGGTACTTCCCGGACATGGTGGATGCGGCGTTGAACGAGCTCCCGGAGCGTTGTGTGATCGACGGTGAGGTCGTCATCGCGGGACCCAACGGCCGGCTCGAGTTCGAGACCCTGCAGCAAAGGATCCACCCCGCGGCCTCGCGAGTGAACCGGCTCGCGGCAGAAACGCCGGCGTCTTTCGTGGCCTTCGATCTGCTCTGTCTGGGTGACGAGGATCTGCGGGGAGAGCCCTTCTCGGCTCGTCGCGCTCTGCTCGAGAAGGCACTCGGTCAGGTCGAGCCGCCTATCCACTTGACTCCGGCGACTGCCGATCGCGCCTTGGCGGCCGACTGGTTCGATCGCTTCGAGGGTGCCGGACTCGACGGCGTGATCGCCAAGCCGACCGCGGTCGCTTACCGGCCCGGTGAACGGGCGATGCTGAAGATAAAACACGAGCGGACGGCGGACTGCGTCGTCGCCGGGTTCCGGTGGCACAAGAGCGGCGGCGTTGTCGGCTCGCTGCTGCTCGGTCTGTACGACGATTCCGGAAATCTCAACCATGTGGGTGTCACCGCCGCGTTCACCATGGCCAGGCGCAAGGAACTGGTCGACGAGATCGCGGCATACCGGATGGACTCGCTGGAGGGCCACCCATGGTCGTCATGGGGGGGCGAGGCGGGGGCGCACTCGGCGCGAATGCCGGGGGCTCCGAGTCGTTGGAGTGGGACCCGCAGCCACGAGTTCGAGGCGCTTCGACCGGAGCTCGTGGTCGAGGTTGCCTACGACCACATGGAGGGAAGCAGATTTCGGCACGCCACGCATTTCCGTCGGTGGCGGAAGGAGCGCGAACCCGAGTCGTGCACCTACGAGCAGCTGGACGTTCCCGTGCCTTCGGTCCTAGAAGACATCTTCGGGGCCTAGGCCGCGAACTACTTCTTCTTGGCGGCAAGCGCCTCTACGCGCGAAAGCAGTTCGCGCGGGCTGAAGGGCTTGAGCAGGTAATCGTTCACGCCCGCCGCGAACCCCTTCTCGACGTCGCTCTCCTGTGCTCGAGCCGTGAGCAGCAGAACCGACATGTCGGATATCTCTGCGTCCGCCCTGATCGCTTCGCAGACCTCCAGGCCCGTGAGCTTCGGCATCATCCAGTCGAGGATGACGAGGTCGGGCCGCGCCGTCTTGACGGTGTTGAGTCCAGCCTCTCCATCCGCTTCCAATAGCACTTCGTGTCCTGCCGAGGACAGCTTGAACTCGATCAGCTCTCGGACTACCGGGTCGTCTTCGACGACGACGATTTTCATGAGTCGCCCTTCTGGATCGCTTCCATCACGGCATCCTCCAACGCGCCTTTCTTGATCGGCTTGACCAGATGGGCCTCGACGCGTTGGGAGACACCCTCCACGGGATCCACGATGGACGCGACGACCACTGGGATGTCGCGCGTCCGATCGTCGTCCGCCAGCTGCTCGATGACCGCCCAGCCGTCCATGTCCGGCAACCCGATATCCACCACCAGTAGGTCGGGCTTGATTTCACGGGCGGTCTGTATGCCCGTCGCCCCCGTGGTCGCCGTAACGACTTCGACACCCAGACGGCGTACCCGTGTTGCCAACAGCTCTCGGATGTCCACGTCGTCCTCGATCATCAGCACAACGCGGGCGTTGTTCATGCCGGTCCAGTCTGGCCTGCGGGGCTCGGCGGACCATCCGCAGGCAGTTCGACGCGGAAAGTGGTCCCTCGGCCGGGCGTGGAGTCGAACTCGATCGAGCCTCCATGCCCCTCCACGATGGACTTGACGATCGAAAGCCCGAGGCCGGTGCCAGGAATGACCTCGTCGCGCGATGTCGAGGAGCGGAAGAAGCGCTGGAACATCCTCGGCTGCTCGGCGATCGGGATTCCCATGCCGGTGTCGCTTACGGAGAGCGAGAGCGTTCCGGCTCTTTTTTCCGCGGCCACGGTGATGCGGCCACCCCTCGGGGTGAACTTGACGGCATTCGACAGGAGGTTCAGCAAGACCCGCTCGAGTTGACCGCGGTCCGCCCGGATTGCCCCGACTACAGGCGGAACGTCGACCCGAAGCGAGAGAGCCCGGGCCACCAGGGACGGCCGTACCGCATCGACGGCGGACTCGATTAGATCGGCGACGTTCACAGGCTCTGGAGAAAGCCGCTGCACCCCCACGTCCATCCGGGCGACGGTGAGGATGTCCTCCACCAGATCCAGCAGACGCCGAGCGTTGCGATCGATGGTGCGGATCATCTTTTCCTGCTCGCTGCCGAGGGGGCCCGCGTCGCCGTCGAGAAGCATCTCGGCGTAGCCGGTCACGCTCGTCAGGGGAGTGCGCAGCTCGTGCGAGACAGACGAAATGAAGTCGGCTCGCGCCTGGTCGAGCGACTCCAGCTGTCGCATTGTCTCCTGCTGCAGTTCGTGGAAGCGCTCCCGCGACTCCGCCATCTCGTTGATCGCTTCGGCCACCGACTGGATCTCCGTGGGTCCTTCGACGGTGGCCCGCGCCGCGAAGTCGCCCTCAGCCAGCCTCGCGATGGTGTGCCGGAGATCTTCGAGGGGATTCGCGACGAAGGCTGTCGTCCGCCGAGACATCACCGCTGCAGCGAGGATCCCAAGCGAAAGGAACACGACCGAGCCCAGGCCGGCGTTGATAGTGGTACGGCGAACCTCCGCCTCGACCCGGTCTGCGCGGACCTCCATGGCGGTCTCGGCCTTTTGGTTCGCGTCTCGAACCGCGTCGAAAAGGTCGTTTCCGTGCGCGGACGCAGCCCTGTCCGGCTGGAAAGTCACGTCCGCCCGGACCCGCTCCATGGTTGGAAGCGAGAATTCTTCCATCCACTTGGTGGCGCGCTTCACTTCCTCCGACAAGAGCGCTCGGATCTCCGGGAGCTCCGCGGAACGCGCCCGCAGGCCCGACGCGAGTTCAGGCACGCTGCGGATGGCGCGGTTATACCGCTCGAGATAAATCCCATCATGGGTGAGGCGGTAGCCGCGTTGCGCCGACTGCGCATCGGTGAGCACCTGAAGAAACTCGGCGTTGCTCTCGAGGAGCGGCTGGGTCTCGTAGATCAGCTCGTTGACCGCTTGAAGGCCTACGACGCGGCTGCCCACGCCGAGCACCCCGATCAATGCGACGCCGAGCAGGATCAGGTTGAAGGCGCGCTGGAGCCTGCTGCGTAGGTCCTGCTTACGCCGCCACCGGTTCACCCGGTCGAGTCCGCCGCTGCGAACCGATCGACTATTTCCAGGAACTCGACGATTTCGAGCGGCTTGCTCAGGTAGGCCTCGGCTCCCGCGGCCAGCACGTCCTCGCGACGATCGGCGGAAGCGCTGATCACGACTACCGGGATGTCCGCGGTCGTGGGGTCGGCCTTGAGATCAGTGAGAACGTCCGCGCCGTTGCGATCGGGCAGGCCGAGGTCCAGGAGCACCAGGTCGGGCATCTCCTTTCGCACGATGCTCAGACCGGTGGCAGCATCGGCCGCGGAAATCAGCCGCACGCCCGGCCGGTGGACGAGTATTCCGCCGATCAGGCCGACATTCCCGGCGTCATCTTCCAGATACACGACGGTGCGCTGTGGGGCTACGGCCCGCTCCTCCATGGTCTCCAGCACCTGCAACAGCTGTTCGGCGGCCTGATGGATGCGGTTCAGGTGCTGGCGCTGGGCTTCGTCGAGATCGCTCATGCCCAACAGGTCGGCGAACCCCATGACCGCCGTGAGCGGGTTGCGCAGGTCGTGCTCCAGCTTGGCCATCACGTCGGCGATCCAACTGGTGTCCGGCGAGCTCTTGCTCATACGGTGACCCTCAACACTTCTTCCACGGTCGTCAGCCCCTTCTTCACCAGGTCCATGCCGGCGTCGCGCAGCGGCACCATGCCCTCCTCCAGCGCCACTATTTGAATCTCGTCCGGCGACGATGCCGAGGCGATGAGGTGCTCGATCGTGGGCGTCACGACCATGAGCTCCTGGATTCCCCGGCGACCGCGGTAGCCCGACATGCCACATTCGCGGCAACCGACGGCCTTGAAGTGCTTGCCCACCTTCGGGTCCTTCTTCGGGGCGGGCTGCTTGCACTTCTCGCAAAGCACCCGCACGAGACGTTGGCCCACGACGCCCTCGAGACCGGACGCGACCAGGTAGGGCTCGACTCCGAGTTCGATCAACCGCAGCGGCGTACTGATTGCGTCGTTGCTGTGCAACGTGGACAGCACGAGGTGCCCCGTCAGCGCGGCCTCCAGCGCGATCAGCGCGGTCTCACGGTCCCGGATCTCACCGACGAGAACCACGTCGGGGTCGCAGCGCAGGATCGACCGGAGGGCTCTGGCGAAGGTAAGCCCGGACCGCGTGTGCACCTGGACCTGCGAGATGCCGACCGTTTCATATTCGACCGGGTCCTCGACGGTGATGACCTTCTTGGACCGATCGTTGACCGCTGCCAAGGTGGCATACAACGTCGTCGACTTGCCCGATCCAGTGGGCCCTGTCACCAATAGGGCGCCGTGAGGACGCCGCGCCAACAGCTCGTACTTGGGCAATACGTCTGGCATGAAACCGACGTCTTCGAGGCTGACGACGGCGCGATCGGTATCCAACAGCCGGATGATCACCTGCTCGCCGTGCACCGTCGGAAGGATCGCGACACGCATATCGAGGTCCTTGCCATCCAGAGCCTTACGGATCCGGCCGTCCTGAGGGAGCCGGCGCTCCGCGATGTCGAGACCTGCCATGAGCTTGATACGCGATATCAGGGCAGCCTGCACCGTGCGGGGAAAGCTGCGCGCGTCGCGAAGCACACCGTCGACGCGATGACGCACGAGAAATTCGCCCCGACTGGGTTCGAGGTGTATGTCCGATGCGCCGGCGCGCATCGCGTCGGTCAACACCAGATCGACCAGACGCACCAGCGGCGCGTCTGTGACCGTCTGGACGTCCGAGTCCCCAGGGTGTCGTCCACTACCAGCGGTTTCGGCTTCGGCCAGCTTCACCAGCGTGTCGGCTTCCTCGCCGAGAGGAAGCCACTCACCCAGGGCCCAGTCGAGCGACGCCGCGGTAGTGGCTAGGACCTTGACGGGCGAGCGCAGCGCGGCCCGAAGGTCGTCGATGACGAAGAGATCGGTTGGGTTCGCGAGGGCGACGACGATCCGACCCCCTTCCCGGCGGAGCGGGATGGCTTGGCAGCGACGCGCCAACCGAGGCGAAAGCAGCTTCACCGTCTCGAGATCCACGGGGTAGGAAGTCAGGTCGACGAAAAGATCACCGCCGCCCTGCTCCCCGTCCTCGGGATCGATCACCGCCCCAAGAGCTCCGCGGCTTCGGCCTTCCACCGCTTGTAGTCCGCCTTGCCGTTGGCCGCACGCTCTATCGAGGGCACGACGACGATGTGCCTCGGCGCCTTATAGGCGGCCAGTTGACCCTTGACATGCGCGATCAACTCGTCGGGAGCGACGGTTGCGCCCGCGGCGTGTTCGACGACGGCGCAGATGGCCTCTCCGAACCGCTCGTCGGGCACGCCAACGGCCAGCGCGTCCGACACCGCGGGGTGGGACTTCACAGCCACCTCGACTTCTTCGGGGAAAACCTTCTCTCCCCCGGTATTGATGCACACCGACCCTCGGCCTAGGAGCACGAGGGTCCCGTCGGCCTCCACCATCGCGTGGTCACCCGGGACGGACCAACGTTGGCCGTCGAGGATCGGGAAGGTTACGGCCGACTTCTCCGGATCCTTGTAGTAGCCGATGGGCGTACGGCCCTTCACCGCCACCATGCCGATCTCGTTCGAACCAGGCTCTACCGAGGTTCCATCCGGACGGATCACCCGTGCTTCGTCACCGAGGGTGAACTTCGCCGTGGTGGCGGTGCCCGCAGCGCTGGACACCGAAGTCCCCATGCCCAGGGCTTCGGACGAAGCGAACGCGTCGGCGAGCAACATGCCGGGGTGGTGCCGTAGGAGACCGGCCTTGACCTCCTCGCTCCACATCACGCCGGACGAGACGATCAAAACGATGCTCGAGATATCCCAGCGTCCGGGATTCGCGTCCAGGGTCGCAAGCAACGGCTTGGCGAAAGCATCCCCGACGATGGCCAGGTGCTGCACCCGCTCGGTGGTGATGGCATCGAGCAACTCGACAGTGTCGAGGCTGCGACTCTCCAGCGTGACGACGCAACCCCCTCCGTTCATCACCGACAGGGCGGTGAGTGCTCCGGTGCCGTGCATGAGGGGGCAAGCGGGGAGGCCTATGGCTCCGGACCCGAGTTCCCTGAGGTTCCCGCCGATCCCTTCGATCCCGGCGTCGGTTGGGTGACGGACGAGGCTCGAGCCGTTCAGTATCGAAAACAGGTCGTCCTGGCGCCACATCACGCCCTTCGGCATCCCGGTGGTTCCTCCGGTGTACAAGAGGAAGAGGTCGTCGCCGTCGCGCTGCCAGGGCGGGCTGGTCCGGGCTGCCGCGGAGGTGGCGGCTTCCTCGTAGGGGATGGCCCACTCGGGGCAATCGCCGTCGGCACCGTCGTCCGTCACACGGAACCACCCCCGGACCTTCGGGAGACGGTCTCTTATCGCCTCGACTTTCTCCCCGAAGGAGTGATGGAACACCACCGCGATCGCGTCCGCGTTGTCCCAGAGGTAGACCAGCTCATCCAACTCGTAGCGGTAGTTGGTGTTGACCGGCACCAGGCCCGCCTTGACGGTCCCGAACACCGACTCCATGTATTCGGGGCAGTTGTAGAGGTACTGGGCGACCTTGTCCTGACGGCTGGGCTCCAAATCGAGCAGCGCCTGGGCCACCCCGTCGGCCCTTCGGTCCAGCTCGGCCCAGGTGACGCGTCGCTTGCCTTGAACCTGGGCCGGCGCCTCCGGGCGCGTGTCAGCGACGGTCTCCCAGATATCAGCCCAGTTCCAACCGCTCATTGGCCCGATAGCTTGCCCTGCCGTGCGCATCGTTGTTGCCCCAGAGGACGACCCGCGTAGGGAATCGGTCCGGAGCTGGCTCGCCGATCACCCTCGTCCGTCGGGCCGAGAGTTGGCCGAAGCCGGTTACGTGGCCCCTCACTGGCCACGGCCGTGGGGTCTGGAGGCAGACCCGATTCTCCAGCTGATCATCGACGAGGAGCTCAAGGCGGCGGGGATCCGGCGGCCGGCAAACCCGATTGGCACGGGATGGGCAGGCCCGACCCTCCTGCACTCGGGCACGCCCGAGCAACAGGAGCGGTATCTGTTCCCCATGCTCTCCGGTGAGGAGCTGTGGTGCCAACTCTTCAGCGAGCCGGAGGCGGGGTCCGATCTCGCGGCCCTGCGCACGATCGCTCGTCGCGACGGCGACGAATACGTGATCAACGGCCAGAAGGTGTGGACTTCACTGGCACACAACTCGCGTTTCGGCATCCTGCTGGCCCGTACCGCCGCGGAGAACATGGGCCGCGCCGGCATCTCGTACTTCATCTGTCCGATGGATGCGCCCGGCGTGGAGGTGCGGCCTCTCGTGGAAATGACCGGTGTGCACACCTTCAACGAAGTGTTTCTCACCGACGTGCGCCTCCCCGCCGCCAACCTGGTCGGCGAGGAGGGGGCGGGCTGGGCTCTGGCGAAGGTCACGCTCGCACAGGAGCGCGTCTCGCTCTCAGGCGAGGGCGCACTGTGGGGGAGAGGTCCGACCCACGATGACCTCCTCGACGCGGTGCGTGGGGCGGGAGGTTGTTCGGACCTTGTGGTGCGCGACCGTCTGACCAAGGTGTGGGTCGAGGGCGAAGTACTCCGCGCCCTACGGCTCCGCTCCCTCGGCGCGCGCGTGGCAGGCAAGCCTGCCGGGGCCGAGTCCTCAGTGGCGAAGGCATTGGCCGACGAGCACGGCCAGCGGCTCATGGGGTTGGCGAAGGACCTGGCCGGTGCGGCGGGGATGCTGGCCGGTCCCGGTCCAGTGGGTAGCGACGACCCCCTCTGGCATTACGGCTTTCTCTTCGCGACGGCCTTGACCATCGGTGGCGGAACATCCGAGGTCCAACGCAACATCATCGGCGAAAGGGTTCTGGGGCTCCCCAAATAAGGCGTGACTTTCTATTCCCCGACTCGCGCCCGTGCGGCGAGGATGGGGGCCGCCGCACGCGAGGAACCGGGGCGGACGACCCCAATCACTCGAAGATCCACCGAGTGAACTGCGCGCGGGTCCAGTGGTTGGCGTCGGCCACGGCTAGGCCGGCCGCGGCCAGGGCGCGACGGCGCAGCAGGTCCGAGCAGAGCTGACGCCGGCGATGCCGCCACACGAGGGCTCGTCCGGCGGTTGCGGCGTAGGAGTTGGGTCGACCTGCAATCAGGGCTTCCGCCGCCAGAGTCCCGGTTTGGAGCGCCTCTGCGATGCCTTCGCCCGTCATTGGATCCGTTGCGCCGACTGCGTCCCCCGCGAACAACGCGCGGCCTTGTCCGCCGATGAGGTTTTCTCGCTTCAGCTCCGTGGGAATCGGCCAGACAGCCGCGCGGCCCTCGCTCGACGACGCCTCGCCCAGGAACGAGCGAACGTGATCGGACTGGAGCAATGACCCCAGTCGACGAACGATCCAGCCGCCGCCCCCCCCAGCAGTTCTGAGCGCCCCGACCCCGACGTTGGCTCGTCCGTCGCCGAGTGGAAACGACCAGGCGTAGCCCGGCAGCAGGTCGGCATCGAACCAGACGCGGGCCTCCGCGGCGGCGGCCCCCTCGACACCTTCGACATATGTCCGAGCTGCCTGCCACTTCGGGATTGCAACTTCGGTCGGCTGCAGGGCCCGCCGCGTCGGTGACCAGGCGCCGTCAGCTGCAATCACGAAGCTGGCGTGCAGCGACCCGACCCGTTCGAACTCGAGCGAGACACCGTCCGCGGTGAGCGCAGCCGAATCCAAGCGTGCCTCCTCGACCACGCGTGCCCCGGCGCGTCGCGCCACATCGAGGAGGGCTGCATCGAGATCAGCCCGCGTGGCGACCGCAAGAACACCTCGCCGCCCCCCTCCGGTCTCCAGCGCCAGGGAGCGCCCGGACTGCGAGACGAAAACCGACCGGTCGACATCGCGCCACGACGCCACTCGAGACGCGTCCAGGCCGAGATCTCGCAGCCGGGGAAGGGCGGCCCCGGTGATCCCGTCGCCGCAGCACTTGTCCCGTGGGAATCGGGCTCGGTCTGCCACGATCACCCGCCTGCCGGCTCGAGCCAGCACTATCGCCGCGGCAGCACCGGCGGGGCCGGCTCCCACCACAATGACGTCGGCGTCCTCCCGCGTCACCTCGAAAGCAACTTGTGCAGCGCGGGTTCGAGTTCCGGGTCGACAAATTCGAAACCGTGCGTCCCCAGAACAGCTGGCTCAGCGCGCTGGCTGGTGAGCACGGTCTCGTCGGCGGTCTCCCTTCCCAAAGCGAGCCGGAGCGCGGGGGCGGGAACCGCCAGGAACGCGGGCCGCTTCAGCACTCCGCCGATGGCGTGGGTCATGGTCGCGTTGGTCACGGGGCCCGGCGCTGAGAGATTCACCGGCCCGCTGATGGAATCGTCGGTGAGAACGTGACGCATGGCGCGCACTTCGTCGTCGAGGGTGATCCAGCTCATCCACTGCCGCCCGTTTCCCAGCCGGGCGCCCAAGCCGAGTTTGCCTGGAAGGAGGAGCTTCGGCAGCAAGCCGCCGCGGGGGTCGAGTACCAAACCCGACCGGGTCCGGGCCACTCGGATCCCCGCTTCCACCGCCGCAGCGGTCGCTGCTTCCCACGCGACACAGAGCTCGGCGAGGAAGCCGGCGCCCGGGCCCGCCTGTTCGTCGAGAACTTCGTCACCCCGGCTCCCGTAGTACCCGACGGCGGAGGCGGAGAGGAGGACGCGTGGCTTCGCGTCGAGTCGTGCAAGCGCTTCGGCTACTCGCCGCGTTCCGTCGACGCGGCTCTGTCTGACCCTGCGCTTGTGGACGTCGTTCCACCGCAGCTTCGACGCAATGGGCTCGCCCGCGAGGTGCACGACCGCATCCGATCCGGCCAACCCCGTGGTGTCGATCCTCCCCTGGGCATCACGCGCTATCCGAGCCACCTGATGCCCGTCCCCGAGAAGAGACTCGACGAGTGCCGATCCGATGAGTCCGCTCGACCCGGTGATGGCAACCTTCATGGCTCAACACTGCACCCCTTCGCCGGGGCGGTAGAGCGCGTTGACATGGTCGACCTTCTTCGTGCCGTCCGGGGCGGTCCGCGTGCGCTCCGTGCGCACCAGCGTGCAGGGGCCACGGGCCGATTTGGTCTGCCCCGTCTGCTCCGCTCGGAAGTACTTCGTCGACCACAGCGAGACGGTGATGGATGTCTCCGTGTAAGTGGCCCAGATGAGGACCCCGTGCGGTGTTGGATTCCGGATCTTCAAATCCGGCCTCGGGTACGACAACGTCGCTTCCCGTCCATACGGATAACGGGAGATATAGATCGAGTGGCTCTGGTACTCGGGAAACTCGAGGCCTGTGAGGAAAGCCGCGTTGAACAGCGTGGTGGCGAACTGCGACACTCCGCCGCCGATTCCCTCGCCGAAGTTGCCGTCCTGGATCACCGGTGCCGAGACGAACCCCCGCTCCGCCGTGCGCTTGCCGACGATGTCGTTCACCGACAGCGTTTCACCCGGCCCGATGATCTGGCCGCGCATCAGGTCCGAGATCCGATGAATGTTGCGGACGCGTGGCTCGCCCGGTTTGTGCGGGGTGGTGAAAGTCGCGACCTGCTCGACGATGTTCAGCCCACGCAGCTCCGCGATCCCTCTCTTCGGCGCGACGGGGGCCAGGGGTAGCGGACCCACGTCGTCGGGTAGCCCGCTCGACGGGTCGCGGTTCAGGACCTGGCTTTCGATGACGTCGACGGCGCCAGCGTCGCAACACTTCGTGCCATCACGCCCGGGTATCAGTTTCAGCTGACCACCTTCCACGACGAAACGCGCGTCGACGGGCTCTCGCCCGAGGCCCTCGAAAATGCTCTGCAGCGACTCGATCGTCTTGGTGTCGTCGAAGGTGACCTGGAGGTAGGCCGCCGCGGCCGAAGTCTCCAGCCACGAACGCGCCGTCGCGATAGGAACGGTTCGTGTTTCGCCTGCCGCTCGCAAGGTGAGGGGCCCGGACACGAGCCTCTCCGCCAGGGCCGCCGCTTTTCGGGCCTCCGCCAAGCTGTGCCGCGGCGGGACCCCACCTCGCTCGACGGCGACCTTCAGGGGCAGGCCGGTGCGCGCCGCGTCCGGCAAACCTCGGATCACATCCGCGGCGTCGACCCCCTTTCCCGGTTTGCCGGGGACGACTTGCACCGCTTCCTCCTCGCCTCTGATCGTCGGTTCGGTTGGCGGCTCCCTGCCCGCGTCTCGCTCCGAGATCAGTGCGTAGATGGCGTCGTGGTTGGCGCTCACCGCTACACCCGCGTCGCGCTTGCGGACGGGGGACAATGCCCAGCTGAACAACCGGGCGGCGAGGTTCGACTGGCGGCCCGCGCTCATCACGGACTCCAACGTGCGCTCCTCGTCGAGAGCCAAGCCGATTTCACGGGCCTGAAAGGTCATCGGGGAGGGGTCGTCTCCCGATCCGTCCGCGGCACGGACCGACAACGTGGTCCCGCCCATGCGCTGGGCCAGACCGCGGATCTCGGTCGCCAGTTGCTCCGGTGCGATGCCCCCGATCGGCTTTCCATGTAGCTCGACATTGCGGGCGACCCGCCCGGCATGGGCACGTTGATCAAGCGTGAACGCCAGTGCGAGGGCCAGCCCGATAGCCGCCACCACACCCGAGAGAAGAGCGATCCGCCTCACCGTCTCTTATTTTGTTGACATGCGCACCCCTCTGACCGACATGCTCGGAATCGAGCACCCCGTGATGCTGGCGGGGATGGGGGGCGTTTCGTACTCCCAGCTGGTCGCCGCGGTCTCCGCAGCCGGTGGTTTCGGGTGCCTGGGAGCCTCGACCATGTCGCACGACCAGATGATCCAGGAGATGCGCGCCGTCCGCGAGATCACGGATCGGCCCTTCGGCGTGGATCTTCTGACCGCGATGCCGGGTGACATGACGGCCCGCGTTCAGGCGCTCATCGACGAGGGCGCGTCGGTGTTCGTCGCGGGGCTCGGGGTACCAACCGAAGTCGTCCGCCTTTGTCACGACAATGAGGTGCTTGTCGTCAGCATGTGCGGCAAGGTCACCCACGCTCTACGGGCGGTTGACGCGGGCTGCGATCTGGTCGTCGCTCAGGGGACCGAGGCGGGTGGCCACACCGGACAGGTGGCGACCCTCCCGCTCGTCCCTCAGATCGTCGACGCCGTGGGGGACCGCGTTCCCGTCGTCGCGGCCGGGGGGATCTTCGACGGTCGCGGCTTGGCCGCTGCGCTGTGCCTGGGGGCAGTGGGCGTCTGGGTCGGGACCCGGTTCATCGCCACCCCGGAGGCGCGAGCGGTGCCTGGCTACAAGGAACGACTGATCGCGACGGGGGAGGACGGCACCGTGGTGACTCGGGCCTACACCGGCAAGACGCTGCGCGCCGTGCGGAACGCGTACACCGACGAATTCGAGAAGAACCCGGACAAGCTGCAGCCCTTCCCGGCGCAGGTCCTGCGGTCGACTTCTGACGGCGCGTTCCATCTCGGTGGAGACGAGTCCACCGCCGGTATCGATGCGGAGCGGGAGTGCTACCCCGCCGGTCAGGGCACGGGCGCCATCACCGACCTCGTCCCGGCCGGCGAACTGGTTCACCGGTTTGTGGCGGAGGCGGAAGCCGCTTTGGCTCCGCTGCAGGTCGGAAATGCGAAGTCCGGCGAGCAGAGTGCTTAGGCTCGCCCGGCATGGCGAAGGAGCAGCAGACCAGTCGGGCCGTCCTACGTTCCGTGGAGCCCGGCAACAGCGCGATGTGCGCCCACTGTGGGGCACCCGTCAAGTTCGTGGCGCGAGCCCAAAAGAAGCAGATCATCGCCAACGTGTATGTCAAGGGCAGTTGGGACCGCGTCGAGCACTTTCATGACGAGTGTTACCCCGAAGCGGGAGAGCCCTACGGGCCTATAGGGGAGTAGTCGATAGCTCCGATGGCCGAGGTAACGGACGCGACCTTCGAGACCGCGGTACTCGAACGTTCGACGCAGGTCCCGGTCATAGTCGACCTCTGGGCGGAGTGGTGCGGGCCTTGCCGCACGCTCGGGCCGATTTTGGAGAAGGTCGTCGCCGAGTCCGACGGGCGAGTGGACCTCGCGAAGGTGGACGTGGACGCCAATCCGGAGATATCGGCCGCCTTCCGCGTCCAGTCGATCCCGGCGGTGTACGCCCTTCGAAACCGTCAGGTAGTCGACCACTTCATGGGAGCCGTGCCGGAGCAACAAGTGCGGGCCTTCGTCGACCGATTGGTCCCGCCCATCACTGAAGCCGACCGCCTCGTCGCCAATGGGGACGAGGAGTCGCTCCGCGCCGCGCTGACCCAGGACCCGGACCACGTCGAGGCCATCAACGCGTTGTCCGAGATCCTCGTAGCACGTGGCGACGACGGCCGGGAAGAGGCTCTGCGCCTCATCGCCCGGATCCCGGAGACCGCGGAGACACGCCGGATTGCGGCGCTGGCTCGTGTGGGCGGCGCCGCTCCGGAGGACGATGGTCACACTGCGGCCCTCGACGCACTCCTCCAACGGGTCAAGGAAGACGACACGGCACGCCAAGAATTCCTCGACCGGCTCGAACTGATGGGCCCGGGCGATCCCCGCACCGCGGAATACCGGAAAAAGCTGACGGCGCGCCTCTTCTGAGGTCCTGGCGGAGGAGGCCCGAAGCCCCGTTGCCCCCGTTGCGGCCCTTCTCACGGGGATGCTCGCTGGGTAGAGTCAGCTTCTTCCCCCTTTCAAGCGAATAGCGCAGGGGGATCCCATTGGAAAGGCCCGCTTCACCGCGCCCGGGCTGGCGCGAACGACTCTCCGTGTTTGCCGAAGGCTTACCGCTCGAACGGCCGGGCTTCGCCTTACTCGTGGCGCTGGTTCTCGCCAGCGGGCTCGGCTGGTTTGCCCTTCGGCCCTCATCGCTGCCCGCCGAACTGACCCTCCCGAGGGCGGCCCCGGCGGCGGAATCGTCCGCGCCGGTGACGGGCGATCAGGAGGTCACGGTCCACGCCGCCGGCGCGGTGACGACTCCCGGCGTTTACCGCATGCCCGGTGGCTCCAGAGTCTCTGATCTCCTGAGCGCGGCAGGCGGAGCAACCTCTGATGCCGATCTAGACCAGCTGAACCTCGCGGCGCCGCTGGCGGACGGAGAGCGCATTCTGGTGCCGCGCCGGGGGGAGACCGCGACGATGTCGTCGGGTTCGAACGCCATTCCAGGCGCTTCGACGAAGGTCGATCTGAACACCGCCACTGCGGAGGAACTCGACAAACTGCCGGGAGTCGGCCCCGCTACAGCGGAGGCGATCATCCGTCACCGCGAGACCCGCGGCCGGTTCCGCTCCGTGACCGAGCTTCTTGAAGTCCGCGGCATCGGGGAAGCCAAGCTCGAGCAGCTGCGGCCTTTGGTGAAGGTTTGAGTCAACGCAGGTTTCTCCCCGCGCTGGCACTCCTCACCGCGCTCGGCGCCTGGGTGGCGCACCCGGTGCCGCTCTCCGTCGCCGCCGCGCTCGCCCTGGTCGCTTCGCGGCTTCGCCACCCTTGGCTCTGGTGCGCCGTGGCGGCCGTGGCCGCTTCCTCCCTGGCGGCCCGATCCTGGGATGGGCTCCAAGCGGCCGTTCCGGCCGAGGTGGCGGGCGTTGCGACCGTGGTGACCGATCCCGACGACCGGCACGGCGCCGTCCACGCCGAGTTGCGAGTCGGCGGCCGCCATTACGACACGTGGGCCCGCGGCGCGGCTGCGGGCTCGCTCCATCGTGCCCTGGCGGGTGAGGTGCTCGAGGTCCGAGGCACGCCCTCGCCGCTCCGCGGTCGGATCGCCCCGCATCTACGGCGGCGACACATCGTCGCGAGGCTGCAGCTGGAAGCGGCGGGACCGCCGTGGACGGGGGCTCCCTTGTCCCGGCTCGCCAACGGGTTGCGGCGCACCATCGAACGTGGCGCGACCGCGATGCCCGAGCGGGAACGTGGGCTCTTCGCCGGCTTTGTGTTGGGCGACGACCGAGGCCAGAACGACGAGACGGTCGAGCGCTTTCGGGACGCCGGGCTCAGTCATTTGTTGGTTGTGTCGGGCCAGAACGTCGCGTTCGCGCTGCTGCTGGCCGCGCCGCTCGTGGCGCGCGGCGCCAACGGAGCTCGGCTCGCGGCCACCGCGGTCGTGTTGGTGTTCTTCGGCACCGTCGTCCGCTGGGAGCCGTCGGTCGTGAGAGCGATTGTGATGGCGGGCCTCGGGGTTTCGGCGCGGACCTTCGCTCGCCCCGCGGATCGGCTGCAACTGGTGGCCGGGGCCGTCGTGGTGATTCTCCTGGTCGACCCCTTGCTCGTGGGATCGGTGTCGTTCCTGCTGTCTGTCAGCGCGTCGGTGGGTCTCGCCGTGGTGGCGCCGTGGGTTGCCGAACGGCTCCGGGGGCCGCGGCCGCTCGTCGACGTGCTGTCCGCCACCGTTGGTGCGCAGGTGGGGGTCGCCCCGACCTTGTTGGTGGTGTTCGGATCCATCCCGCTCGCATCGGTCCCTGCGAATCTCCTCGCGGTGCCGGTCGCGGGGCCGTTGATGATGTGGGGCATGGTCGCCGGCATTCCTGCGGGGGTTCTCGGAGGGAGGCTGGCGACCCTGCTCCATCGGCCCACCGGCCTCATGCTCACTTGGATAGACGGCGTGGCGCGCTGGGGATCCGGGCTCGACCTGCCGGCGCTGGGGCCGCGAGCCGCGCTCCTCGGGGCGGGGGCGGCCGCGATGGCGGCCGTCTCGCGCCGCTTAGTTTCGAGGCGTGAGGCTGCAACTCGGCGACCGGTCCTACGACCTCACCCATAGAGCGCTCGTGATGGGCATTCTCAACCGAACGCCGGATTCGTTCTTCGACGCGGGCGCGTTCTTTGCCATGGACAGGTTCGTAGACCTCGCGGCGCAGCACGTCGACGCGGGCGCAGATCTCCTCGACGTCGGTGGAGTGAAGGCGGGACCGGGTCCGGAGGTGACGGAGGAGGAGGAGCTCGAGCGGGTCGTCCCCGGGGTCGAAGCGCTGACCCAGCGCTTCGATCTCCCGGTCTCGGTCGACACATGGCGGGCATCGGTGGCCGCTGCCGCGTACGCGGCGGGCGCGGTGCTGGGAAACGACATCTCCGGGTTCGCCGATCCGGACTATTTGGCGGTCGCGGTGCGTGCAGACGCCGGCGTCGTCGCCACGCACATCCGCCTGGCGCCCCGGGTCGCGGACCCGAACCCGGCGTACGACGACGTCACCACGGTGGTGCGCGACCGCCTGACCGAGCTGGCGCGCCTTGCAGTCGCCGCGGGCATCCCGCGCGATCGGATCGTGATCGATGCCGGGCTGGACCTCGGCAAGACATGGCAGCAGTCGCTGGTGTTGCTTCAGTGCTCTGCGGAGCTTGCGGCAGTTGGCTTCCCTCTGCTGCTTTCCGCGTCGAACAAGACGTTTCTCGGCCGCCTGCTGGATCTGGAGGTCGGCGAGCGACGGCTGGCCTCGGCCGCAGCTACGGCGGTGGGAGTCGCCGAGGGCTGTCGCATCGTCCGCACGCACGATGTGGCGGGCACTCGACGTGTAGTCGACACCATGGCCGCGCTCTTGGCGGCGGCGTGATCGGCGAGTAGGAAAGCACTGTGGCGCCAGCCTTCTTCCCCGTCTATCTGGTCAGGGGGGAGGACCCCTCGCTTCTCAGCCAGGGCCTTTCGTCGTTGCTCAACGAGCTGGCAGGAAACGATCCCTTGGGAATCGAACACCTTCCGCCGGAAGCCGACCTCGCGGTCGCGCTGGAAGCCCTGAGCACTCCCTCGCTCCTCGGCGACCGCCGTGTCGTGGTCGTGAGGGAAGCGGGCCGGTTCGACGCAGCCGCGGTAGAGCCGTTGCTCGAGTATCTCGGCGAGCCGAGCGAGGGTTCGGTGCTGGTCCTCATCGCGGGCGGGGGGCAGACCAACCGGCGGCTTCTCGACGCCGTCCGCAAACGCGGCCACATCCTCGAGACGGCGGTGCCGCAGAAGTCGAAGGAAAAGACTCAGTGGATCGCCGATCAGATCGCGGCCGGCCCGGTGCGGCTGGTGCCCGGCGCGACGCGAAAGCTGGTCGCCCACCTGGGCGAGGACCTGGGCCGGCTCGAGACACTGCTCGCGGGTCTCGCCGCGGCTTACGGCGAAGGCGCGACGATCGGCGAGGACGAGCTGGACCCGTTCCTCGGTGAGGCTGGAGGGGTCGCGCCCTGGGATCTGACTGACGCCATCGATCGGGGCGATACCGCCGGTGCGGTGGGTGCACTGCACCGGATGCTCGACGGGGGCCAACGGCATCCGATGGCGGTGCTGAGCACCCTCAGCCGCCATGTGCTGGCTCTGGTGCGGCTCGACGGGGCGGGGGCTCGGTCAGACGCCGAGGCCGCCGCCCTGATCGGAACCGCGCCGTTTCCGGCGCGCAAGGCCCTTGCTCAAAGCCGCAAGCTCGGGTCGGACGCGATCTCCCGGGCGGTGCGCCTGGTCGCGCAAGCCGATCTGGACCTGAGGGGCACGAGCGAGTGGCCTTCGGTGCTGGTGCTGGAAGTACTCGTAGCCCGACTCAGCCGCCTGGGCTGAGTTCGGGGGCGTTCAGCTGGGGGTCTTCTGGACCCGCTTCATCAGGCGCGACTTGCGGTTCGCCGCCTGGTTCTTGTGAATGACGCCCTTGGCGGCAGCGCGATCGATCTTACGGACGGCCTCGCGCAGCGCTTCCTCGGTCTTCGCCGCGTCGTCGCCGGTTTCCGCAACGCTCACCGCGTTCTTCACGCGAGTACGCAGCTCGGAGCGCACCGCCTTGTTGGCGAGGCGCTTCTGCTCGTTCTGGCGGTTCCTCTTGATCTGACTCTTAATGTTCGCCACGGGGCGTAAACACTACCGGATGCCGCCCGCCCCCCGGATAGCCGTCGCTCCAGGCCCGCCCCCGCCTGCTGCCCTGGTGGCCATCGAGAACGCCGGCGGAGTGGTCAGCCCCGCCGAGGCCGCCGACGCCTTGCTCTGGCTCGACTGGCGCGACTCGGACGCGCTGGCAGCCACCCTGGCCGCGAATTCTCAGATCCGCTGGATACAGCTTCCGTGGGCGGGGGTGGAGCACTACGCCGCGGCCGGTGTCCTGGATCCCGGCCGTACCTGGACCTGCGCCAAGCGCATCTACGGGGACGAAGTCGCCGAGCACGCGCTGGCCTTGTCGCTGGCCCTCATGAGGTCTCTGAAGACACGGGCGCAGGCCCGGACGTGGCAGCCGGCGGTGGGCGGGTTAGTAGGGAGCAGCCTCTACGGCGCGCGGGTCGCCATCCTCGGTGGCGGCGGGATCGCGTCCGCTCTGATCGAACAGCTCCACCCCTTCTCCGTGGAGACAACAATCGTCCGCCGAAATCCCCAGCCACTGGCAGGTGCGACACGGACCCTCGGGAGCGAGCGGCTCCACGAGGCCCTCGACGGTTCCGATCTGGTTGTCGTCGCCCTGGCGCTCACTCCCGAGACCCGGGGGATGGTCGGTCGGGCCGAGATGCTCGTCATGGGACCCCGCTGCTATCTGGTGAACGTCGCTCGCGGCGCGCACGTGGTCACCGATGACCTCGTTGCCGCCCTCCGAAACGGGGAGATCGCCGCCGCCGGTCTCGACGTCACCGACCCAGAGCCGCTGCCCGACGACCACCCCCTCTGGGAGCTCGAGAACTGCCTCATCACGCCGCACGTCGCCAACCCCGTAGTGGGCGAGTCGAACCGGCGCCTCCTCGCTCTTTTCGAGCAGAACCTGCGCCGGTTCGCCGCCGGGGATCAGTTGATCGGACTGGTCGATCCCGCTCTCGGATACTGAGCCGCTGCGGGCCATGGCGGCTGCGGTCGCGCCCGCTGCGACCATCACCACCCCCGCACCCGCCGCGGCGGCAACCGGACCTCCGGCTTCGGCGAGCGAGCCCCCGATCGTGTATCCGGTGCCCAGGCCGACTAGCACCGAGGCGAAGCCCAGCGAGAGAACCCTCCCCTGAAGCGGCTCGGGCGACAAGGACAGGGCGAGAGAAACGAGCACGACTGACGCGACGCCGACGCCCAGTCCCCCCAGGACCCATCCCGCCAGCGCCCACATCGCGGTGGACCCGGCGGCGCCGAGGAACAGCCCAACACCCCCGACGACCATCGCCGGGCCCAACGAACCAGCCTTTCGCCGCGTCAGCGACGTGGCGACTAGCGCGCCGAGTCCCGCGCCGACTGCGAGGCACCCCGCCGAGAGTCCCAGGGGAGTCGCACGACGCCAAGCCAGTCCCAGAGCCACGAACGGGTCCGCCGCCGCCAGGCCGACGCCGCCTCCGAGGGCCGCCATGAGCAGAGCGATACGGGCCAGGACGGGCGTGTCCTCGACGGAGCGAACCGCTTGGAGCAGGTCGCGCCAGAGCGTGGCTCGGGAGGGAGCGGCCCGCCGCGTTGCGGGCATCACGCTCCAGGCCAGTGCCGCAATACCCCACAACAGCGCCGCCAATCCGAACACGGGGCGGGCGCCCGCGGCGAGGAGGTCCGCAACCGGCCAGCCCGCCATGACCAGGCCCACGCCGACGAGAGTGGCCTCGAGCACCCCAACCGCGGCGATCGTGCGACCTGCGCCCCCGGCCGCGTCGGCCAGGAGGACGAGCGCGGCGGGTCGCGCCAGGCCGGCAAGGAATCCTGTCGATACCGCCGCTGCTCCGAGCAGCGCAGGCCGAGGCGCGATGAGCATGATCCCGGCGGCGCAGGCCTGACCAAACGCGCAGCACGCCAGCAAGGCGGGCGGGTTGAACCGGTCGACCAATGGCCCGCCGAGTAGCAATGCCGCGCCACAGCCGCAGAGGCCAAGAGTGACCGTCGACGCCAGCGCGCCAGGACGGCCCACGGTGAGAACGATCACCGCGGCGGCGAACGTCCAGCTCGCGCCCCAAGCCAGGCACTGCGCGGTCCACAAAGCGCGCGCCCGCGGTCGCCTGATCAAGGCCGACGCCATCCCGACGGCCGGCGGAACCAGCCTGGACCCGGTCAGGCGGTGCAACGCGATGTAGATGCCGCATGCGATCACGATGTCCCCGACGGAAAAGACATTCGCCAGGGGTAGCCAGTCCGGGATGGCGAAAATGTCACCCAGGAAGGGCAGGCGGGCCCCGGACACCAAACCCGAATTCGCAAAGTGAGACCCCGTGTCGGGGGTCAAGCCCGCGAGGTCCAGCGCGGCGCGGCTCGCCGGCAGAGTGCCGCCGTTCGCTGCGATCCCCGCGAGGTTCAGGGCCCCCCCTGTCGCCACCCACAGCATTCCCGGCAACTGAAGGTTCGAGAGGAGGTATACGCCGCCGACGACATAGCTCAGTCCGTGCAGCGCTGCGCCGACATTGGCGGTGATCCCCGACAGCGCGAGGACCTGGAGACCCAGGCCGACGGCGAGCAGCCACCAGCGCCGCATCCGCACCTCGGCCAAGGCAGCGAGGCGTCCGCCGCCGAGGGGCACCAGAGCCACGGCCACCACGAAAGCGACCAGCATGGGCACGCCCGCACCACCTCCTGGCGCCCAAGGTATGCCGCTGTGACCGATTACCGGCGGATCGAGCCCGCCCAGGCTGGGCGCGGCGGCGCATATGGGCGATAGGTGCCGTATGCTGAGGACAGCTCGCGGGGAGTGATGGAGTCTTTCCCGAGCGCCGGTCGGCTGGGTCCGGGTAGTACGAGCTCGCGCGGTGTGAGCTCGCCGGTGTTGCTGTGGGAGGAGGTAATCGAATGCGTGCACGTCTTTTCAGGCTCGCCGTAGCGGTCGCGTCCCTCGCCACGATGGCGGTGCTCTTCGGGGCTCCCATCAAATGGTTCATCGGCTAGGGGCTACGACCGATCAAATCTGAGACCGCCCCGGGGTTCGCCCCGGGGCGTCCTCGCGATGGGACTCACGTTGAGCGTCCTCGCGAACGGACCAGAATGAACCGCCTGTTACCGGAGCGAAGAGGGTCCCATGTCTCCGGACCGCTCCCCGCGTTGCTGGATGTCCCGGCCTCCAGCCCGCCACCGCGCAACCGGCTGGCTCTGCGCGCTTACGTCACTGTCGTGATGCTGGGCGGAGCGATCATGCTCGCGGCCGGGCTCGCGTCCAGCTCCGACGGCCCAGTGGATCCGGCGCGGGTAGCGCTCTTCGCCGTCCTGGCGTTGCTGACCGAACTGCTGCCCATCCGGCTTCTTCGAGGGTTCGAATTGAATGTCTCGCTGAGCTTCGTCTTCGCGCTCCTTCTGGCAGGCGGGCCCGGACCGGCCCTCGCCGTCGCGGCCGGCGCGGGGGTGGTGGCGGACCTACTTCAGCGCAAGCCCCTGTGGCGCGGGCTGTTCAACGGCCTGCAGGCGGCGTTGGCTCTCGGCGCGGGCGCCAGCGCACTTTCCCTGCTCGACCCTGACGGCCACACGCGCATGTTCGCCTCGCCGCGCGACCTTCCGATCATCGCGTTGGCGGCACTGGTGATCTTCGCGGTGAATCACTTCGCCGTTGCCGGAGCGTTGGCTCTTCACCAGGGCCTTCCTCTGACGTCGCTGGTCGGGCCCGACCTCGTGCTGCACGGCACGTCGACCTTGATGATGGTGATCCTCGCGCCAGTTCTGCTTGTCGCGTCGGACCACAGCCTGTTCCTGGTGCCGCTTTTGCTCGTTCCCGTCGGCGCCGTGTATTTCGCGGCTCGCGCCCTCAGCGAGCGCGACAGGCAGGCCTTCACGGACCGGCTGACTGGGCTCAACAACCGAGCGTGGTTTCACGAGGCGGCGAGCATCCTGATCGGCGACGACGGGCCCGCGCCGGCCGTGGGTGGTCGCGGCCTCGCAGTGATGCTCATCGATCTCGACCGCTTCAAGGAGGTCAATGACACGCTCGGTCACCAGGTCGGCGACCAACTGCTGGAACAAATCGGACCGCGCTTGAGCAGCACACTGGCCGAGGGGGATCTCCTGGCTCGCTTCGGCGGAGACGAGTTCGGCATCCTGCTGAATGGCGTGCCCGACGCGGCAGCCGCATTGGAACGGGGCGGCCAGATCCTCGAAGGACTGGAACAGCCCTTCCCCCTCTCGGGTCTTTCTCTCGACATCGAAGCCTCGATGGGGATCGCCCTCTATCCGGAGCACGGCACGGACGTCGACACGCTGGTGCGCCGAGCGGATGTGGCTATGTACCTCGCGAAGGAATCGCGCCGGGGCGCCGAGATCTACAACGCGGGCCGGGATCCGTACAGCCCGGAGAAGCTCACCATGCTCGGCGAGTTGAGGCGCGCTCTCGAAGGTGAGGAGTGCGTGCTGCATTACCAACCCAAGGCGCGCATCTCCGACGGTGTGATCGTCGGAGCCGAGGTGCTGTTGCGGTGGGCGCACCCGTTGCGGGGCCTGCTCGCCCCGGACGCGTTCATCCCGCTCGCGGAGCGCACGGGGCTGTCCCGCTCGCTGACTCTTTACGTGTTGGAGCGCGCATTGAAGCAGTGCCGCCGGTGGCACGACCTCGGGCTCAGCCTCACAGTGGCCGTCAACCTTTCGGTGCGGAACCTGCACGACGGCACTTTTCCCCGCGACGTCCGCCGATTGCTCGACGAGACCGGAGTGCCGGCCTCATCGCTCCAGCTCGAAATCACCGAGGGCACCGTGATGGCCGATCCGACGCGGGTGTCGCGGGTCCTGCAGATCCTGCGAAACATGGGGGTCGAGATCGCTCTCGACGATTTCGGTACCGGCTACTCCTCCCTGAGCTACCTCAAGAACCTGCCGGTAGACGAGCTGAAGATCGACAAGAGCTTCGTCACGACCATGTGCGTCGACGCGAACGACGCGGCGATCGTGCGCTCGACCATCGACCTGGCCCGCCACCTGGGCAAGCGCACCGTGGCGGAAGGCGTCGAGGACCAGGCGGTGTGGGACCAGCTCGCCAAACTCGGCTGTGAGGTCGCCCAGGGTTTCTGGCTCGGCCGTCCCACGCCCGCCGACGACCTGACCCGCGTATTGCTGCAGAGAGAGGCTTCGGGCCCGGCGTTACTGGCGTAGGAACCCGGCCAGGCCACATTTAGCTCGCACCCGTTGACAGGCGGCGACGGTGGGGTCCCCGCCGCAGGTGAGGAGCGCTTGCGCCAGGAGCCACAGGCATAGCTGTCACGATTCCTTGCTCATGTTCGACACGTCCCACATCCGCAACCTCTCCGTGATCGCCCATATCGATCACGGGAAGTCCACGCTGGCGGACCGGCTCCTCGAGCGATGTGGCGCGGTCGACCCTCGAGACATGCGCGAGCAGTACCTCGACTCGATGGAGCTGGAGCGTGAGCGCGGCATCACCATCAAGGCCCAGAACGTCCGCCTCAACTGGAAGGGCCACGTCCTCCACCTGATCGATACTCCGGGCCACGTCGACTTCGGATATGAGGTGTCGAGGTCGCTCGCCGCGTGTGAGGGGGTGGTGTTGCTCGTGGACGCGGCGCAGGGGATCGAAGCTCAGACATTGGCCAACGCCTACCTCGCCGTCGAGTCGAACCTCACGATCGTCACGGCGCTGAACAAGATCGACCTTCCCGCCGCCGACCCCGAGACGCGTGCCCTCGAGATCGAGAACGTGCTCGGGATCGGTAAGGAGGAGATTCTGCGCATCTCCGCCAAGACTGGGGAGGGGGTCGACGAGCTGCTCGATGCAATTGTCGAGCGGATCCCTCCGCCGAAGGGAGATTCCGAAGCCCCCCTTCAGGCTCTGATCTTCGACTCGTACTACGACAGCTACCGCGGCGTCGTGTCTGCGATTCGCGTCATGAACGGCACACTCGACGCGGGCGCTCGGCTGAAGTTCATGCAGGCCGGGTCAACGCACGAGGTCGAGGAAATCGGCGTGCGACTCCCGGTGCCGACGCCGGTGGCATCGCTGGGCCCCGGCGAGGTCGGATACCTGATAGCGGGCATCAAGGACGTCGGCCAGGCGCGCTCGGGTGAGACGGTTACCGAAGCACGCCGGCAAGCCGAGCCCCTGCCGGGCTACCGGGAGCCGAAGCCGATGGTGTTCTGCGGTCTGTATCCGGTGGACGGCGACGAATACGCCGAGCTTCGGGACTCTCTGGAAAAGTTGCGAATCGACGACGCGTCGTTCACTTGGGAGCCGGAGACATCGGGAGCGCTGGGCTTCGGGTTTCGGTGCGGGTTTCTCGGCTTGCTGCACATGGAGATCGTCCGCGAGCGCCTCGAGCGTGAGTTCGGGCTCTCCCTGATCGCCACGGCGCCGTCGGTGGAGTACCAGGCGCACCTCATGGACGGCTCGGTCCAGGAGGTCGACAACCCTTCCGATATGCCGGATGCGTCCAAGATCGACCACATCGCGGAACCGTTTCTGGACGTGACGATCCTGATGCCTGCGGAATACACCGGAACTGTGATGGAGCTCTGCCAGGCGCGTCGAGCGGAGATGACGCGCATGGAGTACTTGTCGCCCGAGCGACTGGAGCTCGTGTACCACCTGCCCTTGGCGGAGGTGGTCGTCGACTTCTTCGACCAACTGAAGAGTCGCACGAAGGGATACGCCAGTCTGGATTACGAGCCGGCGGGCTACGAGAAGTCCGACCTGGTGAAGGTCGACGTACTGCTGAACGGATCGCCGGTGGATGCGTTTTCAACGGTGGTGCATCGCCAGAAGTCCACGGAATACGGCCGCCGAATGGCTGAGCGGCTGCGTCAGCTGATCCCGCGCCAGGCCTTCGATGTGGCGATCCAGGCGACGATCGGCGGCCGGGTCATCGCACGAGAGACCGTGAAGGCAACCCGAAAGGACGTCATCGCCAAGTGCTACGGCGGCGACATCACGCGTAAGCGCAAGCTGCTGGAGAAGCAACGGGAAGGAAAGAAGCGGATGAAGTCGATCGGCCGCGTCGATGTCCCGCAAGAGGCCTTCGTCGCCGCGTTACGCCTCGACGAGTGACGGGTCGTTCTGCGGCTCCGGCTCCGGTTCAGGGCTGAGGATTACGAGGTCGCGGCCGCCCGCTTTTGCCTGATACAGCGCGGCGTCCGCCCGGGCCAGAGTTTCGGCCGGCGGCTCCTCGGCCCGCTTCACCGCGATCCCCGCGCTCCAGGTAGTGGCCTGTCCGTTGGTGCGCCACCATTCCGCCAACCGTTCCATCGCGGCGAGGGCCTTCGTGCCGACGCCGCGGAGGATGAGCAGGAACTCTTCACCGCCGAAGCGCGCCACGACATCCACCTCCCGAACGCTGCCCGCCAGGAGACGGGCCAGGTTCTGGAGCACCTGGTCGCCGGCCTGGTGCCCGTGCGTGTCGTTCACCGCTTTGAAGTTGTCGAGATCGACTATGGCAACGGCATCGCCCGTGGCTGCCGACTCCAGAGCGGTGTCGGCCCGTCGGCGGTTGCCGACGCCGGTGAGCGGGTCGCGGAACGAAGCGTCGACCAGTGATTGCGTAGCCCGCACACGCTCGAACGCGACGGTGGCCTGAGTGGCGAACGTGCGGGCCAGGCCGGACGTGAACGTGTCGAGCAGTCGCTCATGCCCGGCCACCCCGGTCAGGATGATCAAACCCTGAGGCCCGGCGGTGCTGATCAAAGGAATGAACGCCAGGCTGCCGTCCGCCCGCCGGGTGATTTCGCCCGTGAGGAGGGCGCGGTCGGCGCCCTCCTCGAGTTCGTGCGCGCCCTCGACGCCCAGCTCCCAACGGTGCGAACCGGCGGGCTGCATCCCGCCTTCGGAGGGGGAGAGCATGACCAACGAAGAGGATGCGCCGAGCAGGTTGACAGCGAGCTCGGCGACGAGGTTGGCGGTCTGCCGTGGTTCGCTGACGCGGGCCATCCGAATGGTTGCGTCGACGAGCGCCTGCAGATCTCGAAGGCGCGCCACATTGAGCGCCTCAGCCTCCCGTAGCCGGCGGACGACCTGGGCGAGGCCCTCACCGATGATCAAGCAAACGGGGGCGACCACGAGGGTGGCGCGAAGCGATTCGACGCGCGTGGCCCGGTCGAGGAACGCAGGCAGGAGATAAACCGCCATCACGATGACGATCAACCTCACCGAGGTTCCGGGGCGGTGCGCGACACCGATCCAGCCGAATACGAGCAGCAGGAATATGGCGTAAAGCCACGGGTCGGGACTCAGCGAGTTCGCAAATGCGATGACGGTGCCTGCCAGGGGGGCAAGGACCAGAGTGGCCCACCGAGGCCAGCGATCCCAGGGCAGGACCATCGCCGCGAGGCCCGTCGCCAGGGAAGCGATGGCGACCCCCGCAAGCGTGGCGCGGCGGTCCACCGAGTCGGGGCTCAGGACGGCCAGCGGCACCATCGCGGCCGCACCGATAACGAAAAGAAGGCCTCCGAGTCGGGCGACTGTCCTGGGGCTGAGGAGCGGGTCTTCCATGGCCCGCTGAGTCTGTCGCGGATACCCCGATCGCACGGGTCCTCGCCCTACGATGGCACGAGTGCCGGTCGCCCGCCGCCGTTACGACATCACGCCGGCCGAGATGCTCGATCTCGCTCGGACCGCGGTCGACGCCGTGGTCGCAGAGCTGCAGAGTCGCACTCAGGAGCTCCTGCCCGACCAGCTGAGCCGGCTCGAACAAGTCAGCGCCTCCCTTGCGAAGACCGTCACCGAGGTCGCGGAGTCGTCTTACCGATCGCAGATGGAATCGGTGAGGCTCGGTCTGGATGCCGTGCGCGACGACATCACCGGCGCGATGGCGGAGCACGACGCGCGCCTCGTACAAGCCGTCGAGAATCGACTTGCGGGTTACGACCCCGCGGAGCTGAGCCGCCGCCTGCCCCCGGCAGTCGCATCAGCGGTCATCGACGGGCTCGAGAACGCGCTTCCGACGATCGACAAGGGACTGCACGAAGTCCGCGAGCTCGTGGGCGAGCTGGTGGAGCGCGGCAAGCGTTCCGAGTTGTCGCGTCAGAACAGCCTCGACCGTCTCGACGAAGTCCTGGTGGAGCTGCGAGCCGGCCTTTCGGAGAACGTCGCTCGCCAGCACTCGGTCCTGCTCGAAATGATCGACGAGAAGCTTTCGGCCCTGCGGCTGAACGAGATGGCGAGCGAGCTGCCGGGCCGCATCGGCACCGTCATCTCCGATTCCGTTCAGAGGTCGCACGACGTTCAGGCGGAGGCGATGCAGGACCTCGCGTCGGGTTTGGGTCGATCCCTCGATGCGGGCCTGAACCGGCAGCGATCGGCTACCGCGGAGCTGTCGGCGACCGCTGAGCGAATGGCTGCTTCAGTGTCCGGCTTCAGCGAGGTAGCCGAAGAAGCCGTGACCGTCGCTTTCGAAAGGGCGCAGGCGGCGCAGGCTCAGCGCCTCAACACGATGATGCGGGAGCTCCGAGAGGCTCAAGACGAGGCTGCCGCGGAGCTGAAGGCCGCTTTGGACGGAGCGGTGAACGAAATGCGGACCTTCCAGGTGGAGCAGGCCGGCACCCTCGCTGCCGGGTTGGATGAGCGGTTGGGAGCTCGTGTCGAGACAGTCCTGGAGCCGCAGCTCCAAGCCTCGTCCGCGTTGCGCGGCTCGATCGAAGAGCTCGTGCAGGACCTGCACGCAGCCCGGCAGGAGGATGCCGCCGCGCTCGCGGGTGACCTCAACCGGCTGGGCCAGGAGTTCGAGCGCACGCTCGAGCCGCAACTCCAGGTATCGCGCGAGCTCCGCGACGCGTTCGACGAGGCGGCGGAGCGAATCAGCGCTCAGGTTCACATGGCCATCGAACCGCAGGCCCAGGCCGCGATCGAGCTGCGTGACGCGTTCGACGTGGTGGCCCGGGAACTCCGCGCGGGCCAGCAGGAAGGTGCGCTGGCTCTGACCGCTGAATTGGAACAGCGCCTCGGCGAGCGAATGGAGTCCATCGTGTTGCCGCACCAGGAGGCATTGGCCGAGACCACGCACCACCTGACGGAAGTGGTGGCGGGCCAGGCCGAGGGTGTGGTGGCTCGCCTCGACTCAGTCGCCGAGGAATTGGAGCGGGTTCGGTCCTCGACCGACGCGCAGCGCCGATCGCAGGAGTCCGTGCTGTCGGCGGCGACGGAGAATCTCGATCGTCTCACCGGCCAAATCGAAGTGCAGACCTCGACGCACGAGGCGGCGCTGGCATCTCATGCCGAGGTGATGGCCGCTGCCCTCGATGCGAACGCGACGGCTGTCGGTGACGCGCTCGAATCCCGGTCGACGGCTCTCACCGAAGCGTTCGAGTCTCGTTCCGCGGAACTCGCTGAGACAATCGAGTCGAGCTCCACGACGTTGTCCCGGAGTGTCGAGTCGTCTTCCAAGGCGCTCGAGGGCACCCTCGAGTCCACCTCGCGCCAACTGGTCGAAACGGTCGACCTCGCCTCGAAGGAGTTGGTCGAAGCGGTCGACCTCACCTCGAAGAAGCTGGTCGAAACAGTCGGCCAAACCTCGAAGGAGCTGGTCGAAACGCTCGACTCGACCTCGGAGGCGCTTACCGGGGCGGTCGAAGCGCAGTCCAGGTCACTCGGCGACTCCCTGAAGTCCCAGGCTTCGGCGCACTCCGATGCCCTCCTCTCCACGCGGGACCAGCTCACGTCGCATCTGAGTGAGTTGATGGAAACCGTCCCGCCCCGGATCTCTGCCGAACTCGGCGCCGTTCTCGAGGAGTCCCGCACGCGGCACGAGCGAGTCGAAACCCTCATCGCGGAGCTCGCCTGGATCGTCGGCGAGCAACGGGCCGGCGCAACCGGCATCCGGGAGGACCTCGCTCTCGCCCTGGAGGCTCTGCCCGAGGCGATCGCGTCGATCCAGGAGGCGTCGCTGCGGTCGGAGGCACGGATCACCGATCTCCTGACCCGTAAACTTCAAGGTCCAGATGCTCGATGACCGTAAGGCCGCGATTCTCCGCGCCGTTGTAGAGGAGTACATCTCCACTGCCGACCCCGTCGGGTCGGCGCGCGTCGCCAATGCATCCGAGGTTGCGGTCTCGCCGGCCACCGTTCGGAACGAGATGGCCGTACTCGAGCGAGAGGGGTACCTGGTCCAACCGCACACCTCGGCGGGGCGCATCCCGACGGACAAGGGCTACCGCTACTTCGTAGATCAGCTGTCGGGCCCCGGGGCCCTCGACCCGTCGAAGCGCAGCCAAGTCCGTCAGTTCTTCGCCAAGGCTCACGGGCAGCTCGAGCAGATGCTCTCCGACACCTCCCAACTCCTTGCGGGCCTCACGGATTACGCCGCGGTCGTGCTCGGGCCCTCACACGAAGCCGCGACGGTGCGGAGCGTCCAGGTGGTCGGGCTCAGCCCTCGGGTCGGTCTCGTGCTCGCCGTCCTGTCCAACGGCGTGGTCGAACGCGCTCAGGTCGAGTTCGCCGAAGACGTGTCGCCCGACGCGCTGGCAAGGGTGACGCAGCACCTTTCGGAGACTCTGGTCGGAGAGACGTTCGGCGCAACCGCCGAAGTGCCGCCGCTGGGTTCCCCGCAGGATGACCTTTTGGCCAAGACCGCATTGGCCGCGCTGCTGGAGGCTCCGGAAGCAGAGTCCGATCACGTCTTTGTCGGCGGGGTGTCGCGGATGGCACAGGCGTTCGAGGCGGTCGACACAGTGCGGAAGGTCCTACGGACCCTGGAGCAGCAGTACGTAGTCGTCGGCCTACTGAAAGATCTGATGGACAGGGGCGTGTCCGTTGCAATCGGCGCGGAGCATGGCGTGCAACAGCTCGCGGAGTGCTCGATCGTCGTCGCGCCCTACGAGGTGGAGGGCGAACGGCTGGGCACCATCGGCGTGCTCGGCCCGACCCGCATGCATTACCCCGAGGCGCTGTCTGCGGTGGCGGTAGTCAGCCGACGCCTCGGGGAACGACTCTCCGCCGGCTGATGGAGGACTTTTACGAGCTGCTCGGCGTGGGCCGAGCCGCCACGGACGCGGAGATCAAGGCGGCCTATCGCCGTTTGGCCCGCGAGTTGCATCCGGACTCGGGTCACGGCGATCCGGAGGCCGAGGAACGGTTCAAGCTCGTCACCCTCGCGTACGAGACGCTGCGCGACCCGGAGAAGCGCCGGGTTTATGACACGTACGGTGCCGAAGGCCTGCGGCAGGGGGCACGTTCGGGCGGCGTCGATTTCGGTGACGTCAGCGACATCTTCGAGGCCTTCTTCGGCCGAGGGTTCGGCGGCGGCGTGACCCGGCGTGGGCCCCCGCAGGGAGCCGACGTTGAGGTCGCGGCCCGACTCACGTTCGCGGAGGCGGTGTTCGGCTCCGAGCCGGACGTCACGGTCCGCGCCCCGGTGGCGTGCGAAACATGCCGCGGGTCCGGGGCGCGTCCCGGCACCAGCCCGGTGACGTGCACGGGATGCGGCGGGTCGGGCGAGGTGCGGCGCGTCCGCCAATCGATCCTCGGCCAGATGGTGACGTCTGCACCGTGCCCCACGTGCGGTGGAATGGGCGAGGAAGTCACCAGCCCCTGCACGGAGTGCGCGGGCGAGGGACGCGTCGTGGAGGAGCGCGTTCTGACGGTCAAGGTTCCGCCCGGAGTGGATGACGGGTCGGTCCTGCGCGTCCCCGGAGGTGGCGCGGTCGGCCCGAGAGGGGGTCCGCCCGGCGATCTGTACGTGCACCTTCGGGTCGCGGCCGACGAGCGATTCCGCCGCGAAGGCGCGGACTTGGTCCACGTGTTGCGAGTTCCGGTTTCCCAGGCCGCCCTCGGGGCCGTTCTGTCCGTCGAGACGCTCGACGGCTCACAGGAGGTCGAACTGACCGCTGGCTCCCAAACGGGCAAGGTCATACGCCTGCGTGGCCTGGGCGTGCCCCACCGCCGGGGCCGCGGAGACTTGCTGCTCACGGTCATGGTGGAGACGCCCACCGACCTCACGCCCGAACAGGCGGACCTGCTGCGCCAGTTGGCCGAGTCTCGTGGTGAGCCTGTAAAGCCTCCGGACAGCTCGGTGATTGGGCGCATCCGCTCGGCGTTCAGGTAACGCGCACCGCCCAGTGCTAGAACCGCGCACATGCCGGAGCCCGCAGGGCTAGGAAACGGCAGGGTGGCCGACCCGGAGACCCGGGTAGCCGATCCTGCGATCGCAGAGGCGGAGCGCAGCTTCGCCGAGCGGCTCGGCCAGCGGCTCCGTTGGGTCCGTCAGCAACGCAAGCTTTCCTTGCGCACAGTGGCTCGAATGTCCGGAGAAGAATTCCGCATCAGTGTCCTGGGCGCGTACGAGCGCGGTCACCGCATGATTTCGGTGACCAGACTCCAAAGACTGGCCGAGTTGTATGGGGTGAGCGTGGATCACCTCCTGCCGGAGTCGCCGGAGATGCCGGCCGAGAAGACTCGAGAGCCCGACGAGGTGACCGAGCTAGAACGTCGCTCCGAGGATCGGTCAGGGGATTCCCGGGTCACCTTGGACCTGCGACGGCTGTCAGGTTTGGATCCCACGGCGCGTGACCTGCTGGCGCGCTACCTGGGGCTCATTCAGCTCGAGCGACAGGACGAAGCGGATTATTTGATCTCGATTCGCCCCGAAGATATGCGGGCCATCGCGTGCCTGGTGGAAGCCACCTCGGGCAAAGCGAAGGCGAGGCTCAAGGAGTTGGCCGCCGAGGACGCGTGAGTTCCGGGCGCGGCTACGAACTGACGATCAGCTGATACGCCGGATCAGTCGCGTCACAGCTGCGTCGGTCATCACCGTCGGGCCGCCTATGGCCGCGGCGCTCAGAATCAGATGGGCACGCGGCCGGAGGAAATAACTCATCCCGAGGTCAGCCCGTTGGTCGAGCCCGTCCACGAGGACCATCAGGGCGCCTTCGCCGGCGGCTGCGGCCCCGGCGGCGAGCGCGTCGCCCGGGCCCCGCCCGGTTACGACGCGGAGGTGGGTGATCTGAGCTCCCGCCGCCAGTCCGGCCTTCGCGACCTCGATGCCGGTCGCGTAGCGGTCGGGTCCGGCGAGCCTTGCGAGAGTTCCGACTTCGCCGTCGATCGCGGAGAACACGCTCGCGGGTACGGCTGACTCGCCGCCGACGACTGTTGCCGGTCCGACTCCGTGGAGGGCTTGCAGGGTCGCGGTGGGGACCGAGCCGGGAGCGGTAAGCAGCACGGGCCTTCCGGTCAACGCTCCGAGCCAGCCTGCGGTCAGGGCGTCGGGCCAAGCGCGGTTCGGATCCGCGTGATCTCCGAGGGCGATCACCGCGGATCTGCCGCCGCCGGTCGTACGCCAGACCTCGAGCGCCACCGCGGCGGCCGTGGCGAAACGGTCCGCCCCGGAGAGTCGGTCGACTTGCGCCCAGGGCGCGGTAGTGCGCACGTCCGCGTCGGTCTGATTCGAAATGGACACCGGTCCGCCGACCAGAACGATGCGCGCGGGTCGCAATCGCGCGATCTCACCGGCGACTCGACCATCGAGGGTATGGCCGAGGTTGAGGAGCACCGGGCCGCGCAGGGCCGCGGCCAGCGGCCCTGCGGCCAACGAGTCGGGTACCCGGTCGCCCGCGGCGAGGACAATGGCAGGGGCCTGCTGCCAGCGGCCCGCCAACGCGATCGCGGTGGCGACCCGGTCGGAGCCGCCAACCCGAATGACCGGATCCCACGGCGCGCCGGCGTCGGTAGACACGTCGTTGCGCTCCAGCGCCGCGAGCAAAGACTTATAGGGATTGAGCTGATGCGTTCCGTAGGGGTCGGTGACGGACGGGTCCTCGATCTCGAAATGCAGGTGCGGCGCGGTGCCCTCCGCGTTACCGGAGTCGCCCATGAGGCCGAGCCACTGGCCCCGAGTGACGGTCCCGCCCCTCAAGAGGCCCGGCGCGAAGGCGAACTCCGGCCCCCCCTGGGCATCGTCGGTGCCGGGGGTGTCGTTGTTGATGTGGATGTAGTCGTACTTGCGGCCGTCGTCACCGCAGATGGAGACCATCACGCCGTAATCCGGAGGAGGGGCTTCGTACCCCGTTATGAAACATACGGTCCCGGCGCGGGCGGCATATAGGGGCATGCCCTTCGAACCGAGGAGGTCGGTTGCCTTGTGGACCCGCCCGCCGGAGCGGGCCGCGTGGTAGTCGTTCGAGAACTTGGCGCTGGGGGTGGTCGGGAAGGTGATGTCGATGGGCTCGCTGTAGGGCCCGTCGAGCTGCGCACCCCCGGCCGCAGGATCACTGGTGGTCGTCGAAGCGCCCGCGGCGGAGGTGCTCGTCGTGCTGGACGTGGATGTCGAAGTGGATGTGGAGCTCCCCGCAGCGCTCGAAGTCGTCGTGCTCGAAGAAGTCGTACTCGAGGTGGTGCTGCTCGAGCTCGTCGACTGAGCGCCTGCCGCGGGCCCGAGGGAAACGGCAGCCAGTCCGGCAATGAGCGCGAGCGCGTAGAGACGGAGGCGGGGAAGGGTCCTCACCCGTTCAGTGTGGCGCGCCCACGCCGCCGGAAGGCGTCATAGGTCTCGCACCGGTATGCAGGCAGGCGTCACCCTTCGTGATCGCCGGTCCGGCGCAGGCCCAGCGAGCCAGGGGCGATCCGCTGAGGTGCCGGAGGAGCGGCGGAGGGTGGACGCTCGGCCAATAGCGGGAGCACCGCGTCGGTGAGGGGGTCCACAAATGCGCCGGGGAGTGGCGCCCCGGAGAGGAGGTGTGTCTCCAGGTCGAGCTCCGGGAGGCAGATCGTTGCCGCGTCCCGCGCGCCGAGCTGACCGAGCGCCACGCCCAGACGGTCCAGGGAGAGTCGATCGGCCCGATTTACCACGACGACCGTTCTCTCGGGTTTCACGCCGTGGGACCAGAACTCGCCGAGGACGCGCAGCAGGGAGTGCGTGCCCTTCGCCCCGGGCCCGCCGACCACGACGACGCCCGTCGCGTTCGCAACCGCCACTCGCGCGAGGGCATTGCGCTCCTCGACGTCGAAGGATCCGCCTTCCGCCTCGCCCTCGAGGTCGGGGTCGATGTCGCACACAACTACGTCGTAAGCGGCGCGCAAGCCGTGAATGGCGGCGGCCAAGGCGCGCGGCCGAAGGGAGGACCAGCCCACGGCGCGACGGAGCCCGCCTAGGAGCCGATATCCCCGCGGTACGAACGGGGGAAGCTCGGAGAGGGTGAGCGGGTCCGGTGAGGAAGTCCGGTGCGCCTGAACCAAGTCGTCGATGCCGGGCCCGTCCGCGTCGAGATGGTGCAGGGCATGTAGCTCGGCGTGGCGCCGCAGATCGGCCAGCAGGACGTGCCCGGCCCGCCCCGCAAGCCCCTGGCCGAGTGCAACGGCGACGGTTGACGCCCCGGTTCCGCCCGGCCCGGTCACGCAAAGCAAAGAGTGGGGCGCGGGAAGGGACGGTCCATCCGACTGATCTGCCGCGAGAACCGAGAACACTTCTTGCGGACCGAACTCCGGATGGAGGACCGCGTGAGCTCCGAGGCCGAGCCAGTCCACCGAGACGGGCGGCGCGCCGACGACGACGGCCCGCGCCCCGGCTTGGCGGGCCAGAGCGATGAGGTCACGGTCGGCGCCGTGGTCGGCCCCATCGATAAGCACCACGGCCCAGGGGCGCGAGCCGGTCAGCAGAGCCCGGGCCTCCTCGGCGGACGCGCAGGCATGGGCGTCGAAGTGATCCCGCCAGCTGAGAACCCGCCCGGCCCACCCCGCCTGACCGGATAGGAGGAGGATGGACTGTTGTGCCACAGAAGCTATGAGAGGCTAGGGGGATGACAGAAATGGACTCTGACGCCACCCGCGACTCCGAGCGGGGCGGGGGAGGATCGATCCAGTGGCTGAACACGCAGGAAGCCGCGGCGCACCTCGGCGTGACCGTCCGGACCCTCTACCGAGCCATCGACGAAGGCAAGCTGACGGCATATCGAATGGGCAGGGTGATCCGGATTCAGAAGCCTGACCTCGACGCCTACCTTCGAGCGAGCCGGATCCAGCCGGGCGAGCTTGTACATCTGTATCCCGAGACCGTCGATTCACGCCAGGCGTAGCAACGCCAGGCGCGTAACCGGTAGGTAGGTCAGCTCGCCACCAGGAAGTCGCAGGGTCAGAACATCGGTGCCGGCCCCTATGACACGGCCGCGCACCTCCGCCCCACCGCAGCGGGCGGTGAGCGCCCGTCGCTCCTCGGCCAACTCGGCGAGCAAGCCCGCGAGCGCGATTTTCGACGCGGGGCCACGGTCATCGCTGGCCACGCCCGCGTGGACTCCATCCGACGCAGCCGACACGCCCGCCAGGCCGGCGCGCACTATCCAAACGCTTTCGCCACCCTCTGCGACGAGGCGCACGAGCTCGGAACTGACCTCTGCCACCTTCCCGGTCGCACGGCCGCCGTCGGATGTCCAAGCGGTGACCTCGATACCGCGTTCCGAGAGGGCCCGAAGGATGCCTTCGAACGTCGCCGCCTCCCGCGCCTGCTGACGCCACCAGTGCTCCCGCGCCCGCGCCCTGGCCGACTCTGAGTTTCGGGCGTCGGAAAGGAATCGAGCGGCGGTGTCGTCCCGCAGTAGGTTCGGCTCCGTATGCCCGACTGTTTGTTCTGCGGGATCGTCGCCGGAGACGTCCGCTCCGAGCAGGTCGCCACGACCGCTGGTTCCATCGCCTTCCGGGACCTCAACCCGGTCGCGCCTACCCATGTCCTTGTCATTCCCCGTCGGCACATCGAGAATGCGGCCAGCATCCACTCGGTGCACGCGGAAGCGATCGCGGACATGTTCGAACTGGCCAATCAGGTCGCGCAGGCCGACGGGCTGGAGAACGGCTACCGCCTGGTGTTCAACGTCGGGGACGACGCCGGAAACTCCGTCCCGCACCTGCACCTACACGTGATCGGCGGCCGAAAAATGAGTTGGCCCCCGGGCTGATCCAAACGGGCGCCCGCGGGCGCGATATCGGCGCTAGCGTTGTAACCACCGTCGTGGTCACCCCTGCATGCCAACTACTCAGATAAAGATCTTCGTCCCGGGCAACCAGCTCATGGCTGCCTTGGTAGGCGAGAGCGACCAGTTCCTCCGCCTCGTGGAGGAGGCTTTTCCCGATTCGCCCGTGCTGGTACGCGGCAACGAGATCACTGTCGACGGCGCACAGGCCGAGCTTGTGGGGAAACTGTTCGACGAGCTGGTCCGGATGCTCGAGCAGGGACACCCGCTGGACTCGTCGGTCGTCAAGCGCACGATCGACATGGTTCGGGAGGACGAGAAGCCGTCCGAGGTTCTGACCGCGGAGGTGCTGCGCGCGGGGCGGGGCCGCACCGTCCGGCCGAAATCCGCGGGGCAGAAGCGCTACACCGACGCGATCGCGTCGAACGTGATCACCTTCGGCATCGGCCCCGCGGGCACAGGCAAGTCGTATCTCGCCGTCGCGCTCGCTGTCCAAGCGCTCCAGGCCCGTCAGGTCGAGCGAATCATCTTGACGCGACCCGCGGTGGAGGCCGGAGAGCGGCTGGGCTTTTTGCCGGGCGACCTCATGGCCAAGATCGACCCCTACCTTCGACCTTTGTACGACGCGCTCTACGACATGCTCGAGGTGGAGGGCGCGCAGCGTCTCATCGAACGGGGAACCATCGAGATCGCGCCTCTCGCGTTCATGCGCGGCCGCACCCTCAATTCGAGCTTCATCATCCTGGACGAGGCGCAGAACGCCACGCCGGAGCAGATGAAGATGTTCCTCACGCGTATCGGGTTCGGATCAAAGGCGGTCGTAACCGGCGACGTCACGCAGGTGGACCTCATGGTCGGTCGATCGGGCCTGAACGGACTCGAAGAGGTGATCGGTGGGATCGAGGGCTTGGAGTTCGTACACCTCAGCCGGCGTGATGTCGTTCGCCACCGAATCGTCGCCGACATCGTCGCGGCCTACGAGAACAAAGAGGCGAGTGCCGCCCTGGCTGCCGGCTCCGCCAAGCGCAAACGAAAGTAGGCAGCGATGGCGCAGGTCTTCGCGGCAGACGAGCAGGGCGGCGACACGGGCATTGATGTGGATGCGGCGCGATGGGCTCGGCTCGCCGACGAAGTTCTCGGTGCGGAAGGCGTGCCGGATGACGCTGAGATATCGCTGTTGTTCGTCGACATCGAAGCGATGACCGAGTTGAATTCGCGCTTTCGCGGCGCGGAGGGGCCGACTGATGTCCTGGCCTTCCCCATGGACGCGGAGGATCTCGACGAGGACGACCTCGAGATGGGGCCCGCTTCGGGGGGTGGACGTTTTCCGGACGGCGGCACGACCGGACCGAGCACAGTGTCCGACCGGCCGGACACGTCGCGACCGCCTTACGTAGTCGGTGATGTGGTGATCTGTCCCGCGGTAGCCGCGGCGAATGCGCCCGAACACTCCGGCTCCCTGCACGACGGGGGAATCGACGACGAGCTCGCGCTTCTGGTGGTGCATGGCGTGTTGCACCTCGTGGGCATGGATCACGCGGAGGACGAAGAGGCCGAAGCCATGGAAGCTCGCGAGCGAGAACTGTTGGGGAAGTTTCACCGCGCCCAGCCGACGGCGGAGCCCACCTGATGCCGCGGCTGAGCGCGCTCGACGGACTGATGCTCGGCGGCGTGGCGGTCCTCTGGCTGATCGCGGGCTTCCTTGCGTTATCGGAAACGAGCTTGACGCGGGTCAACCGTGTGAAGGCCTTGACTCTCCTCGAGGAGAACCAACGCGGCGCGGCACACCTCTCACGGTTGGTCGAGCACCCCGAGAAGTTCCTCTCGCCGCTTCTACTGATGATCCTGGTGTGCCACTTGGTGGCGGCGACGCTTCTTGGCGTCGTGGCCGAGCGCCTGCTCGGCGGGTTGGGCGTCTTCGCGGTGACCGTCGGTCAGGTGATCTTCGTGTTCGTATTCGTGGAGTCGGCCCCGAAGACGTGGGCGGTGCAGCACACCGATCGGGCCGGCTTGTTGGCGGCTCCGGTCATTGCCGCGCTCGTCGGCTTTCCGCCGCTGCGGCTTTTGGCCCGCGGTCTGATCAAGCTGACGAATGTCATTCTCCCCGGCAAGGGACTACCGCAGGGCCCCTATGTCAGTGAGCAGGAGCTGCTGGCGATGGCGGACGCCGCGGTCGAGGAGGAGGTGATCGAGCGCGAGGAGCGCGCCTTGATTCACTCGATCATCGAGTTCGGGGACACAGTCACCCGTGAGGTCATGGTCCCGCGACCGGACATGGTCGCGGTCGAAGGCCGAGATCGCGTCGCAGACGCCCTGGAAATAGCGATCGCCGCGGGCTATAGCCGGTTGCCGGTCTATGAGCAGGGCATCGATGATGTGCAAGGCGTGCTGTACACGAAGGACCTCATGCGCGCCATCCAGGAAGGGCGCCGCAACGTAGAAGTACGCGAGATCAAGCGCGATGCCCTATTCGTCCCGGAGACCAAGCGGGTCGCCGAGCTCCTACGCGAGATGCAGCGAGAAAAGCGGCACATCGCCATCGTCGTGGACGAGTACGGGGGCACCGCGGGTCTCGTGACTCTTGAGGACCTGATCGAGGAATTGATCGGTGAGATCCAGGACGAGTTCGACGTCGAGGAGCCTGCGGTGGAGCCACTGCCGGACGGTGGAGTGCGGGTGTCGGCTCGGATGTCGATCGACGAAGTCAACGACTTGATCGACGGCGAGCTGCCGGAGGGCGACTGGGACACGATCGGCGGGCTGGTGTTCAACCTCCTTGGCCACGTTCCCGCGGAGGGTGAGCGCGCTCAATGCGACGGACGGACGTTGACAGCCGAGAAGGTTCAGGGCCGCCGTATCGGCCGCGTTCGCATCTCTGCTCCTGCGGCGTCGGCCCAGGAGGGGCTGTCGGAGGTCGGGTGAGGTCGGGGTTCGTCACTTTCGTCGGCCGTCCGAACGTCGGAAAGTCAACACTGGTGAACCAGATCGTCGGCTCGAAAGTCACGATCACCTCGGACAAGCCACAGACCACACGTCATCAAATTCGAGGCGTGCTGCATCGGCCGGAGTCCCAGATCGTCTTGGTGGATACGCCGGGGGTCACCAGGCCGAGGTCGGCGTTGGGGGAGCGGCTGGCGCAGAGCGCGGACGAAGCGTTGTCCGGCGTGGACCTCGTTGTTCTCGTGATCGACGCCACCGCACGGATCGGCGCGGGGGACCGTGCCATCGCGGCGCGGGTGGCAGGGGCCAAGGAGCGCGCCCTTTTGGTGCTCAACAAGGTCGACCTGGCCAAGCCCGAGCAAATCATCGCCCAGTTGTCGGCTGCTTCGCAGTGGGACCTGGCCGCGTATTTCCCCGTGTCCGCCGTGACCGGAGAAGGCGTCGACGTTCTCGTAGAGGAGATGGAAAGCCGGATGCCGGAGGGCCCGGCCTTCTATCCCGACGATCAGGTGCGTGACCTACCGGACGAGTTCTGGGTGGCCGAATTGGTGCGCGAACAGCTACTGGCGGAAACCCACGACGAGCTTCCGCATTCGATCGCGTGCCGAGTCACGGAATGGGAATGGCCCCGCATCCGGTGCGAGATAGTCGTCGAGCGCGACTCTCAGAAGGGCATCGTGATCGGCAAGGGCGGCGGGGTACTGCGCAAGGTCGGGGAGGCAGCCCGTGCCCAACTGCCACCGGGGGCGTTCCTGGAGCTGCACGTGACTGTGGAGAAGGATTGGCAGCGCCGGCCGGACCGGGTCCGCCGGATGGGCTACTGACCGGGCCAGACTGGGACCAATGAGGGCTCGCCTCGAAGTGCCAGCGGATTGGAGCCTCCGGCCTGTGGGAAGGAGCCAGTGCAATGAGTGACCAGCCCCCCGGGGCCCATACCGAAGCCGTACCCACCGACGGTGGACCGATCTACTGCCGCAGCTGTGGGGCCGAAGTCGAAGTCGGCTCGCAGTTCTGTAGCAAGTGCGGTACGCCGACACGGGCGACCGAAGCCGACCCCACGATGGTGGCGCCCGTGGTGGCCGCAGAGCCCCTCCGCCGGACCACGGTGGTCGACGAGCCCGGACCACTCGTCGAGGAGCCGATGACGGTGGTTCGCTCCGGCGACAACTGGTGGAGCGGCCCGTTCATCTTCATGGCGGCGGCGATCCTCGTGGTCCTCATTGTCGTACTTGCGGTTGCGCTGTCGCGAGACGGGCCCACTGCTACGACAACGACGACGACAGTGAGCGTGCCACCGACGGTCGCGACCACCGCAGCTACCGCTCCGATCATCGTTCCGGCACCGCCCCCCCCGACCCCCGCGCCGACGGCTGCGCCCCCGGTCATCATCAACAACCCGCCGCCGCAGCAGCAGGCGCCGCCTGAGACCACCGCCTCGACCACGACGACCACAAGCACCACCACCAGCCAACCTCAGCGTCCGTAGCTCTAGGTTGGCCTGATGGCCATGCCCCCCGGGATTGACCCGGAGCGCGTGCCCCGACATGTGGCATGCGTCATGGATGGCAACGGGCGGTGGGCGGCTCGTCGAGGCCTGCCGCGTACCGATGGTCACGGGGCCGGAGAGGAGGCGATCTTCGACACCGTCGAGGGCGCGCTCGAGATTGGTATCCGCCATCTGACCCTCTATGCGTTCTCCACGGAGAACTGGAGGCGTCCGGCGGACGAAGTCCGCTACCTCATGGGGTTCAACGAAGGGATCCTCGTCCGGCGGCGCGACGAACTGCACGATCGAGGCGTGAAGGTGCGATTCAGCGGACGGCGCGACTGGAGGGTGCCTCGACGATTGGTGCGGCGCATGGACGAGACCGTCGAACTCACTCGACGAAACAAGGTCATGGACCTGGTAATCGCTTTCAACTACGGCGGGCGGGCTGAAATCGTGGACGCGGTCAAGCGGATCGTGGAGGACGGCGTCGCCGCCGGGAAGGTCGACGAGCGCGCCATCGCCAAGAGGCTCTACAACGCAGACATTCCCGATCCGGATCTGGTGGTTCGCACCTCCGGAGAGAGTCGCATCTCGAATTTTCTCTTGTGGGAGATCGCGTACAGCGAGTTGATCTTCACCGAGACGTTGTGGCCCGACTTCCGTCGCGAGAACCTGTTCGAAGCCGTGCGGGAGTACCAGGCCAGGGAGCGTCGCTTCGGCGAGGTCAAGAAGTGACGCTCGGGCGGGCGGGCGCATGAGTCTGTATCGGGAGCAGGGGGTGGTGCTGCGGACGTACCGACTCGGCGAAGCGGACCGCATCGTCGTGTTGATGAGCGAGAGCCGCGGCAAGGTCCGCGCAGTCGTGAAGGGCGTGCGCAAGACCAAGAGCCGGTTCGGCGCCCGACTCGAGCCACTCAGTCACGTGGCCCTCATGCTCTATGAGGGACGCAACCTGGACACGGTGACCCAGGCCGAAGTATTGGACCACTTCCGGAGTGTTCGCGAAGACCTGGACCGGTTCTCCAAGGCGCAGTCGGTTCTGGAGGCGGTGGACTCGATCGCGCAGGAAGGCCAGGGAAATCCGAGGCTCTACCAGATGCTCGTCGGAGCCCTACGGTCTCTCGCCGCGGCCGACTCTCCACTGCTGGTCGGCGCGTTCTTCTGGAAGCTGCTCGCGTTGGAGGGATACCGACCGCTGCTCGACCGGTGCGCATCCTGCGGCGCGCAGGATCTCGAGGCGCTCGCGGGGTTCGATCCGGAAATGGGAGGCGCGATCTGCCGAACGTGCCGCCGCGGTCCGACTGTCGTAGGCGTGAACGCAGCCTCGCTCGCCCTGATGCGACGCGTTTTTGGCGGCGGTCTGGCCGACGCGCTGCGCGAGCCGGCGAGCGCCGCGGTGAGGGAAGTGACCGGTCTCGCCACCACTGCGTTGGAGCACCACCTCGAACGCCGCATGAAGTCCGTATCAGTCGGCGGAGCGGTGTCGCGGACTTGATCAATTAGGCGGGTGCGGAGCCCCCCACCAGTTACCCTGCCGTCGCATGGCTGCTCCGGATCTCGAAACTGTCGTCAGTCTCTGCAAGAGGCGGGGCTTTGTGTTCCCGTCCGCGGAGATCTACGGCGGGTTCCGATCGACTTACGACTACGGGCCGCTGGGTGTACTGATGCTGCGGAACGTTCGGGACGCGTGGTGGCGGTCGATGGTCCAGATGCGCCACGACGTCGTCGGAATCGAAGCTGCATTGCTGTCCAGCTCCGCGATTTGGGAGGCCTCGGAGCACCTCAAGAATTTCACGGATCCGCTGGTGGACTGCCGCAAGTGCAAGGAGCGGTGGCGGGCGGATCAGATCGAGGGCAAGTGCCCGAACTGCGGGTCTGAGGATCTAACTGAGGCCCGACAGTTCAACTTGATGTTCAAGACCCACGTGGGCCCGGTGGCGGAGGATGCCAACGTCGCTTATCTGCGCCCGGAAACGGCGCAGGGCATGTTCGTGAACTTCGGCAACGTGCTGCAGACGACGCGGAAGCGGCTTCCCTTCGGCATTGCTCAAATCGGCAAGGCCTTCCGGAACGAGATCACGCCCGGCAACTTCGTCTTCCGGACCCGGGAGTTCGAACTGATGGAGGTGGAGTACTTCGTCAGGCCCGAGGAAAGCGGCCAATGGTTCGAGTACTGGTGCAACGAGCGCTTGAACTGGTTCAAGAACCTGGGGATGCCCGAGGATTCGCTCCGGTTGCGGCATCACGATCCCGACGAGCTCAGTCACTACTCGATCGGGACGGCAGACATCGAGTTCATGTTCCCGTGGGGTTGGGGGGAGCTCGAGGGAATCGCGCAGCGAACGAACTTCGACTTGTCGCGTCACGCGGCAGCGTCCGGGGAGAAGTTGGAGTACACCGATCCGGTGTCGAACGAAAAATTCGTCCCTTACGTCGTGGAGCCGGCCGTTGGGGCCACGAGGGCGATGATGGCGTTCCTGATGGCCGCCTACGACACGGACGAAGTCGGTGGCGAGAGCCGCGTGGTTTTGCGCCTCCACCCGCGCCTGGCGCCGTACCAGGTGGCGGTTCTGCCGTTGTCGAAGAAGGACACTCTCGCCCCGGTTGCCGAGGAGGTGCTGCAGACGCTCCAGCCGATCGCGATGTGCGACTACGACGACACACAGTCGATCGGCCGGCGCTACCGCCGCCAAGACGAAATCGGCACTCCGTTGTGCGTGACGGTGGACTTCGACAGCCTCGATGACAAGGCCGTGACCATTCGGGACCGGGACACCACCGAGCAGGTCCGGGTCCCGATCGCGGACCTGCAGAGAGAAGTCGCCTCCCGCCTCGCCGGTTAGCTGCCCGCAGGTCCTAGCCTCGCGTTATGAGTTTGGTCTTCTCGTTCGACCACAAGCACCGTCGCCCGCCGATGGAGTTGAAGGATCTTCTCGGGGGCAAGGGAGCGAACCTGGCGGAGATGACCTCGGTGCTACGCCTGCCGGTACCGCCAGGATTCACGATCTCCACCGAGGCCTGCCGGGAGTACATGCGCCGGGCAACGGCCGGGCGTGGGGATGGGGCCCCACGCTCCGGACGAGGCCGGGTTGGGGCGCCTGGCCGGGCAGAGGCGTGGCCGAAGCCGCTCGATGCCGAGATCTCGAAGCAGGTTCGGAAGCTCGAGAGGGACATGGGCAAGAAGCTGGGCGATCCCGCAGACCCGCTGTTGGTGAGCGTCCGTTCGGGCGCCAAGTTCTCGATGCCCGGGATGATGGACACTGTTCTCAACATCGGGCTCAACGACGAAACCGTCGACGGCCTCGCCAAGCAGACGTCCGGTAAGTCCGGGGACGACGCGGCTCGGTTCGCGTATGACTCATATCGCCGCTTGATCCAGATGTACGGGCGGATCGTGATGGGCGTCGAGGGGGAGCACTTCGATCGACTCTTGGACACGGCGAAGGAATGGGACGGCGTGGAGTCCGACTCTGCGATCTCGGCCGACACACTCCGCCGACTCGTCGGCCGCTTTCAGGATGTGGTGCGCAAGGACGCCGGCGCACCGTTCCCGCAGGATCCGGAAGAGCAATTGCGAGGTGCCATCGAGGCCGTATTCCGTTCTTGGAACGGCGCAAGGGCAAAGGCATATCGCCGCCGGGAGAACATCTCCGACGATCTCGGCACCGCAGTCAACGTTCAGGTGATGGTTTTTGGAAACCGCGACGACTCCTCGGGGACGGGCGTCGGTTTCACGCGGGACCCCGCGACGGGCGATCCCGACCCCTACGGCGACTTCCTTGTCAACGCGCAGGGCGAGGACGTAGTCGCCGGCATTCGCAACACCGAGAACCTCGACGATCTGGCGCGCAAGTTCCCGAAGATCCACACCGAGCTACTGGCGGTTTTCGACCGGCTCGAGCGGCACTACCGGGACATGTGCGACACCGAGTTCACGATCGAGCAGGGGAAGCTCTGGATGCTCCAGACCCGCGTCGGGAAGCGCACGGGCGCGGCCGCGCTGCGGATGGCCGTGGACATGACGAAGGACAAGCGGATCAAGTTGTCCCGCGAGGAGGCCGTGGCTCGCGTGGATCCCGCCGTCCTGGATCAGGTACTGCACCCGCAGTTCGCGCCCGGATCACACGATGTGCTGGCCAAGGGGCTGGCCGCGTCCCCAGGCGCCGCCGTGGGTGCGGCCTGCTTTTCCGCGGATGCGGCGGCGGAGGCCGCAGCGCGCGGCGAGCGGGTGATCCTGGTACGGACGGAAACGTCGCCCGAGGACGTCCACGGGATGATCGCGGCCGTCGGGATTCTCACGTCGCGGGGCGGGCTGGTGTCGCACGCCGCGGTCGTCGCGCGCGGGTGGGGCAAACCGGCCGTCGTGGGAGCCGACGCGTTGAAGATCGAGGTCGATTCCTTCAGTGTCGCGGGTCGCGTCGTGCGCGCCGGCGAGATGCTGTCCATCGACGGCACGACGGGGCGTGTCGTGCTCGGCGAGGTCGAGGTCGTCTCGGCGAAGCCGCCAGAGGAATTCAAGACGCTTCTGGCGTGGGCCGACGTCATCCGCAAGGGGAAACTCGGTGTGCGCGCCAACGCGGATACGGGAGCCGACGCGAGGACGGCGCGGGACTTTGGGGCCGAGGGGATCGGATTGTGCCGGACGGAGCACATGTTCCTCGGGGAAGATCGGCTGCCCGTCGTACGCCGGATGATCCTGGCCGACACCGAGGCCGAGGAACTGGCCGCGCTCGAGGAGCTGCGTGTCGTGCAGAAGGCGGACTTCATCGAGGTACTGGAGGCCATGGATGGGCTCCCCGTCACCGTGCGTTTGTTGGACCCCCCGTTGCACGAGTTCCTGCCGAGGACCGAGGAGCTGGTTGCCAAGGAGGCTCGAGGCGACATCACCGGCGAGGAGCGGGACATGCTCGCCGGGGCACGGGTGTGGGAGGAGTCGAACCCCATGCTGGGAACCAGAGGCGTGCGCCTGGGAGTCGTGAAGCCGGGACTCTACGCCATGCAGGTGCGGGCGCTGATGGAAGCGGCAATCGAGCGGGTGAAGGCCAAGGGCAAGCCGATCGTCGAGATCATGATCCCGCTCACGGTTACTCGCGAGGAGATGGCATTGGCGCGTTCATGGGTTGAAGAAGCGATCGCGGGCGCGGGCAGCACGAAGGGGATCAAGCTGAGCATCGGCACCATGATCGAGACGCCGCGGGCCGCGATCCGTTCCGACGAGATTGCTGAGGTCGCCGACTTCTTCTCCTACGGCACCAACGACCTGACGCAGATGACGTTCGGCTTCAGCCGGGACGATGTCGAGAGCCGGATGATGCCGCTGTACTTGGAGAAAGGTCTGCTGGAGCGGAACCCGTTCGAGACGATCGATCAGACGGGTGTCGGGGAGCTCGTCTTGGACTCGGTCCGGCGTGGTCGTAAGGCCCGGCCGGAAATCAAGCTCGGCGTGTGCGGCGAGCACGGCGGCGATCCTGAGTCGATCGGGTTCTTTCAGAGGGCAGGACTGGACTACGTAAGTTGCTCACCTTTTCGGGTTCCGGTCGCACGGTTGGCCGCGGCACAGGCGGTCCTTGCCTCCTCCAGCAAGAACTCCTCCAGTAAGAACTCCTCCAGTAAGAAGAAGTGAGGCGCGTCGGGGTTGGGAATCGTTGACGAGGACGTCGCCCGCGTAAGGGAGATGACCGACGCCGTCCAAGTGGTCGGCGAGCACGTCGGGCTGAAGAAGGTGGGGCGGAGGTGGACGGGATTGTGTCCGTTCCACGCGGAGCGGTCGCCTTCGTTCTCGTTGAACGCGGAGGAAGGGCTCTGGTATTGCTTCGGCTGCCAGGCGAAGGGCGACATCATCAGCTTCGTCCGCGAGATCGAGCATCTCGACTTCGTCGAAGCCGTGGAGCGGCTGGCGTCGCGCGCGGGGATCACGCTTCGCTACGACAAGGGCGCCGAGGGGCGCGACCGGCAGAAGCGGGAGCGGCTCTACGAGGCGATGGAGCGGGCCGTCGAGTACTACCACCAGCGGTTGCTTTCCGGTAAGGACGCGGCGCCGGCGCGAGGGTACCTGCGCTCGCGGGGGTACGACGGGGAGGTCGTCCGCAAGTTTCGGATCGGTTGGGCGCCCGATGAGTGGGACGCGCTGGCGAGGCACCTCGATGTCGACGAGGCGGTCCTCCGCGACACGGGACTCGGGTTCGTCAATCGAATGAAGAAGCGGCAGGACGCCTTCCGGGCGCGGGTGATGTTTCCGATCCTCGACAACCGCGACCGAACGATCGCCTTCGGCGGCCGACGTCTGGAGGGAGGCGAAGGGCCCAAGTACAAGAATTCCGCGGACACGGTGCTCTACGCCAAGAGCCGCACGTTGTACGGGCTGAATTGGGCGAAGAGTGAGATCGTCACATCGGGCGAGGCCGTGGTGTGCGAGGGGTACACCGACGTGATCGGTCTGCACCAGGCGGGAGTGCCCCAGGCGGTGGCGACGTGTGGGACCGCGCTGACGGAAGAGCACATCCGGATGCTGCGCAACTTCGCTCGGCGGGTTGTGCTGGCCTATGACGCGGACGCCGCGGGCCAGGCAGCCGCGGAACGGTTTTACGAGTGGGAGCAGAAGCTCGATCTGGATCTTGCGGTGGTGTCGTTCCCGCAGGGAACGGATCCGGGCGACATGGCGCGGCGCGACCCCGCGGGCCTGAAGAAGGCGGTGGGCGAGGCCCGGTCCTTCCTGGGGTTCCGGCTGGACCGGGTCTTGGAGGCGTCGGACCTGCGGACGAACGAGGGGCGGGCGCGAGGTGCCGCGGCCGCGATGCAGGTGGTCGCCGAACACCCGGATCCCTTGGTGCGGGACCAGTATCTGATGGAGGTGGCGGACCGCACGCGGTTGGCACCGGAGCGCTTGCGGGAACTGGCCAACGTCAGACGGCGTTTGCCGGCGGGGACTCCTGCGCCGGCGCGGGCGGGTGCTCCCGCGAATCGGCAGCCCGAACCCCCCGGGGGCAGGCCGGCGCGGCGGGGCCCGGAGCTCGAGGCACTGCGGCTGATGGCGCACCGCCGGGAGCAGGTGGAAGGGCTGCTGCACGAGATGTTGTTCGCCGATGAGCTGTACGCCGCCGCCTACATCGCCTTGAGGGAGGCCGGGTCGATCGGGGAGGCTCTGGAGATCGCCGATCCGGGCGCGGCCGCGCTGCTGCAGCGGATCGCCGTCGAGGACGCCGACGCCGATCCAGCGGATGTAGCGGCCCTCCTGGCGCGGTCCGCCGCAATGCGCAGGTTGTCGGAGCTGGAGGCTGAGGCCAGACAGAGCGAGCGGGCGGGGGAGATCGCCGCCGTCGTCGGGTGGCTGAAATTGAGCATCGAGGAGCTGGACGAGAACGACACCCGCGCGGAAGCAACCGACCGGTTGGTAGCGTGGCTGGCTGAACGGCCGCAGGAGGGCCTGTGAGATGGAGTCAGAGCAGCACCGAGCGGTTTGAGAGGGAATGGCGCCGCTGATGAGTGAACTGCACTCCGAGCCAGAACAGGGGCCCCGCGAGCTACCTCCCGGCGTGCCCCCGGAGCAGTTTGCGCTGCTGCTGGCGCGCGGCCGGGAGAAGGGCACGCTCACCCAGGAAGCGTTGATGACGGTGTTGGCGTCGACGGAATTGAGCCACGACGTGATTGCCCGGGTCGTCGACATGGTGCGGGCTGAGGGCATCGACTACATCGACGAGGTCGTGGCCGAGATCGAGGCGGAAGAGGCGACGTCGCGCACGGTCGTGGATGTGCCGCCGATGGGCAGCCGGCGTCGGAAGAGGCAGCGGGGGTTTGGGCGTGCGCTGTCGCCGGTGGTGAGCGGCGACGGCCGGGCGGCCACCGCGGACTCGGTGCGCCTGTATTTGAAGGAGATCGGAAGGGTTCCGCTGCTGACGGGCGAGGAAGAGGTCGACCTTTCCAAGCGCCTCGAGGCGGGGGAGGAGGCCAAACTCCGGATCACCGCGGCCGAAGCGGGCGAGGAGCAGATGAGCGAGGCGGATCTGGCGGCCTTCGCCGCCGTTCTCGCCGATGGCGAGGAGGCGCGACACCAGCTGATCGAGGCGAACGTGCGGCTGGTGGTGTCGATTGCGAAGCGTTACCGCAAGCGGGGCATGGCCTTCCTGGATCTGATTCAGGAGGGGAACATGGGCCTGATGCGAGCGGTGGAGAAGTTTGACCACCGGCGGGGCTTCAAGTTTTCGACTTACGCGACGTGGTGGATTCGCCAGGCGATCACGCGAGCGATCGCCGACCAAGGCCGCACGATTCGCATCCCGGTGCACATGGTCGAGTACATGAACAAGGTGTCGCGGGTGCAGCGGCAGCTGATGCAGGAGTTGGGCCGCGAGCCGTCCGTCGAGGAGATTGCGGAGCGTGCGGAACTGCCCGAATCACGGGTGCGGGAGGTGCAGCGCATCCGGCACGACACGATCTCGTTGGAGCAGCCGGTCGCAGATGGCGACGACTTCAGCCTTTCGGACGTGTTGGAGGATGAAGGCGCGGTGATGCCCGCCGACGCGGCGGCTTTGGTGCTTCAGAAGGAAGCAGTCGCCAAGGCGCTGAACGAGTTGACCGAGCGCGAGCAGCTGATCATGCGGCTGCGCTACGGGTTGGAGGACGGCCGCATCTGGACATTGGAGGACGTCGGCCGCAAGTTCGGGGTCACCCGTGAACGGATTCGCCAAATCGAGGCGAAGACGCTGGCCAAGTTGCGTCACCCCATGCGCAGCCAGCAGCTGCGCGGCTTTCTCGAAAGCGAATAAGCCCTAGGGGTTCTGGTTGCGGCTGGCGAACCCGGCCTCCGTACCGGTGCCTGAAGCGGGGGAGCCGTCCTTGTTGAAAGCGCCGTCGACGAGGTCCTTGGCGCGCTCCATGCCGAGGTCGGTCGCCGCCTTCGCCTTGTCGGCGACGGTCTCCAAGACGTCGGACTCCTTGGCCCGGCCCATCCACTGGTTGATCTCGTGGTACCGCTCCCGGCCCGCCTTCGCACCCAGGTAATAACCCGCACCGAATCCGGCCAGAACTCCAAGTCTGAATCTCATGGGTTCATCTTGCCCTGTCACCACCCCTTCTTAAGATAGAACGCATGTTCGACCTGTTTCCACTGCGTAGATGGGCTACCGCGGCAAGGTCGCCGAACAGAATCGCGCCCGGGATTTGCGGGCCGATGGCACCCTGTTCGAGATCGCCGAAGAACTCGGTGTTGCCAAATCCTCCGTCTCCCTATGGGTCCGCGATGTCCCCTTCGTCGCCCGCCGCCCCAACTACCGCCGCTGGGAACCGGGCCGCCCGCCCACCGGCCCAATGCGTCGCAAGCAAGAAGAGATTCGGCGCCTGACAGCGGAAGGGCTTGAACGAATCGGTCAGATGACGGAAAGGGACTTCTTCATCGCCGGGACGGCTCTTTATGCAGGTGAAGGAGCCAAGACCGATGGTGACGTGAAGTTCACGAACACCAATCCGCAGATGGTGCTGTTCTTTTGTACTTGGTTGCGCCGGTTCTGGGGCGTGGACGAGAGCCGGCTCCGACTGCGGCTCTATTTGCATGAGGGACTTGACCTAGAAGCAGCGGAGCGGTTTTGGTCAGACCTAACCCGAATCCCCCGGAACCAGTTCGGCAAGGCGTATCGGGCCGTGCCGGATGCATCTATCCGAGTGTCGAAGCACCCCATGGGCTGCCCGAGCGTGACGTACAACTGCACCCGTACTCATAGATCGATCATGGGACTTGTAGGGGCGTTGCTATCGTGTGAGGCCTTTCCGGGGTAGCTCAATTGGCAGAGCGCTCGGCTGTTAACCGAATTGTTGTGGGTTCGAGTCCCACCCCCGGAGCCAAGCCCGACCCTGAGCCCTTTGGCTCGCGGAGCGGGATGTTGGGCCCGTAGCTCAGTGGTAGAGCAGGGGACTCATAATCCTTAGGTCGGAGGTTCGATCCCTCCCGGGCCCACGTAATGAACCCTACGGCTCCGGCTCGCGGCGTCGACGCGGTCGTCTTTGATTTCGACGGCACGATGCTCGATACGGAAACGCCGTACTTCCACGCGTGGTGCGAGGCCTACACCGAGCACGGGCTGGAGTTGACGATCGAAGAGTGGGCGACCTGCCTCGGCACCCATGGAGGATTCGATCCCGTGGAAGACCTCACCGCGAAGGGCGCCGCCTTCGACGAAACCGAGCTCCTCACCCGGATCCGAGCTCGCAAAGATGAGCTCACCGATGTCGACACGCTCCTGCCCGGCATTCGCGACTGGATCAATGAAGCGGCCGAGCTCGGTCTCGCCATCGCCGTCGCCTCGAGCTCCAGCCATGACTGGGTCAACGGCCATCTGACCCGCCTCGCCTTGGCGGACCGCTTCGGCCACATCAGCTGTCGACGGGAGGGAGTACCGGCCAAGCCCGAGCCCGACCTGTACCTACGGGCCTGCGATGCCCTCGGGGTCGATCCACGCCGCGCCCTGGCCGTCGAGGACTCTCCGAACGGGGTTCTCGCCGCCAAGGCGGCCGGGATGTACTGCATCGCAGTGCCGCATGAATTGACCGCTTCTCTCGACCTGGCCGCCGCGGACCTCGTGCTGCCCTCCCTGGCTGGTCGACCCTTACAACGAGTAATCGCGGACCTAACAAGTAATCGCGCTTGACGTCGAGGACAGCCGTCCCTAGGTTGTAGACAACGCGATAGCGCGTAACGAGTAACGAGTAGGAGACGCGAAATGCCGATATTCGGGTACGGAGACATGAAGCTCTACTTGCTGAAGCTCCTCGCCGAAAATCCCAGGTACGGCTACGAGCTCATACGCCTGCTCGAGGAACGGTTCCTCGGCGCGTACGTCCCTTCCGCCGGCGCGATCTATCCCCGGCTCAGCGCTCTCGAAGAAGAGGGGCTCATCGCCCACGACAGCGAGGACGGCCGCAAGGTCTACCGCATTACAGAAAAAGGAGAACGCGAGTTGGAAGACCGCAAAGAAGAGATCGACGACCTGGAAGAGCGCGTGGGCGATTGGGCTGCCGGCCTGGCGGACACCGTGATCGCCGGAGTGAAGCCCCTAATCGAAGGAATCGGAGTCACCTTCGGCAGCAACGCCGACCGCGACGAGCTCTTTCGCCGCGTCATCGGCGGACGTGATGACGCGATCCGCAAGATCAGGGTGAACCGTGCCGGCATGCGAGACGCGGCTCGCAAGTTCCATGAGGAGGACCGCGAAGCCATCCGTGTCCTGCGCCGCGAGGCACGAGGCCGAGGCCCGGGCCGTGGTCGGGACGACTCGCCCAGCTCGCTGCGTGGCGACCTGCGTGCCTTCATCGATGAGGTGGGCACGGCGGCCCGTGAGTTCCCGCCCGACAAGGACACGCGGCGCGAGATCCAGCAGCTCCTGCTCGACACGCGTCACCGCATCGTCGACCTGCTGGAGGCTGCCGCACCCAGGGCTGAGGAACGGACCACCGAAACCGTGGAAACCACCATCCGGGTGGAGTCCTTCGAGGACGAGGACCAGGACTAGGTCACTCTTCCTCGAGCCAGCCCGGCGCTTGCTCGAGGATCCAGTGACTCACGGCAAGACACCGGTCGAACACGGCGCACAGCAGTTCCTCGCCGTTCAGCACCCGAGCGAGCGAAACCTGTTGTCGCGCCGCGACCGTGATTCGCCGTTCCCGCCCATCCGTAGCGGACGGGAACACCTCGCCGGCTGATACCTCCAGCGGCAGCTCAATTCCACCCACCGCAGCGAGGTCGAGGGTCAAGGTCAACAAGTCCGGACCGTTCGGCAGGTGTGGCAGCGCCCAGGTGAACGTCAACGGGAACTGGAACTCATCGGGCGGGTCGTCGTCCTCGCCCAGATTCATGACGATGTCCTCGAAGGCCAGCAGCACCCGAGGATCGACCTCCAACGACAGGTGGAGGTCCAACGGACCGCCGCACCCCTCCTCGGGATGCAGGTCCACCTCCCACGCCTGCCGCAACGAATACGTCTCGACGAAGTGACGCTCGTCGTGAACGTGAAACCCATGGTCGACGGCGTGGTCCTTGAGCTCCGCTACGTACCCCGCCACATCGATCGCTGCCACTCGCGGCGAGGGTAGTGCCGCAATGGCTACTGGCCGGCTCTAGCGTCAGCGCCACCCATGACGCAACACAAAACCCCTGACGACAGCGCGCTTCTGGCGGTACTGCACGAGGTCTGCGACGCGGTATCCACCGCGCTCTCGGGCATCGACGACTGGGGCCTCGCCGGCACCCGGCCCGGGCAGCACTACTCCGACCTCGTGGCCGACGCTGCCGCGCTCGAGGTGCTCACCGCCTCGGGTCTCACCGTCCTTTCCGAGGAGAGCGGCATAACCCCCGCCGAGGGGTCGCTCCTTGCGGTGGTCGACCCACTCGACGGATCCACCAACGCGTGGCACCGCGTGCCTTGGTACGCCACCGCGATTTGCATCGTCGACGATGAAGGACCCGTCGTCGCCGTAGTGGCGAACCAGGCGACGAACATTCGCTTCGAAGCCCGACGAGGCCGGGGCGCCACCGTCGACGGAGTGGCGATCGCGCCGTCGGGCAAAGAGGAGCTGTCGGAGTCGCTCATTGGCCTCACCGCCTGGCCGCGGGCGCACTTCGGGTGGCGGCAATTCCGGGCGCTCGGGGCAGCCGCGCTCGATATGTGCGCCGTCGCCGCCGGGGTTCTGGACGGCTACATCGACTGCACACCAGTGGGAATCCACGGAGTGTGGGACTACCTGGCGGCATCGCTCATCTGCACGGAGGCCGGTGCTGTCGTAGGCGAAGTCGGACGGCGCGAGCTGCTCGTGCGAGATCCGGCCGAGCGACGTGGTCCGGTCGCGGCCGCCACGCCGGCACTGCTCGACGAGCTGCTCGCCTCACACGCTCGCTACCTGGCGCCGCCCGCTACCCGTTAATCAATTGACAGCACGCGCCCGATCTGTTCGTATTCTCCAGCCGGAGTAGCAACCCGGCCGCCGCGCCGACCAGCAGACATCCAAGCGGGACACCGCTCGGAACATAAGGAGAAGCACAGACAGCGATGCTCAGCAGGCTCAATCGGGCGATGCCCACGAACGCAGGTGCCGCGGTGGCCGCGCGCCCGCGCACGCGTGGCGTGACCCCGTTTGTGTTGCCGGGACTCGGCTCCATGACCCTCGGAGCCTCCGGCTCCGTGTACGGAGTCGCAGTTCTTGGCAGCAACCTGCGGCCGACGGACTCGGCAGGAGAAACGACCGGTTAGTTCCAGTCCCCCCTCCTCGCCAAGGCCTGAGGCCGCCGGGATTCCCCGGCGGCCTTTTTCTATGCCCCAAACGTCATCGAAGACACGGAGGTTGGCTTCCAGCCAGCACCCAGAACGGAGCAGGCGAGATGATCGCCATCGAGCAGCTGATACAGGAACCAGAAAACGAGGCAAACCCAGATTGGCGCCGAGCCCGTTGCCGAACGGACGAAGGCGCCCTGACCGGACTCTTCTTCTCGGAAGAGCCTCTCGACATAGCCAGGGCCAAGGCCATCTGCATCCCATGCCCGGTTCGCCAGGCATGTCTCGACGGCGCAATGCAGCGCTCCGAGCCGTGGGGCGTGTGGGGTGGCCAGCTCTTCTTCAACGGGAAGATCCTGGCTTTCAAGCGCAAGCGGGGTCGCCCGCCGAAGAACCCTGTCCCTCTTCCCGAGATCGCCTAGCCAGTGCAGTGCGGGGGCCCCGAGCCCTTCGCCATGGTGATCAGGGAAGGGGTGACAGGCCAGGCCATGAGCTACGCGCCCGTAACCTGTTGCGTTGCGGGCGCGTAGCTCAGTTGGCTAGAGCGCTGCCCTTACAAGGCAGATGTCGGGGGTTCGAGTCCCTCCGCGCCCACCACGCCCGATGAAGTCCGCCGTAGAACTGCTTGCGGAGGTTCGGAGCGGGGATGTCTCGGCGACTGAAGTGGTCGCCGCGCATCTCGAGCTGTTTCATCAAGTCGAGGAGGCCACCAGCGCGGTGATCGCCTTCGACGACGAGCGGGCCCTGTCCGACGCGGCGCGTCTCGACGAAGCATTTGCGAAGGCTGGTCCCGTCGGGCTCCTCCACGGGCTCCCCATCACGGTCAAAGACTGGATCGATGTCGAAGGATTTCCATGCGCCGGGAACCGGGGCGCATTCGACCGATGGCCCGCGAACGATGCGACCGTCGTTTCGAGGCTACGAGCCGCCGGCGCCGTCGTGTTGGGCAAGACCCGGGCGTCTGGCAGCGGACCTGCGGTGCGCCACCCGTTTGACTCCACCCGGACTCCCGGAGGCTCCAGCAGCGGCGAGGCTTGCGTCGTAGCGGCGGGCGCTTCCCCACTCGGGATCGGCAGTGATTCCGGCGGAAGCATCAGGCTCCCCGCCGGCTGGTGCGGGGTGTTCGGACTGAAGCCAACATCGGGACGGGTGCCCGGCACGGGGCACTTCCCCGCCTTTGGCGCGTTGAGTGACGGTCGCACCCAGATCGGTCCGCTGGCGCGCTCCGTCGACGACCTCGAACTCGCGCTGCAAGTCATCGCTGGTCCCGACTTTCGAGATGCCGGCGTGGCACCGGTGCCGCTGCAAAGCAGCGAGTTCCAACCGCTCGAGGGCAAGCGCTTCGCCGTGCTCACCGGAGAAGGACCGTGGACCGCAGCACCGGCGGCCGCGGCCGCGGTCGAAGCCGCGGCGCGCCGTCTCGAGGCCGCCGGCCTCGAAAGGACCGACTGGCCCATGCCCTGGCTAGTCCCCGCCATGGACATCACGTTGCGTTACTGGGAACGCCACGAACTCACCGGAGAGGCTGTCGATCAGCAGCTCGAGAACTGGGATGAATTCCGGAACAACTACGTCGCGGTCTCGGAGGAAATCGAACTCCTGCTGACGCCGACCGCGGCGGACGTAGCACCGCTTCTGCGGGAGAACACGCGCGAGGACTACGTCTTCACATTGCCCGCAAGCCTGACCGGGTCGCCCGCGTTGGCAATGCCAACCGGCCCCGATGAGGTAGGCCTGCCGCTCGGCGTGCAGATGATCGGACGCCCCTGGGAGGACCACCTCATCCTCGCCATAGCGCGACTTCTGGCGGCGCCGCAGCAGTCCCAATGAGTTAGGTAGCGCCTCGGTAGGCTCGCTGCATCATCGACGTCGAAACCGAGCGCGATCCGGAGCCGCGTCGGACCGGAGCCGCGGCGATGGTTGCCGCCGGTGCAGTAGCGCTCGCGCTGGTGGCCACACCGTTCGCGGCGCAGAGGATTTTCGATCCGGACGGCGCTCACCTCGCGACTCGGTTCGCGGTGACAGCGGCGGCAGTCCTCGCGGCAGTCACCGCGGGCGACGCCGCCTTCCGATCGCGAGCGTCATTCCGCTGGGGATGGGCCCTCCTCGCGTTTACCGCCGCGTGTTGGTCCGTGTCGAACCTGCTTGCCGCGTACGCGGAAATGGCGCGCGGGAGAGCACTCCCCGTTCCATCCCCTGCGGACGTCCCGGCCGCCGTCGCCGTCTTGTCGGCCGCGCTCGCTGTGTTGAGTCTTCTGGGAGCGGTCCTACCTTCCACGGCGCGAATGCGCGCCCTGTTGGATGGCCTGCTGATCGCCAGCGCTCTGCTCTTCGTCGCCTGGATGTCTGTGCTCGGCGACCTCCAGCTGGGCTCGGGCGGCGTCCCCGAGCGGGCGCTTGCCCTCGGGTATCCGCTCGGAGACGTAGCCGTCCTCGCGTTGTTGCTCGTAAGCAGCACGCGACTTCGCTTGACGCGACCCTGGGTCTTCTTGATGGCCGGCTTCGGCCTTCACACGATCAGTCACGCCGCTTTCGCTTACCTCGAAGTCGCGGGCGCGTCCGATCCGGGGTTGGAGACAGTCAGCTGGATCGCCGGCACGCTGCTGATCGCCGTCGCCGCGCTCCCCGGCGACGCGACATTCGAAAGAAGGAGCGCCGCGCCGCGCGCCGGCAGCGCGGCCGACGTCCTTGTGCCGATGATCCCGCTCGCGCTATGCCTCGTTTTCGCGGCGCGGCGGCTCACTCAAGGTCCACTCGACATGTTCCTCTTGACCAATGCCGGGGTCATCGTCGTTCTCCTGGTGGCGCGGCAACTCCTGGCGCAGGTGGAGTACCTCACCCTGTACCGCCAACTCGAGGCCAGCGTGCTGCATGGCGTAGACATCCTCACCGTCGTGGCGCCGGACGGTCGGATTCTCCAGCAGACCGGACCCTCCGAGCGCATCCTCGGCCACCGCGCCGGTGATCTCGTCGGCACGCTGTTCGGAGACCTGATCCATCCGAACGGCCGCCAGGACGTCGTGAATTTCCTGAAGAAGGCGCCGGCTCCCCCCGCGCCGCCGGCCGCCCTGGAACTGATGCTCAAGCGTGGTGACGGGCGATGGACGCTCACCCAGACCACGGTCTCGGACCTCCGACGGCATCCGGATGTCGGCGGGTACCTGCTCAGCAGCCGAGACGTCGGCGGTCGCAAGCCGCTCGACGATCAACTCGACGTCAGCGCGTTGCAGGATCCGCTGACCGGCCTCGGCAACCGCGTTCTGTTTCTGGACCGACTGCGTAGCGCGGTTGAGAAGCTGGCCGCCAGTCCCGAGTTGCTTACGGTCGTCCTCATCGACGTCGACGGGTTCAGCGAGCTGAATGACACGCTGGGTCACGCGGCAGGAGACCTTCTGCTGATCGAAGTGGCCACCCGTATCAAGGCGGTGTCCCGCAAGGGCGACACACTGGCGCGTGTCGGGGCGGATGAATTCGGCATCTTGCTCGAACGTTGGGACCAGCCCCCGCCGATGTCGACGGCGGACCGAACCCTGGCGCGGCTCCGGGAGCCTTTCGCGCTCCACGGGCGCGAGATCCCGATCAGCGCATGCGCCGGCGTGGCGAACGGCGACATCGCCGCGCTCACCGCCGAGAGTCTGCTGCGCAGCGCCGACCTCGCGCTCGGCCAGGCGAAAGCCGAAGGCAAGTCGAACATCTCGGTCTTCCGCCAAGACATGCAGACCACGGCGCGGCGCCGCATGGAGGTCGAGTCCGACCTCCGCCGCGCCTTGGAACAAGACGAGCTCGTTCTGTACTTCCAGCCGATCGTGGACCTGCCGAGCGGACGGATTGCCGGCGCCGAGGCCTTGATGCGCTGGAACCAGGGGGGCCGGGGTATGACCGCGCCCTCGGAGTTCCTGGCCGTCGCGGAAGAGAGCGACCTTGTCATCAGCTTGGGGCGGTGGGCCCTGATGGAGGCCTGCCGTCAGGCTCACATCTCCCAGACTTCATATGCCACGCACCCGCCGTTTTACGTCAGCGTGAACCTGTCGGGTCGCCAGGTGATGCACCCGCATCTGCTCGGCGAGGTCTACAACGCGTTGCGCAAGACCGACCTCGAGCCATCCAGCCTGGTGCTGGAGATCACCGAGAACGCTCTCGCCGACGAGAGTCAGGACCTGCTGGAGACGGTGAACTCGCTGAAACGGCTCGGCGTCCAATTGGCGATCGACGACTTCGGCACCGGCTCGTCGTCACTCAGCCGCCTCCGCTCTTTCCCGGTGGACAAGATCAAGATCGACCGACCGTTCATCGCCGACATCCGGTCGGCTGAAGACGAAGCGCCACTTCTCGCCGCCATAGTCGCCATGGCCCACAGCCTCGGGGTGACCACCGTGGCAGAGGGCGTCGAGACGGTCGAGCAGCTCGCGTTTCTCTGGCAGCAGGGTTGCGAGAGCGCGCAGGGGTTCGGCGTGTACAAGCCCGTCCCCGCCGACGAACTCGGCCAGCTGCTCGGGGGACACCTCCTGATGCTCGAGGCCATCCCCCTGAGACCGCCATCCGAGGACAAGCAGAGCTATATGGACGTTATTTCCGCGGTCGCCCGCGCCGACGCCCCGCTCGATGAGGTGACCGGACCGCTGCTGTCGCAGCTGGTGCGGATCAGCGGCGCGGAAGCGGCGTTTCTCACCCAGGACGATACGAGCCACGTCGTCGAGCGCATTCGGTGCTCCGTGGCGGCGTCCGGTAGTTCGCTCGATGTGCACCAAGGAATGGTTCTCTCCCTGTCAGGCTCCCCATCGGACGAGGCGCGACGGAGCGGCGCGTACATCGAGGGTGATCTCGCGTCCCGCTATCCCGCCCACGACCTGGCAAAGGTCGTGCGAGCCGCCTCGCACCTCGGAGTGCCCGTGGTGACGCCGGAGGGATCGACGTTCGGCACGCTCTGCCTTTCGTCGTCCCGCGCCCATGCGATCACCAACGACGTCGAGCAGTTGGTGGAGCTCCTGGCGCGCCTGCTTGGGAATCACCCGGAGGCCCGGGCGGCGTTCCCCGTATTGACCTCGGCCTGAGGCGCCGGCCTACTTCCCCTCGAATTTCGGCGGCCGCTTCTCCAGGAAGGACGCCATTCCTTCGGCGAAGTCCTTCGTCTGCGTGAGCGGCATGAGCTGGTTGAACACCCGTGGCACGTGGTCCTCGAAGCTTTCGGTCAAACCGGCGCGCATCATCCGTTTGGTGGCGCGCACGGCGAGCGGTGCCGCCGCTGCAATCTCTGCCGCGAACTCCGCGGTCGCCTCGGCCAATGACGCGTCGGCGACGACACGATTCACCAGCCCCCATTCGAGCGCTTCTTTCGCGGGAAGGGTCCGCCCGCTGAAGCACAACTCCGAGGCTCGGGCCCAGCCGATCAAGCGCGGGAGGATCCACGTCCCGCCGCTCTCGGGCACAAGGCCGCGCCGCGTGAATACCGCGGCGAGCTTGGCCGACTCTCCTGCGATGCGAAGGTCGCAGCCCATCGCCAGATCGAAGCCATAGCCCGCGGCCCCGCCGTTCAGCGAGGCGATGGTCGGCGTGTCGATTTTGTGAAGAACCACTGGTGGTGCGTCGCGCACGTCGAGTTCACCGGGCCGGCGCCCGATGGCCGGTCCCAGCCCCTTGCCCTCCGAGGCATCGACCAGATCGAGACCGGCGCAGAACGCCCGTCCCGTACCCGTGAGCACGATCACCCGCACGTCGGGGTCACGGTCCGCCTCGAGCAGCGCGGCCGAAAGGTCGATGAGCATGTCGCCGGAAATCGCGTTCATCCGGTCGGGACGGTTGAGCGTGATCGTGGCGACGTGCCCGTCCCGCTCCGAGATCAGATCAGCCATTGCTCGACGTTATCGGTGAGCGATCAACAGCCGGCGAGTGCCAAAGCCGTCGGATAGCCCTCGTAGGAGAACGCGAGTTCGTCGTCGGGCTTAAGTCGAATTTCATCCAGACCGACGCACGTCAGCTCGCCGTTCTGATAGATCGCCCAATAGAAGCCGAGCGCCTCGCATCGGTCGTCGATGCAGGTGAGGTAATGGCCGGATTCGTCATCGCCTTCGATCGTGAAGGACGAAACACATCCCTGTGCGTCGGCAGATATGAGCGCCGCCATGCCGGTGGCCATGCCGGACACGGATACAGGGCAGGGCGGCGATACATACGTGTACGGCGAGGTCGTATCCGCGGCGGGGTAGTAGCCCTCACCGACGCGAACGTTTACAGGGGTGGTAGTGGCCGACTGGGCCGGTCCGGCGAGCGTCAGCACCGCAAACGCACCTGCTCCAGCGAGGGCTACGAGGGACTTGCCCGGCATCATCACGTTCCTTTCACCTCTCGCGAGGAGCGGCCGCGCGTGATGCGCATCCGGCTCCTCCCGCGAGGCCACGACGGGTACGGCGGAGCCGATTCGAGAGAACGGCATTCCGGCTCGCCGCTGGTGCGGCCCACGGTTGCGGGTCAGCGCCGGCTTCGCACCGGCTTCCCCGTTCTCTCGTCTCGACGCGGCTCGACAAGCCGCGGACGGACCCTACTCCCGAGCGAGTGCGAGGTACCTTGGGGGCATGAAGCGCATGCTGAACGTGGACGATCTGGCGCGGGACGAACGGTTCGAGCGCATCCGGATCGAAGAGCTCGTCTTTGACTCCCGCCGGGCGAACGACAAGCGCAACGCCTTCGCACCCAATGCACTCGAGTCTCCTGACGCGTCTCGCCAGCTGATGCACTCCATCTTCGTCGGCGAGATTCAGGCACTGGAGGGGGCGGGCCGTACCTGTTACGACTTCGACACAGGCACCGGGCCCGATGAGGTCCCCTTCGAGATGAAGCTCGACATGGCCCGCCAGTGCTGGGACGAGGCGCGCCACGTCGAGATCAGCTGCCAGCTCACCGAACACATGGGGACCCGTATCGGCGAGTTCGCCGAGCAGACCATGCTCTTCGAGGCCGCCTGCAACGCCGACCCGGTACTGCGGCTCACCGGCGTGAACCGGGCACTCGAGGGTCTGGCCATCGATGTCTTCAACGCCATGCGCGAATACGGCGACGCGGTCACCGACCCGGTCCTCTACTTCTGCGAGGACTGGATGCTGGCCGACGAGGTCACCCACGTGAAAATGGGCTCGGATTGGCTACGCCGTCTGACGGCCAAGGACCCCGAGCGACAGAAGAATGCACTCGACTTCCAACGGGCGGTCGACAAGCTCTTCAGTTTCGGCGGCTTCCGTGGTGAGAGCGAGGAAAGCCCCATCCACCTCGCCCGCACTTTCCGGCGCATGGCGGGGTTCAGCGAAGACGAGATCGTGGAACTGGTCGATGTCGCCGCCGAAGCTCAAGCCGAGGCTGAAGCGGCGATGGCTGCCTCCGCCTCGGTCAAATAGCAATTAGAGATACCAATCTGGCAAGAGTGATTGACATTTCTATAAGTTCTCACTAGAAATAAGCCCATGAACGCCAAGGATGGGCGCGGCGCGCTGCTGCCTGTCCTGCGACTGATGGCCACGCGGAACCCCCTCCTGTTCGGCCTTTGCGCGCTCGTGCTGCTCCTCACCGGGGTGCTGCCGACTGCCTTCACCCTCGCCGGTGGCGCCCTGGTCGGATCGGTTCCTGGCGCGGTTCAGGGCGGCTTCGGGTCGCCAGCCGGGGAGCGGCTTGTCCTCGCCCTCGCAGTCACCGTCGGCCTTTTCGTGCTCCAACAAGGGATCGGGGCCGTAGGCGCCACGATGGCCTACGGCCTCGGCGAGCGCCTCACCGGTCACCTGAAGCGGCGCGTCATGCGCATCGTGCTCTCCCCGCCCGGCATCGCCCATCTCGAGGATCCGGAGGTGATGTCGAAGATCGCCGCGGCGCAGTCCGTGGGAACAGGGCAGTACACGCCTCGCCACGCGGTAATCGGGCTCCTCGGCGTGTGGGGCCCGCGGTTGTCCGCC